>NZ_CP046566.1:305833-611666 GCF_009740285.1 Phnomibacter ginsenosidimutans
CCCAGGTTGATGGCCTGTGTTACTTCCAATTCCGTTACCTGAAACTTTTCGTTGTGCTTACTGCTCAGCATCGATAAAAACTCTTGCACATCGGGTATCAGCACCAGCGAAGCCATGTAAGCACCACCCAGCTTGTCGGGCATTATTACATTGGTAGCACCAGCTATTTTCAATTTTTTAATGGAGTGGTCATCGCTGGCCCGGCTGATGATGGTAATGTTTGGATTGAGTTGCCTTGCTGTGAGTACCACAAACAAATTATCGGCATCGTTGGGCAGGGCGCTAATGAGTGCTTTGGCATGCATAATTCCCGCTTCCAACAGCACTTCATCTTTGGTGGCATCACCAGGTATAATCAGGTCTTCATGTTCAGCAGCGGCCACATATTCCTGGCGTTGTTCTATCACGGTAAATGTGATGCCATTTTGCCGCAGCACTTCACAAGCCTGCTTTCCGTTGCGGCCGTAGCCACACACAATTACATGGTTGTGCATATTGTTGAGTCTTTTGCTTTGCTTGTACAATCTGTATTGCCGTCGCCATTCACCATCCAGCAGCAGGCGGGTAACCATGGTGATGTAAAAGGCCACCGTAGCCAAACTGGCAATAATGAGAAAAATGGTGAAGAGTTTGCCCGCATTACTTAGCGGTTGTATTTCGCCAAACCCAACCGTACCAACGGTGATGATGGTCATGTACAGCGCATTGATCCACGTGTAATCGTCGATGAAAACATAGCCAACGGTACCTACAATGGTCAATGCTGCCAGTAAAAATACCGGCGCAATGAACTTGCGGAGTAACAGCCATCTGGTTATTTTTTTAGACACGGCAGAAGCGTTGTAAAGCTTTTGTTGTTAGTTTGACTCACCTAAAAATAAGCGGGAATATGAACAGGCGGCATGATATAATTCAGTTGTTGGTGATGGCGGTGTTACTGATGGGTTGTGTGTCGGGCAGGCAAATACAACGGGGCCTGCAACAGTATGAGGCACTTACTACATTGCTGGAAGACAGTACGCTGCAGCATGCTCATGTAGGTATTATGATTGTAGATGCCGAATCGCAACAGCTGCTTGCTGCACACAACGAGCACAAGTATTTTGTACCCGCCAGTAATACCAAACTCTGGACCATGTACGCCGGTTTGAAATACCTCGGCGATAGTCTGATAGCTGGCTACGTGGCCAAATCCAACGACAGTGTTGTGCATTTCCGTTCGCATGCCGATCCTACTTTTCTGCACCCCGATTACAAGCATCAACCATTGGCAACTGTGCTGCAGCAATACAAGCAAGTGAATTGGTACAATGCCGGCATGGCCACCACAGCTTATGGCAATGGCTGGAGCTGGAACGATTACGATGCTACCTACATGGCGCCCCGCAGTAGCATGCCTATGTACGGCAATGTGGCCAGCTTTGCACTACAGGCCAATGGCAACGTGCAAAGCAACCCCGCTAACGTTGCCGGATTGGTGACGAACATTGACCACTTCCGGGATTCGGGTTTTAGCATACATCGGTTGTTTGATCAGCCAGCATTTACACTGTGGCCTGGCAAAACCAAACGCACCAATACTACTTTGTACATGACGCCGGCGTCTTCGTCTCAACTGGCAGCTACACAGTTGGGCAACGACTGGTATTTCGAACATGCGTCAGTTCCTGAAAATCTGCGCTGGCAAAAGATATACTCGCAACCAACCGACAGCATGATGAAACCGCTGATGCACCGCAGCGACAATTTTTTTGCTGAGCAAACCTTGCTCATGATTAGCCAGCAGTGGTTTGGCTACATGAATGAAAGCGATGTGATTGATAGTTTGCTACAAACAGATTTGCAAGCCATGCCTGATAAACCCCGTTGGGTTGATGGCAGTGGACTGAGCCGTTATAATCTGTTTACGCCTGCCGATTTTATCTGGCTGTTGCAGCAATGCCGCAGCGAATTTTCCATGGCCCGTTTGCAAAATATTTTGCCTACCGGCAATGATGGCACACTTACCAATTATTACAAACCACTGGAAGGAAAGCTGTTTGCTAAAACCGGCACGCTGGCTGGGGTAGTAGCCCTAAGCGGCTATATGACCAGCAAGCAAGGGCGGCTGTTGCTGCTGAGTGTACAGGTCAACAATCACAATGGTTCGGCAGCAGCTGTGAGAAGAGCGGTAGAAAAATACCTGCTGCATGTGTGGGAGCATAACTAGCGAATTTTTGAACCTCTAAGACGCTAAGGCTGAAAGAGGCACAAAGAAAAATGCAGGGCGTATAAAGCAAATTGGATTGATGAAAGCACTTAACACAAAAGGGACCACATCATGCGGTCCCTTTTGTATGCTTTAAAATAGAGATGTTAGGATTACTCCAAACGAAACGTGATGGTTTGCGAAGTGCGGGCTATTACTTTTTGTCCGTTTTGTAATGCAGGCACCCACTTGGGGCCGGATTTAATAATGCGTACGGCTTCTTGTGCCAAACCGCCACCGGGGTCGTTCATGGCATAAATGTCAGATAAGTTACCTTCTGTATCTACTACAAACTGTACTACTACTTTACCTTGTATGCCTTTTTCTTGAGCTTCATTCGGGTATTGCAGATTACGCTCAAGGTATCTTCTCCAACCATCGTAGTTGCCCGGAAAAGCTGGCGGTGTTTCAGTTTCTGCAAACACAGCACCAGATTTCTTGCTGTAAATTTCTATCACCCCTTTCTCTGCTTCTGCACCATACTTGGCTACTGCTGTACCATCTTTCAATACATTGATGCTGCCAATTTGGTCGGGAGAAATTTCTTGCATTTCTGCTGCGGTAATACGTTTGCCATCCAGGAAAATTAGCGCAGGCATATTGTCTGAACCAGCACCACCCCGCAGCAAAACTGTTTGCTTGCTTTTGGGAGTTGGATAACCGGTGACCACTACCTCATCGGCATGCAGGGTAGTAGCCTGTCCCTGCACTTGTACACGTGGCTTGCCATAGCCTACCACTACCACTTCACCCGGTCCATTACTGGCGGTGGCTGGCTTGCTGGTGTTTGAGCGTGGTTGCCCTTGTACCACTACCTCGTTTTGCGTAGCTGAGACTTCCGTTTTCGGATGAATCATAATCACCCCATTCTTTCCCTTTTCGCCGTACAGCTTCGTAGCACTTTCGCCCTTCAGTACATCGATACTGGCAATGGTATTGGGATCGATTTGTTGTAGCTGAGCTTGGGTAATTTCCAAGCCTGCATAAATAAATAAGGGTTGTGTTTCAGGATTGCTGCTCATGCCGCTGAGGTTGAGTTTCACTGGCTCATCCGCAGGCGCCTTTGGTGGTGGCGGAGGCGGAATGAAGTAGCCTTTCTTTTTCGCTGCATTTAATTCATAGGTGAATTTGCGGCCGTCTTTCATTTCGTATTTGATGTAGCAGTGACCGTTTTTGTCAATCACCTCTGCCTTGCGAATGCTATCGGGCAGCTCGGGCCACTGCCCGTTTGCAGGAGCTACAGGTGCAGGTGGTGGTGGTGGCGGCGGTGTTTTCTTTTTGTCCTGCGCATAGGCTTTGTCGATACTTACCACCAATACGGCGGCAGTAGCAATCATCAGTACCAGTCCGCTGATGCGGCGCAGGTAGCTGTATTTCGGTTCATGAGAAGCTGTTATCATGTGTAATCTTCTTTTGAGATGAGCGGTAAAAAAGGGATTGCTGAGTGCAGGTGCGGGTGTGCCGGTGGCCACCTGTAAAATCATGGCGGCAAATGCAGCGCCATCATAACGCTCTATGGCTTGCTGATCGGCTAAAAATTCGTGGATGGCATACAGTTCGCGGCGCATCAACCAAAAAAACGGGTTCATCCAAAACACAATCAACAGCAGTTCGGCAAACAATTTATCGGCACTGTGTTTCTCGTGGATGTGAGTTAGTTCATGCTGCAGCATGCGTTGGCCATTGCTGCTATCAGGGTCGATATCGCTGCGCCAAAACAGCCACTTGAAAAACGAAAATGGTGCGGAAGGTTCTTCTGTAATCACCACACTTACTTCGTGAAAATAAGTGGGTGTATTGTGGCGATACAAACGCACCACCTTCCATACACTGCGCAGCAAATGCAGCAGCAGTAACCCTGATACCATGAGCATGCTCAAACTGGCATATTCCTTCCAGCTCCAGGTGGTATTGGGTTGGTATACCAGCACCACATTGTTCCAGGGCAGGGCTGCTACCATATCTACCACAGCAGTTGGCTTGGCCGGTTGCAGCAGCGGTATGTTCATGAACGGTACCAACACACTCAGCAGCATGGCACTCAGCAGGTAAAACCGGTTCCACTGATGAAACCGTTCGTTGCGCAGGGCTACCCAGTAGTAGCCCAACAGCACGGCACTGCAGAGCAGCATTTTCAGTAGGTACAACATTACCGGATGCATAGGCTATTTGTTTTTAAGTTCCTTCAACAACATTTCCAGGTCTTGCACACTCAGCTTTTTTTGGTCTACCAAAAAGCTGACCGCACTGCTGTAGGACCCATCGAAATAGCTGCTCACCAACGAGCCGAGGCTTTGCTTGCTATACTGCGCCTTACTCATGAGTGGCTGGTACAAATTGTTGCGCCCCACGGCTTGTGAGGTTACAAAGCCTTTGTCCATCAAAATTTTGAGCAGCGTAGCCACCGTATTGCTGTGCGGTTGTGGTGTCGGCATGGCTTCTACAATGTCTTTCAAAAAGCCTTCGCCTATTTGCCACAGGGCATGCATTACCTGTTCTTCGGCCTTGGTCAGTGTCTTTACGGTTGATTTTGCCATGGTTTTAATTTACCACAGAGGAGAAAGAGGAAGGCACAGAGGCGCAGGTGTTTGCCTGCATTGTGTGCTATCCATTTCGTTCTGTTCTTCAGTACTTTTTCCGGGCGTTTGCAACCACCCGATTGGAATTCCAAACCGAATATAACTAATTTCTTAGTGAAATAACTAATTTTTTAGTTGTTAAAAAGTTGTTGAACCACCAAGGCACAACGAATGCACTAAGTACACAAGGGAAAAACTTTGTGCTCCTTGCGTGTCCTTCGTGCCTTTGTGGTTCAATGTTTACCCGAAAGTCCGTTGCAATTGCTCGATAGAATACTCTACATAGGTAGGCTTGCCGCCCGGTGTGGTATTGGGCGTGGTACATAAAAACAGCTGCTCCACCAGACTGCGCATTTCTTTTTCGCTGAGGTTGCGGCCGGCCTTGATGCTTTGCTGCCAGGCAAGGGTGCGAATGAGTTTTTCGCGGCGGCTAAACTTCACTTCTGCATTGAAGTTTTTGTAGTGTTCCAGTATGTGCTCAATGGCTTTTTGTTCATTGCCGCTGTCTACATCGGCAGGCGTGCCGTGTATAATAAAACTGTTGTGGCCAAAGGGTTCTACCTGATAGCCGAGTTGCAGCATATCGGGCAATAGTTCTGTGAGTAGCAAAGCATCGGCAGGTTGCAATTCAATGCTTACCGGAAACAGACTTTGCTGCGTGGCAATGGGTTTGCCGAAGATGGCTTTTTGCAATTGCTCATACAAAATGCGTTCGTGAGCACCTTGCTGGTGAATGAGCAAATAACCATGATTGGTAATGGCAATGATGTAGGCCCAATGCACCTGCATGAGCGGCGTTTCGGGTATCCACTGAAAACGCTTTTCGCGGCTGATGGGCCGCTGCTCATGTTCAAAATCGTAGTATGGCGTTTTGGGCGAAATCTCAAAGAGTTGCTCTTTTAGTTTGGCCAGTTCACTTTGCCAGCCAGCGGCCCCGGCCCCCCTCCTCCCGATAGCCATCGGGATCCCCCGGCGGGGGAGAGTAGAAGCCACCCGCTTGTTGAGCAGCCTTTTGAATGTCAACCGTTTGTTGTTTGTCCGCTATCCAGCTGCCGGGCATGGGGCGCATGGCACCAGCACTGGGTTCAATTTTATGCGCCTGATTTTTTTGCGTAAAGGTTTGGTACAAGCTGCTGCTGATGGTGCGTTCGGCTATGTCATCTGTTACCGGTTTACTCACGGCATCCAGTTGTTGTATATCGGCATTGAGACTAAAATCAAGCGACGGCGCAATGCTGAATTGTGCCAGTGCATGCTTGATGGCAGCCTGCACAAAAGCATACACAATCTTTTCATCATCAAACTTTATTTCCTGCTTGGTGGGGTGCACGTTGATGTCTACATGCTGCGGGTCGAGCTGTATAAACAGCACGTAGGAAGGGTAGCTGTCCTTGGCCAGCAGGTCTTCATACGCATGGGTTACCGCATGGTTGAGATAGGCACTTTTGATAAAGCGGTTGTTGATGAAAAAGTATTGGTCGCCACGGGTTTTGCGGGCCGTGTCGGGCTTGCCTACAAAACCGCTGATGGTGAGGTAGTCGGTATCTTCTTTAATGGGTACCAGCTTGGTATTGTACTGGCTGCCCAGCAGTTGTACAATGCGCTGTTTGAGGCTGCCTTTTTCCAGCACAAACACCTGCTGTCCGTTGCTGGTAAGGCTAAACCGCACTTCCGGAAAAGCCATGGCCACCCGGGTAAATTCATCCATGATGTTGCGCAGCTCGGTGGTATTGCTTTTCAAAAAATTGCGGCGGGCCGGCACATTGAAAAACACATTTTTCATGCTGATGCTGGTGCCCACGGGGCATTGCACCGGCTCCTGCTGCACCACCACACTGTTTTCGATGCGGATGAAAGTGCCCAGTTCGTCTTCGGCCCGGCGGGTTTTCAGCTCTACCTGGGCCACGGCCGCAATGCTGGCCAGCGCCTCGCCCCGAAAGCCCATGGTACGCAGGCTAAACAGATCGTCGATGGTTTTGATTTTGCTGGTGGCGTGCCGCTCAAAAGCCATGCGGGCATCGGTCGCACTCATGCCCTTGCCGTTGTCTATCACCTGCACCAGTCCTTTGCCTGCATCGGTCACAATGAGTTGTAAGTCGGTAGCTCCGGCATCAATGGCGTTTTCCAGCAGTTCCTTTACGGCACTGGCTGGTCGCTGAATCACTTCTCCGGCGGCTATCTGGTTGGCAATGTGGTCTGGTAGCAGTTGTATAATATCGGGCACTCGCAGTTTCTCCTTGTAGCCGGCAAAAATAGGGGTTCGGGGAGAGTCGGGAGACGGTTGTCGGAAGTCCGGAGACGGGAGTCTGTAGACGGGAGACGGAAAGTCCGGAAGACCGGAAGACGGCAAGCCGGAAGTTTTCGTCATGCTGACGAAGGAAGCTGTAAGTCCAGACCGAAGCGGCTGAGGCATCTCTTCAATCGGAGACGGAAAGACCGAAAGTGGGTAAGTCCGTAGTCGGAAGTCCGTAGATGGGAGACGGAAAGACCGGGAGTCGGGAAGTCCGGAAGACAGTATTCGGTGGTTGGTAGTCCGTAGTCAGGAGACGGAAAGTCCGAAAGACGGCAGTCCGTAGTCTGTTGTCTGTATTCGGTCGTCCGTTTATCTTTCCCCAGCCCTGCAAGGGCGACCTACCTCAGCCATGGGCTACACCCATGGATACAAGAAACCCTTGATCCGTAAGCCCTGTAGGGGCGGTATCACACAATAAGCGTAGAGAGCATTTGGGGCTGTCAGCAGCGGTGCATGCGCAGCAACAGTTCCGGCTGTCCGCTTTAGCCCCGACCGAAGCGTCGGGGGCTACCGCTACCATCCGGCAGCCCGTCAGCAATACAACATACATCAGCGACATGGTAGTATCGATTTTATCACAGGCATTGAAATACACTTGAGAAAAAATCTCCAACCCTCATTAAACGTTCAACACTAACGCTGTGTCATACCTGCACAAAAACCGAAAAAACATGACACGCACTACTACCAAACAACTCCTGCTGACTGCCGCCATTGCACTCGCCAGCTTTACCACCCAGGCCCAAACCCGCGACCGCAAAGAAGATGTACGGGACAAAAAGAAGACGTTCGTGACCGCAAGGAAAACCGCCGCGACCGCCGCGAAGACAAGCGGGATAAAGCCGAAGACCGTCGCGACAAACGCGAAGATGTTCGGGATGCCCAACACGACGGTGGCCGCCGCGATAAACTCGAAGATGTAAGAGACCGCAAAGAAGATGTACGGGATAAAAAAGAAGACCGTCGCGATAAAGCCGAAGACAAAAGAGACCGCAAAGAAAACCGCCGCGACCGTCTCGAAAACAAAGTCGACCGCCGCACTGGTCCTTCCCGCAGAGGCTAAGGAAAGAAGTGGGAGGTTAGAAGTGGGAAGTACGAATCTTTTGCTGTAATACATGATCGTTACTTCCAGCTATTTTTTCTACAATATCGATATTAAAAAAGCGAAGCGTTTTGGCGCTTCGCTTTTTTATTGAAGGATTAGGAAAATTACTGTGCAGCACCAGCCAACACTTCACGTACAGTTTCGGCGATGGGTGTAGTGGGGCGGCCAATCAATTGCGCCAGTTGCTGCTGTTCGTCCAGCAAATCGTTTTGCGCAATGCCTGTTTCCCAACCGGCAATGGTTGCCGCCAATGCTTCGGGCAAGCCAAAACTGCTGAGCAGTTTGGCGTAGTCTGCTACCGGAAGGTTGTTGTATTGCACGGGCTTGCCTGCTTGCTCCGCTACAATGGCAGCCAGCTCGGTTAGCGTATAGCTGCTGCTGCCCGCCAGTTCGTACACTTTGCCTTCGTGGCCGGTGCTTGTCAGCACCACAGCTGCAGCTTCTGCAAAATCTATACGGGCGGCAGAAGAAATTTTACCATCACCCGAACTGCCGGCTATGGCGCCTGCATGCAACGCACCTGCAATGGCGTTTGCATAGTTTTCGTTGTACCAGCCATTGCGCAAAATCACATGCGGTATGCCCGATGCCTGCAACAATTGCTCTGTGGCCAAATGTTCTTCGGCCAGGCTAATGCGAGAGGTATCGGCATGCAACAAACTGGTGTATACTATCAATTGTACGCCGGCTTGCTGTGCAGCACGAATTACATTTCCGTGTTGTGTTTTGCGTTGGCCAATTTCATTGCCCGAAATCAACAAGAGTTTATCAATGCCCTGCAATGCATATACATCGGGTTGGCTGTAATCGAATGCCCGTGCATCAATGCCGAGTGATGCGGCTTTTTCTGTGTTGCGAACGAGAGCCACCAACTGGCTGGCTTCGGTTCTTTGTAAGAGTTGTGCTACTACCAGCTGACCCAGCTGTCCGGTGGCGCCTGTGATACCTGTTTTCATAGAATAAAATGTAATTAAAAGTGTTACAATTATGAGTAAAAAAAATTAACGGTGAAATTGGGCTACAAAACCGGCGAGGGTTTTGCCTGCTAAAAAAGCAGCTACTATCTCATCTGTTTCCAGAAACAATTGATCGAGTTTTTTATTGATGTTTTTGCCTACGGGGCATTTAGGATTGGGGTTCAGGTTTTTACGGCCCAGTACTTCCGATTGTTTGATGGCGGCATACACTTCGGCCAGTGTAATGGCTGCCGGAGGCTTGCCCAGCATGGATCCGCCGTCTTTGCCTTTGCGGGTTACTACCAGCCTTGCTGCCTGCAACACACTCAGTTCTTTGCGCACCATCACCGGGTTGATGTTTATGCTGGTGGCCAGCCACTCAGAACTCTGCCACTCGCCATGCGTGCTGGCCAGCAGGGTGAGAATGTGCATGTTGGTTGCAAACCTGGCGTTGTTCATAATGGAGCAAATGTAGGACTTGTTTTTAATGTAACAAATATAGTTACATTAAAAATTACTGAAAGCAACACGGCCTTTCCTGCAGTAGCGGACAAAAAAGAGAAAGCTAAATAGTAGTAATTGGTTGAACGCCTGCCTGTTGTGAGACAGGGTGCCAACGCCACTGCTGATACATAGTAGTACCACCACTGACCCCCAAAAAGAAAAAAGCGTAGGAAAACTTCCTACGCTTTTACATGGTTTAAGACACTTCGTAACTCTTACTTCTAACCTCAAAATTATCTGGTGAGCGCTGCAGCAGGCAATGGCTTGTCACGCTTCAGCATCTCGTTGCGGTTGGCTATTTCCCAGGCGGTGAGGAATACCAGTTGGGCACGCTTGGCCATCAGCTCAAATTCAATTTTGTCTACCGTATCGGTAGGGCGGTGGTAGTCGCGGTGAATGCCATCGAAGTAAAACAGGATGGGTACACCATGCTTGGCAAAATTGTAGTGGTCGCTGCGGAAGTAAATGCGGCTCTTATCCAGCGGGTCGTTGTAGCGGCCATCGAGCACCATTTTCAAATTTTTGTTGGCCAGTACAGATACGCCGGGCAGGTCGCTGCTCAGCTTGTCTTCACCTACGAGGTACACATACAAAGCAGAATCTTTTTGCTTTCGTACACGGTATCGGTGCGGCCAATCATATCGATGTTGAGGTTGGCGGTTGTTTTTTCCAACGGATACACAGGGTTGTTGCCGTAGTGTGCACTACCCCACAAACCTTTTTCTTCACCACTCACAGTCATAAACAAAATGCTGCGGCGGGGGCCCTTGCCTTCTGCTTTGGCTTTTACAAAAGCTTCGGCCAGCTCCAGCACACTTACGGTGCCACTGCCATCGTCATCGGCACCATAGTTGATGATATCGCCACGGCGGCCAATATGATCGTAGTGACCGGTTACCACCAGGAACTCATCTTTTTATCGGTGCCTTCCAAAAATCCGAGGATATTGTTGCTCACCAGGGTGATTTGCTTTTCGTGGTAGCTGAAGTGCACACTCGCTTTAATGTTTTTGCTCTGCAGTTTGCCGCTTTTTTCAGCAGCAGCCTCAGCACCCAACAGTTGTGCAGCAACAGCGTCGGATACGCTAAAGAAGTTGATGCTTTGGCGGGCAGGATCTTTTACCACGGTCATGTTGCTCATCACTGGTTCTTTGCCATCGTTGATGCGATCGCCCATTACGAGTACGGCAGCAGCACCCTTGGCTTGCAGCTGTCCAACTACCATGGCGGGGCCGCCAAAAAAGCCACGACCACCGGCACCGGCCGCTGGGGCTTTCATGCGTACCAGCACCAGCCGGCCACTCACATCTACTTTGTTATTTTTCCAAAGGCTGTCTTCCATGTTTACATACACTACTTCGCCAAAACTCATGTGGCTGTTGTAGTTGGCTGTAGTGGCACTGAAATCTTTGTAGAGGTTCAGCTTGCTGCCATTTACTTCCAGCGAAGCTTCGGTCAGGCTGTCGCGGTACACGTTGTACGATTGTGTCCACTGGCCATTGTTGCCGGGTTGCAGGCCAATGGCTTTCATTTGTTCAATAATGTAAGCGGCGGCTTTGTATTCACCGGGGGTAGCGGTTTCCCGACCTTCCATTTCGGCGCTGGCCACAATGGTCAGGTGTTTTTTCAAATCGGCAGGCGTAATGGTTTGGGCATATTTGCCGGCCTGTTTGAGCGTTGGTTGCGCCATGGCAGCAGTGCCACTGAGGCAAAGACCAACGAGCAATACATGTTTTACGTTCATGGTTGTTTTCATTAAAGTTTGGTAGAACACTGCATCAATAGATGTGATTGCCGGAAAAATCCAGCGATGGCAATGTAGGGATTTGTTGAATGGTAAAAAGGTTTGGCAGGTTGGCAGGTTGGAAAGTTGGAAAGACGGGATGCCAGTAGTGGAATGAACATTGGAACTTTCAAACATTGGAACTTGTGAACTCGTAAACATGTAAACTCGTAACCTTTGCAACAATAAACAGTTCGAAAATGCGTCGCTTGCTTTTTATGATGTCGATGTTTTGTGCCGGTCAGTTGATGGCGCAAAAGCAACAATGGGTGGATAGTGTGTTTCAATCGTTGAGTAATGAAGAACGCATTGCGCAGCTCATGGTTATTCGTACCAGCAGTATGGATGCCAAAGGCAATCCCATTATGTTTGATAGTTTGGCCAACGATTGGGTAAGTAAATACAATGTAGGTGCAGTGTGTTTATTCCAAGGCAGTCCGGCGCAGCAGGCGGCACTGCTCAACAGCATTCAGGCCAAAGCCAAAACACCCATCATGGTAACGGTAGATGGTGAATGGGGTTTGGGCATGCGTTTCGCCGGTGTAAAATCATTTCCATATCAGCTTACTATGGGTGCGGTAAATGATGCAGCCGTGGTGTACAAAGTGGGGCAGGCCATTGCCGACCAATGTAAGCGGATGAACATACATGTGAACTATGCACCGGTGGTTGACATCAACAACAACCCCGCCAACCCGGTGATAGGGGTGCGCAGTTTTGGTGAAGACAAATACAAAGTGGCCCTCATGGGCACCCGCATTATGCAAGGCATGCAAGATGCCGGTGTCATGGCTTGTGCCAAGCATTTTCCCGGCCACGGCGATGTGAGTGTAGACAGCCATTATGATTTGCCCATCATCAATAAAAACATGGATGAGCTGACGGCGTTGGAGCTGTATCCTTTCAAAGAATTGTTTGCCAAAGGCATTGGCAGTGCTATGGTGGCGCACCTGAGCATACCTGCTATAGATACCACGCCCAATAAGCCTACGTCATTGTCGTACAACAACATTACGGGCCTTATGCGCAATGAGCTCGGTTATAACGGGCTCACATTTACGGATGCATTGGAAATGAAAGGGGTGGCCAAATATTTTCCCAGTGGCGAAGCTGCTGTGCAAAGCATCATTGCCGGCAACGACATGCTGTGCCTGCCCGCCGATGTACCCAAAACCATTGATGCCATTAAAAAAGCTATCGAGGCAGGAAGATTGACTTGGAATGATGTGTATCATAAATGCAAGCGGGTGCTGGAAGCGAAATACGATTATGTGTTGGGTAAAACTGCTGCTGTAAATGAAACCAATTTGCTCAACGATTTGAATGCACAGGTGGATGAGCTGCGCAAAGAAGTAGCCACACAAGCACTTACGGTGGTGAGAGGAAATGCGATGCATGCCAAGCCAAAAGCCGGCAGCAAAACAGTATATATATTGGTAGGTAATGTGCCTGACATTCCTATGGCCAGGTTGATGAAAGCTCAACAGCATCAGGTATTTTTTATGCCTTTGAAAAATGGCACCGCAGCAACGGCCGATTCATTGCTGAAAAAAATCAATGCCTTCAAACCCGCCAATATTGTTGTTGGCTTGCACGATGTGCGTCGCCAACCGGCCAACAATTTCAGCATGGGCGAAGCTGCAGTTTCATTGGTAAAAACATTGGGTAATAAAAAGGGTAGTTCACTGTTGTTGTTTGGCAACCCTTACGCTATGGCGCAGTTCGACTCTACCGGCTATGAAAACCTGGTGGCTTGTTATGAAGATGATTCTGTATTTCAGTCGGTGGCAGCCAGCTGGCTCAAAGGGCAATTTGCCGCCAGTGGGTCATTGCCTGTTACCGTAGGCAATTGGAAATTTGGTACTGGTGCTACAGCGGCCAAATCCTTTGCTGCCGTGGCTCCCGAAGCAGTGGGCATGAGCAGCGACACCTTGCGCCAGATAGATGCCATTGCTGCAGAAGCCATTGCTGCAGGTGCTACGCCGGGCTGTGTGGTAACGGTGTTGCGCAAAGGTAAACTGGTGTTTCAAAAAGCATACGGCCATTTGGATGCGGCTCAAACATTGCCCATGCAAACCAGCACCATTTTCGATTTGGCGAGTGTGACAAAAATATCTGCCACTACAGTAGCAGTAATGAAACTGGTAGAACAAGGCAAGGTGGATGTAAAGAAAAAAGCCAGCGAGTATTTGCCTTGGCTCAAAGGTGGTGATAAGGAAAACCTGACGGTAGAAAACTTATTGTTGCATCAGGCCGGTTTGGTAGCATGGATTCCTTTTTACAAAGAAGTAACGGATGCAGCTACTGGCAAAGCTTCGCCAGCGGTTTTTACGCCGTTTAAACAATCGAATTTTTCGGTAGATGTAACAGACCAACTCTTTATGCGCAACGATTGGGTAGATACCATGTATCGCCGCATTTATACCAGCCCTGTAGCTGCTAAAGAACTGAAGTATGTGTACAGCGATAACGATTTTATTCTGCTGGGCAAGTTGGTAGAAGCTGTGAGTGGTTTGCCATTGGAGCAATATGTGCAGCAGCAGTTTTATGCGCCTATGGGTATGCGAACTACAGGCTTTAAACCATATGAGCATTTTGCCAACAGCAGTATTGCCCCTACTGAGCAGGAAAAGGTTTTTCGCCAGCAACTGGTGTGGGGTTATGTACACGACCCCGGTGCGGCCATGTTTGGTAATGTGGCTGGTCATGCGGGTTTGTTTAGCAATGCAGAAGACCTGGCCAAGTTGTACCAGATGCTGTTGAATGGTGGCCTGTTCAATGGCAAGCAATACTTGAAAAAATCAACAATTGATTGGTTCACCAGTTATCAAACACCCATTAGCCGCCGTGGTTTGGGTTTTGATAAGCCGGAGAAAAACAACAGCCTGCGCAATGAAAAAACAGCTTATCCTGCGCAGTTTGTTTCTGCTGCCACTTACGGGCACACAGGCTTTACCGGTACTTGTGTATGGGTAGATCCTGCTACTGAGCTGGTATATATTTTCCTCAGCAACCGGGTGCATCCCGGTGGTGGCGATAATCGTACACTGCTCGACCTCAACATCCGCAGCCGCATTCATGATGTGCTGTACAAGAGCCTGCAAGGAAAGCCCTGAGCCATGCGTTTACATTTTTTACCTGCTATATGCCTGCAAGGCTTGTAGCAGGTTTTCTTTTCCTTTTGGCGCTGGCGAAAAGGCGAGTTGGGAATGTCAAACAAATTCTCTGTGCTACCATCTGCATGCTGAATGGCAAATACCCACGACGCTGTTTTATAAGACCTCTTCCAAAAAACTACGATACTGTCTGTTGCTTGAACGGTATAGGTGTTGGTTCTTTTGCTAAAGCCTCTGTGCAGTACAACTTCTATGCGATGCTTGCTTACTGTAATACATGGCCACGAGGGTACAAACAGCATGATAAATGGTGCTGGCAGTACGCCTAGCAGCCACAAAGAAATCCAGCCGGCTTTAGCCTCCCATAAGTAATACCCGCTGATGCCGAGCATCACGAGAATAAACAGGGGTAGCAGCCTGCTGATGCACCAATGCAACACCCGATGTGTGGGGTTGAGGCGCAGCTGCAACACACCCGGTTGTGTACTTACATCAAGGTATGGATTTAGTGAGCCGGGCATGTATTAGTGCGGAATGTTTCGCTTGAGATAGCTGCTGTAGTCGGGCACTTTGCATTCGTATTTGTGCTGCATCAGCGGGCTGGTGAGCAAAAAGTCGGCCGTGCTTCGGTCGGTGGCCATGGGAATGTTCCATACGGCCGCTAATCGAAGCAGCGCTTTAATGTCGGTATCATGTGGCTGCGCTTCCATGGGGTCCCAAAAAAGATGAGCATGTCTATTTCGCCATTCGAAATCATGGCGCCAATTTGCTGATCGCCACCCAAGGGGCCACTCATCAATTTACGCACCGGCCGGTCCAGTTTTTCTTCCAGCAGTTTGCCGGTGGTACCCGTGGCAAACAGTTCGTGCTTGGCCAGCATGTCGCGGTTAAAATACGCCCACTCAATAATATCATCTTTCTTATGGTCGTGTGCTACCATGGCAATGCGTTTGCGGGCCGGTAGCTCTCTGGTTTCGAATTTCATACCCGAAAAGTACCTGCTTTCTGTACAGGTGCAAAATCAGTTTGTATAACCAATGTTTATAGGTTTTTGCTGCCGCTCATGGTAGCTACAACCAGCACTTTGCGGCATTCACTGCCGCCCTTGTATTATCGGGCTGCGGGTTTGTGCATCCACTCCATTCCCCGCATCTTTGTGTCAAATTCTACTATCACTTATGAACCGTAACCGTTTTGCAGGACTCCTCGTATTGGCCGCCATAGTGCTGGCTTCCTGCGGCAAAAAAGGCCCCGAATACACACGTTACATTCCCAAATCTGCAGGCTATGTACTGGCTTTTGATGTAAAAAGCATGGTACAAAAACTGGAGAAAGATTCGCTGAGCATCGAAAACATGATGCAGGTGCTGAAAGATGAAAAAGGCAACACCGGTTATACCGAAGCCCTGGACATGTGGAAGCAATTCAAAGACGCTGGCATCGATTTTCAGAGCCGCGTATTTGTAGCCGTACCCGAAATGAATTTCAACGGTGGCAGTCTTTCTTTTCAGCTGGTAGCAGGATTGGAAGATGCTGCAAAACTGGAAGCATTCATCGGCAAGCAATTCAAAGATGCCAAGATTGAAAAGATGGGCGACATTTCAGTTGTGAGCCTGCCCATGGTTTCTATCGGTTGGAAAAAGGATGCGGTAATGATGGTAGGTAAACAATCGACTGCTGATTATGGTATGGTGGATATGAATGACCTGATGGGCGATACTGCAGCAGGCAATACCACAGCACCTGTATTGTCTACCAATACCAAAGAAGACATCAAAAAATATTTTGAGCTGAAGAAAGACGAAAGCGTTGCCAGCATTGATGTATTCAATGAGTTAATGGAAAAGCCTGCCGATGTGGCCATGTTTACCAGCAGTGAGTCTGCAGCAGGAGTAGCCAGCAACCCTTTCATGAACATGATGCCACAGGTAAAAGAATTGATAGCTGATGCCTACAGCACTTCTGTCATCAACTTTG
This sequence comes from Phnomibacter ginsenosidimutans, assembly GCF_009740285.1. Taxonomy (GTDB): domain Bacteria; phylum Bacteroidota; class Bacteroidia; order Chitinophagales; family Chitinophagaceae; genus Phnomibacter; species Phnomibacter ginsenosidimutans. The sequence continues at coordinate 322,394 of NZ_CP046566.1, forward strand.
AAGATGGCAAAATTGTGATTGAAGGCGATAGCTATGTAGGCAAAAAGCTGGGCGATTTACTGAAAAAATATGCAGGCCCTGTGGTGGATATGAGTCTGGTAGAGCGTTATCCTAATGCCAATGTAAATGGTGTAACGGCCTTTAGCTTTAAGCCAGAATTGCTTCCTGCATTTGTAAAAGAACTGGGCGTTGAAGCCTTGGTAAATATGGCACTCAGCCAAGGCGGTGTAACTGCCGATGAAATTGCCAAAGCATTCAAAGGTGATTTCGCCATCGTGTTCAGCGATTTTGCTTTCGAATCAAAATCATTTGGTAAAGACGCCAGTTATAAAAGCGTAGAACCCACCGGCAAATTGCTGATGGCCATTCGCATTGGCGACAAAGCAGCCTTCGACAAACTGATTGGTTTGGCTGAAAAAGAAGGCGGCATTCGTCGTGAAGGCAATCGTCTTGTACCTGTATCACCCCAAATTGATATGGAAGATGGTGAAATGACGGCGCCCATGCCGCAGCTTGGCGTGTTTGCCGGCATTGAAGGCGACCTGTTGATTATCAGCAACGACAGCACAGTGTATGCCAACTATGCCAGCGGTAAAGCTGGTGCAAAGTTGCCAGAGCAAGCCCGTACAGCTTTGAAAGATCAGAGTGTTGGTTTCTATCTCAACACGCCTTCTATCCTCAAAGGCATACCTGAAACTATGTTCGACAGCAGCGATGTGCATGAGAAAAACATCCTGAATCGTTCTAAGGAAATCTTTGGTGATGTATGGTTTTCTTCGGGCAACTTCGATGGCAAGAAACTGACGACAAAAGGTGAAATGCAAATGGCGCCGGGCAAAAACACCTTGCCGCAGCTGGTGCGTTACCTCATGTTCATAGCCGACGAAATGAAGGCGAAAGAAAAAGAGGAGGAAGAAATGTACAAACGCATGGAAGCTGAAATTGAAATGCAATAATTGTATTCCTGAATAAGTGCATTGCCATGGTTACTCAACCATGGCAATGTTTTTTGGTTAATATTGCTGAGTTGTCTTTATCGTTATCATGACCATCACACTGGACCATATTGTACCAACACCCATTCGGGAAAAAGTATTGCAGCGTTCCTCACAAATCTGGAACCAGCAAGTGCAGCTGCATGCCAGCGAATGGATTAAGGTGAAAGCCCCCAGCGGTACAGGCAAAACCACGTTGCACCACATCATCTGGCATCTGCGCAAAGACTATACGGGCAATGTATTGTACAACGACCAACCGGTATCGGCACTTTCGCAAGAAGCATTGGCGGGCATAAGACAAACACAGTTGAGTGTGGTGTTTCAGGATTTACGGTTGTTTGGCCAGCTCACAGCTTTAGAAAATATTGAACTGAAACGCCGTATGCCGGCTACGCCTTATTGCAGCAGTGAAGATGTGCAGGCAATGGCCGAACGCTTGGGTGTGGCGCATGTGTTGCATCAGCAGGCTGCTACTTGTAGCTACGGCGAGCAGCAACGCATTGCCATCATTCGTGCCTTGGTGCAACCCTTTGAGTGGTTGCTGATGGATGAACCTTTCAGCCACCTCGATCAGCAAAATACAGCCAAAGCAGCAGCGCTGATTGCAGAAGCCTGCACCCAACGCAAGGCTGGTTTTTTGCTCACCGATCTCGACGATGATCAGCATTTTTCTTACACCCGTTATTTGCAATTGTAACCATGGCCACGCAGCCTTCCATACAACCCTTGCTCAAAAAACTGATACGTGCCGGTATTGGTAAAGTACGTTTTTTGATGGCTACTATTGGTATGGGTGTAGCCATGATGTTCATTCTGCTGGCTGTGCAAACCTTCATGAATTTTAATGAGTTGTTGCATGGCAAAAACAACGACAATGAAACGGCCGATTTTCTCGTCATCAACAAGCAAATCACCGGCGAAAGGCAGAGCAATAAAGCGCTGAGTGCTTTTACAAAAGCAGAAGCCGATAGCCTGCAGGCACAACCTTTTGTCGAAAAAATGGGTGTGTTGACAGCGTCGAATTTTTCGGTGAATGTGAGTAGCTACAGCGATGCCATTCCTTTTTACAGTGATGCTTATTTCGAAAGTGTACCCGATGAATTTATTGATGTACAAACCAACAGTTGGCAGTGGCAACAAGGCCAGCGGGATTTGCCCGTCATTATTCCAACATTCTTCATCGATTTGTACAATACGGGCATGGCCATGAGCCAGCAAAATCTGCCGCAGTTGTCTATAGAAGCATTGAAAGTAATTCCGCTGAAAATAACGATCTCAGGCAAGGGCAGTTCAGCAGAATTGGTAGGTCATATTGTTGGCACTTCCGACCGCTTGAATTCTATTTTAATTCCGCAATCCTGCATGGATTGGGCCAACCAATTGTACGGCTACAGTACTACACCACTCACTACCCGCCTGGTCATTAAAACCAATGATCCTTCAGATCCCGAATTGGTGAAATACCTGGCCGACAGAGGCTGGCGTACCAATACTGATAAAACCCGCTTCAGCAAAGTGCGGGTCATTGTCAATTGGATTGTTGGCATTGTGGGCAGCATTGGTTTGGTGATGTTGCTGTTTGGTATGCTGGTGTTTAGTTTGTTTATACAGCTTACCATTGCCAGCAGCCGGCCCGATATTGAATTGCTCAAAACGATTGGTACTTCGCCCAAGGCATTGCAGTCATTTTTAATGCGGCAATTCATGCCTGTAAATGGTGTGGTGATGCTGACGGTTTTGCTACTGCTCAGCGGTATTCAATACGGCATGCATTATTTGCTGGCAGCACAGCAAATGAATATTGCAGCATTCATCAGCTGGGTAACCATTGCTGCCATGCTACTGGTGATGCTGCTGGTGTGGCTTACCAACAGGAGCACAGTACGGCGTTATTTGCGCAGCTGATTTTAGCGATCCATTTCTTTAATGCGGGTGGCCAGCATGGCCAGTTGCGCCGCATTTTTCAAATCCAGTTTGCGCAGCAAATTTTTGCGGTGGGTTGATACAGTGAGTTGACTCAAACTCAGCTTGTCGGCAATTTCTGCAGTCGTCAATCCTTCGCATACCAACAGCACAATTTCTCTTTCCCGTTTGCTGAGTCGTTGCAGTTTATCGTGCTCAGACAGGGGCAAATTATCAGGTTGTCGCCACATGTAATATTGTTGCCGTTGCTGCACGGTTTTTATCGCATCCAGCAGTTCCGTTCTGCCGGTCGATTTGAGCAGATAGCCGCCAATGCCCATGTCTTTACACTGCTGCATAATGCTGCGGCTATTTTCCATGGTTAGGAAAATAACGTGCAATGATGGGTCTTCCTGCATCAGCTGTTTGGCCAAGTCGAGCCCATTGCCATCGGGTAAAAAATAATCGAGTAGCAACAGGTCGGGTTGCAATACGCGGCAACCTTGCAAACCCTGCTGTATATTGGTAGCACTGCCCAACCATGTTATCTCTGGCACATCGTACAGCAATGAATACACGCCTTGTGTAAACAACAAATGATCATCAATATGAAATATCCGAACTGGTTTTAACTCCGGCATAAATATCAAATGGGTAATGTAATAACAATGGTTGTGCCAGATGTGTTGGAGTCAATGTGCAGTGTGCCTTTCAGATATGCAATTCTGTTGTCGATGTTTTTCAAACCTATGCCTTTTGACGCTGTACTGTTGCTGAAACCTTTGCCATTGTCTTCGGCAATGATTTGAATGGCGCCACAGTCTTCGGCAATGCTAAGGTTGGCTTCGCTGGCTGCTGCATGTTTCATTATGTTGTGTAGCAGCTCATGACAAATGCGGTATACCAACAACTGAAATGATTCCGGCAGTTGTGTGTCAACCGCATAATCAAATTGTACTTGCAAGCCTGCTTGCTGATTGATGCTGTTGATGTGATTGAGCATCACTTGCTCCAATCCAATGCCGGCCAAATGCGGTGGCACCAGGTTGTGCGAAATGCTGCGTGTTTCCTGCATGGTAGTAGCAATCAATGCTTGAAGCCCGGTAGCTTCTTCGGGTAGTTTTTCCTGATGAATCAACTTGTTCAACCGCATGTTGATGGTGGCCAGCATGCTGCCAACCGTATCGTGTAAGTCGCGGCCAATTCTGGCCCGTTCTTCTGCTTCTACAGCAATGATTTTTTCTGCCAGTTGTTTTTCCTGTTCCAGCAATTGCCGGGCCAGTTGTTCTTTTTGTTTTCGATGAAGATTGGCTCTGTGGGCAAATCCCAAACCAAGAATGGTGCTTTCACCAATGAGGCCAAGGCTGCTGCCATACATGTTTAAAAACTCATTGGGTGCAGCAGAAATGCCAAACTGATGCAAGTTGAGTAGTAGCGTAACGAACAGCAAAAAGCTAATGCCGGTAAAGTAATAACCAACGAGTGGCGCATTGTTTCGCCATTGGCGCCACAGGTACAATACACACAGCACAACCGAAACAATACTACATACAGAGCATACCTGTAAAAAGGGAACCTTTATAACGGATGGCAATTGCTGATAGTTGGAAAAAAGGAGTACGACTGCGAGTGTCACCTGTACTCCAATACTGATGTGAATACTTTTTACCAACCATTTGCGGCTACTAAAAGGAGGGAAGAATTGGGGAAGCGTTGCTAAAAAACTTGCGGTGCAGAGCAACAAAAAAACGGGTCTTGCCTTGCTCGGAAAATCGGTGAGTTCCGGCCATAAATACTGAAAGCCAATGCCCCAGTTGCTAACAATCCAAGCCATGGTGAACAATACATACAAGGCGTAGATAAGGGCAGCTTTATCCGATAAGGAAATACCGAGAAATACCGAGAGCAATACAATCAACAGCATCCAGCCAAGACCAGCACCCATGAGCAAATTTTGCAGATGCCGCATTTGTTCAAATGCTTCGTTGCTGTATAGTTCGGCATGCAGTTGTAGCGACTCGTTTGCTTTATCTACCAACAACAAAATCGGTATGCTGTCGTGAGGCAAAATCTGCAGGGGAAACACAAAGTCTCTGTCTTGAAAAGGACGTTGGGCAAATGGCAGCCAATCGCCGGTAATGTGGAGCGGCGTGGTATCTCCATTTTGGTAATACTTTAGCAGGTTGATGTGCGGATTATTTAGCACCAGCTTGTATTGCTGCACTACACTATCGGTGTTGTACACCGTGGTAGTAAGCCACCATGCGGTGTTGGTAAAGCCCGGGTTGAATTGTCCGTTTGTAGCTGCTATCGGAAAATGTGTATGCCATGGCAGTTCTCCTTTGCGAACAGCTGAATCGGGGAGTAAGCGTATTGACAACTGCGCCTGCAAGCCTGATGTACAAATCAACAAACTGCATAAAATGGCAAAAGCAGACAGCAGTTGTCTTGGTTGTTTTGCCACAGGCATTCGCCAGTTTTGTAAAAGACAGTTTCTCATTTGCAGCAGGCAAATTACCCATAAATAGGTATTGCGGCATGCTTGTATGTGTAGGAATATTGCTGTTGCCGTAGAGCCATGCCTGCCATCATGCGCTTTTGTACTGGCTCTTTGCACAAGCATCACACCCCGAAAGAAATGAACCCACCAACTCTTTTGCAGCTTTCGCAATTGGTAGCTGTGAACTCATGTAAGAAACGTTCTGGTAGGACGTGTACTTGGTGTTGATTGCCTCTGGCCTGTTAAGGTCCGCACCCACACCAAATCAAAAAGCCCCGCAATTCCTTGCAGGGCTTTCTTGTATCATTCTAAATGGTTGTGTTGATTACAGCAGGTCCATTGCTTTGGCAAATTCGGTTACCACAAAAGGAAGCAGCAGCCAAAACCACTGTCCGTAGGGTGAAAACATCAGCACCATCATGGCGATGGTCCAGAAAAAGAAAAGGGCCCAATGCTTGCCGGTGCTTTTCTTGGCTACTTCTTCTACGTATTGTTCCATGAGGATCTGTGTTGTTTATTGAGTTGCAAATATAAGCGGGGTTATCAAATGGGCAAGTGCCTTGTGCGGTGTCGCTTAGGCGTTGCCTTCGGGCTTTGGCGGTCTTGGGCCACGGGGCGGTTTATTGCGCCGCTGGTTGTTGCTCTGTCCGCCGGCTGGTGGCTGCTGGCCCGGTTGCTGTGGTGGCCGTTGTTGTTGTGGCGGTCGCTGCTGCTGTTGCTGCTGGCGTGGCGGTCGTTGGTTGTTGCCCTGTCCGCCTTCGGCCTGCTCCCGTCCTTGACCTTGACCTCGGCCTTGTGCTGGTTGCTGCCCTTGTCCACGTCCCTGATTCTGTCCCTGTCCTCTTCCTTGTCCTTGACCTCGGTCTTGTCCAGGCCCCCGGCCGCTATTGCCCCGTTCTTTTTCCCGTTGGCGGCGGCTTGTTTTTTCCAGGCTGCGCAGGCTGATTTGGCCCACCACATCTACAAATTCGGGTTCAACATCACGTGGTTTGTTGCTCACCACTTCAACCGCTTGCAAATCGTCGGGGCGTTCGCCATTGCGGTTCATGGCTTTTATTTCTTGTACCCGTTTCAGCGTCAGCGGGTATTGCTTGGTGCTGTCGGGCAGGGTGTACCACATCAGGTTTTTGAAAATATCTTTCTTCACCAAAAAGGCCCGGCCACGGCTCACTTCCAGCACATCGGCATCGTTGGGAAAATGTTGTAAGGCATCGAGGTAAGTATCCAGCTCGTAGTTGAGGCAGCACTTGAGGCGGCCGCACTGGCCACTCAGTTTGGCCTGGTTGATGCTCAGGTTTTGATAGCGGGCCGCCGTGGTGTTCACACTCTTAAAATCGGTGAGCCAGGTGCTGCAGCAGAGCTCACGGCCACAGCTGCCAATGCCACCTACTTTGCCGGCTTCCTGGCGGGGGCCAATCTGGCGCATTTCTACTTTTACCCTAAACTCGCCGGCAAAAATTTTAATGAGCTCCCGAAAATCCACCCGGTCGTCGGCGGTGTAAAAGAAGGTCGCTTTTTTGCCATCCGCTTGTATTTCTACTTCAGCCAGTTTCATTTGCAGGCCCAATTGCCGGGCTACGGCACGGCTGCGAATGAGGGCTTCCTTTTCGCGGCCTTTGCTTTCCTGCCATTTCTCCAAATCGGTGGGTGTACTGCGGCGCAGTATTTTTTTAATATCAGCACTGTCTTCGGGCAGGTTGCGCTTTTTGAGTTGCATGCGTACCAGTTCGCCGCTCAGGCTTACTTCGCCTACATCAAAACCGCTGACACCTTCTACCGTTACCAGTTCGCCCTTGGCAAAATATTGCAACGATGCATTGCGATAATATTCTTTACGGCTTCCCTGATTGAAGCTTACCTCTACAATTTTGCAACTGCTGTTGGGGTCAGCAAAGGGTAAATTGGCCAGCCAATCGTGCACATTCATGCGGTTACAACCGCCGCTGCTACAGCCGCCGTTGCTTTTGCAACCATTGGGTTTGCCCGATGAGCCCGAACCACAACTTCCACATCCCATATCTCTATTCCCTTTTCCTAATGATTGAATACCAATAACTACGTTGGTTACAGTGTACCTAACGTTGCTTTGGAGTTACCTGTTTTTTGGGTGAAACCATTTTGGAGCAGCTCTTGAGCTTCTTTGTGTCTCCCGATAGTTATCGGGAGACTTGTACAGCAGTGCAAGTATCGGCTTTGCACCATACTTGTTGCCAATGGGCCGGATGGCTACACGGGGTAGCGGTGGCTGGCAAGCTGGGCAAACGGGGTTTGCCTTTTTATGCTGAATAAAGAATCAACAGTTGCAGTGAGTGACACAACGAAGCTGCCATAAGCACCCAGGTTGGTTCACAAAAAAGTTTCGCCTCAAAAATCTTTCTCACGGATTACAGCGTCAAAAATATGGTTTTCTCGAGCACAATACCCCTCAATTTGAGCGTAAGGGCATGGAACAGCATTTTGGCATTGGCGTTTCGCTCTATGTAGTAAATGGCTTTCTCCAGTTCTTCGGCAATGGCTTTTTGCTGGCCGAGGCCGCTAAACTTGTTGAGCCGGAGGGCAAAATCTTTTTCGGTAGGGGGCAGGTGTACCTGCTCTTCGCCTACCAGGCGGAGGCGGATGCTTTGCTCCACCAGCTGCAAAAAGTAGCGCAGAAACTGCTTTTGCCTTTCGCGGCCAAGTGAGCTGACGGCGGTGACAAACTTGTTTTGCAAATCGAAGCGTTCAAAAGCCTTGGCACCTTTTAGCAGGCTGGCATTGAGCCAGTCGCGGAGCAGCCCGTTGAAATCGTCTTCGTTGTGCTGCAGGAGTTGCTGCGCTTCGTGGTAGTTGCCTTCGCATACCATGGCCAGCTGACGGGCCGTGTCGGGGGTGGCATTGCAGCGGTTGATGAGGGCTTCTTCTACATCGGCTTCGGTAAGCGGCGGCACCCGTATGGTTTGGCAGCGGCTCACAATGGTGGGCAGCACGTCGGCCTCGTTTTCGGTGGCCAGTATAAATAAGGTATCAACCGGTGGTTCTTCTATCAGTTTCAGCAGCTTGTTGCCCTCTTTGCCCAGGTATTCGGGCAGCCACATCACCAATACTTTGTAGCGGGCTTTAAAGGTTTTGAGGCTGAGTTTGCGAATGATGTCGTTGCACTCTTCGGCGGTAATGTTGCCCTGCCGGTTTTCGGCGTTGATGCTTTGCAGCCAGTCGAAGCCGGAGCCATAGGGCATGAGTTTGAAAAACTCCCGGAACTCGCTGATATAATCGGTGCTCACGGGTTTGTCGCCGCTTTTTTTGGGTAGCACGGGGTAGCTCAGGTGCAGGTCGGGGTGCATGAGCTGTGCAGCCAGCGGGTCGATGCCGCCATGTGCTTCGGGGGCAGGTTCGGGTGGGGCAATGGGTGCGCCAAACAGGTCGGTGCCGCCGCCAAACAAATCGGGGGTGGGTGCTGCCGCGGCCGCTTTTTCGGCGGGCATGCTTACCACATACTGGCCAAAGTTGATGGCCAGCGGCAGCAGTCCGCTTCCTTCTTTACCCACCAGCAGCAGGGCATGGCTCAGGCGGTTGTTCTCCACCGGATCGAGCAGGTGCTGCCGGGTTTCCAATTGTCCTATTACATCCGGAAAAAGCATGGCTGCAAGATAGGGGGTTGAGGGGTTGGGTAAAAATTGAGCTATGAAGAGCACTGGTTTTTGCATGTCACAGCATAAAAAAACCGCTGCAGGAGCAACGGTTTTGTACAAACAAAGTGGAGTTCTATAACAGCCAGTGGCTATTTCAAATATTTGGTAATGGCTTCATCGGTAGGTTCTACACGGCTGGCAAAGTGCTGGATAAGCTGGCCGTTTTCATCCAATAAAAACTTGTTGAAGTTCCAGCCAATGTTGGCATCGAGTACACCATTTTCAGCTTTTTCAGTAAGCCATTTAAAGATGGCGGCTTTATCGCTGCCCTTTACACTCACTTTGGCTGCCATGGGAAAGCTGACATCAAACTTGCTGGTACAAAATTCTTTTACCTCTGCATTACTGCCGGGTTCTTGCCCGCCGAAATTGTTGGCCGGAAAGCCTACAATCACCAGCTTGTCTTTGTACTGGTCATACAACTTTTCAAGGCCTTCGTATTGATACGTATAACCACATTTGCTGGCGGTATTCACTACCAAAATTTTCTTGCCTTTGAACTTGGCAAAATCAATAACGCCGCCATCAATGCTTTCTACTTTAAATGCATGAATGCTGGGTTTAGAAACGGGTACAAAAGCCATCAGGGCCAGCGCCAGTAATACAGATAAATATTTCATGGTAAATGGTTTGAGTGATTCAGGAAGGTAACAGCTAAAAAAGGCAAATGGTTGAGTTATTGTTTTTCGTAGCAGCCAATATCGGGTCGGGTGCCTGCAGGGCGGGGCTTACCGTCGAGGTCGGTGCTGGGGCCGCCTGCTAAGCCGGCATTGCGGGCCGGCGATTCATCTCTCAGGCGGAAATTATACTGCTGCCGGCTGGTACTGATGCTGTCGAACAGGGGCTCCACATTTTTCAGTGCATTCAGAAAAGTCACATTGGCCGGATCATTTTTTACTTTGTACAAACAGTTGCGCAGCTGAATGCCGAAGGCGGTGTTGCCAGTTTTGCTCACCACTATTTCATCGGTAGCCAAACCGCCCTGCCCGTATACAATACAGTTATCCATTTGCACTTGCAGCGGCAGGCTTTGTGAACCACTGTTGTTGCTGATGAACAGCGAAGGCTGCTTGTGGTTTTGATAAAAGTTGGCATAGGTAGCAATGGTACAATGATTGAAGGTATAATTACCTCCTGCGGTAAGGAGTACGTTGCTGCCGCCAAGACCGGTTTCGCCATCATTGCCCACTTGCGAAATGAGACAGTTTTCCGCTACAATTTTGGTATTGAAAGCCAGCAGGCCTACATCATACGCATTACTGATTTGGCAGCTAAACAATGTGAGCTTTGGCGTAACGTCATTAGGATTTCCTTGTGCAATCACGGCTTGATAAGCATTGAGCACATTGATGTAGCGCAGCTCATTGTTGCTGCTACTGTTGTTGAACACTATGCCAGGCCATGTGCCGGGAAAGTCGCGGTAGGTTTCATCCAGCCTGTCGCCACGAAAAGTGATGCGGGTGCTATCGTACACTTTGCCCAATGCTTTGAGGGTGCCATTCACAATAATGGGGGCTGTGGCATTGCAGTAAATGCGGGTGCCTTCTGTTATCGTCAATGTAATGCCGTTATCTATCGTCAATGGTTTTACAATTACATAAGGAAGCGTGTTGTTCCAGGTGGTATTGCTGCTGATGCGACCACTGCTGATGAAGCGGGCATTTTGTCCGTAAGCTTGCAATTGCACTTGTTGAGTGTTGCCATTGATGGAAAATCGAATGCTGTCTTTTACCAGAAAAGGCAAGTCACTGCTGCCTGGGTTGATGTTCACTTTTACAAACACATACAAGCTATCGAATGCATTGAGGCGAATGTTGCTAAACGATGTACCACTACTACCATTGACATTGATGCTGTAGGCAGAGTTGCTGCCACCCATCAATTGAATATTGCTGATGTTGAGTGGTTGGTCATACGCATTTACCACAGTAAATGATTTGGTGATGGAACCAACAGTGGTGAAGACCGTATCGAAAGTGAGTAGTTCTGTAGCCAGTGTTAGTTTAGCATCGGCACTGGTGAGCAGTTGGTCTTTTTTACAACTACCCAAAGAAAAAACAACAACAGACAATATAAATGCAATGGCCAACCTCATGCGGTGAAAATAATGTACGTCAAACATAACGCCATTTTCGATAGCCTATTTCATTGAACTGTGTTTTGCTTTTAAATGCGGGAGGCATATGCCAGACTGCACAACGACAACTGCAGGCCCGGAATGCGGAGCAGCACTTCGCCCATGGCTTCCATGGTGGCGCCGGTGGTAATCACATCATCTACCAGCAGCACATGTTTGCCTTCCAGCGATTGGGTTTCCTGTACATCAAACACATGCTCCACATTCATCCAGCGTTGGATGCGGTTTTTCTTGGTTTGTGTGCTGGTGTAGCGGGTACGCATCACGGCTTGTGTATGTACAGGTACTTGCAATATCTGGCTGATGCCTTTGGCCAGCAACTCTGCCTGGTTGTAGCCACGTTGGCGTAGTTTCTTCTTATTGAGCGGCAACGGTATGATGTAATCCAACTGTTGAAACCGATCAATCGATTGCATTTTCCGGCCCATCATTTCACCCATGAAAATGCCGAGTTCTTTTTCGCCTTTGTATTTAAAGCGATGGGCTACGGCTTGGGTAATAGAATCTTTGTTGAAGTACAACAAGCTGAAAGCTTCCTGTAGTTTGAGGCGGCCGGTGAAAATGCGTTTCACCGGATTTTCAGCATGCTGCTCAAAGCCGGTAAATGGCAATTCTTCCAGGCATCGCCAGCACAGCAATTGCTCTTGTTGAAACACTTCGTTGCCGCAGGCTTTGCAGAGCAACGGATAAAATAAACGGCGTAAATTTTCGGCAGCTTGTAATAGCACGGGCACGGGTTTGTGCAAACAAATTACAGCTGCACATCCACAAATGCAAGTGGTTTAAAACAAAGCCCGGTACACTTCATCTACCCCTGCTACTGGTACTACTTCTATGTCAGCGTGTTTGCCCAATCCTTTGGTATGAAAGCGACTGATAAAAATTTTATCGAAACCCAATCGGGCTGCTTCTGCAATGCGTTGGTCTACGCGGTTCACAGCACGAACTTCACCATTCAATCCTACCTCGCCGGCAAAGCAAACGTTGGTCGGAACTGCCGTGTCATCATAGCTACTGAGCAGGGCTACTACCACCGCCAAATCGATAGAAGGATCTTCTACCCGCAAACCTCCGGCAATGTTGAGGAAAACGTCTTTCATGCCAAATTGAAAACCTCCTCTTTTTTCCAACACAGCGAGTAGCAATTGCAAACGGCGTAAATCAAAGCCACTCACGGTTCGCTGCGGTGTCCCGTATACGCTTTGCGTTACCAGTGCTTGCACTTCTATCAATAAGGGGCGCATACCTTCCATCGTAGCAGCAATAGCACTTCCACTCAGGTGATGTTCTTTTTGTGAAATAAGAATTTCCGAAGGATTGCTCACAGCCCGCATGCCCAAATCGGTCATTTCATAAATACCTAGTTCGGCAGTAGAACCAAATCGGTTTTTGAGGGTGCGTAAAATGCGATATGTATAATGACGGTCACCTTCAAACTGCAGCACGGTATCTACCATGTGCTCCAAAATTTTCGGGCCGGCAATGTTGCCGTCTTTTGTAATGTGACCAATGAGAAAAACAGGCGTGTTGGTTTCTTTGGCAAAGCGCTGCAACTCCGCTGCACATTCTTTTATCTGGCTAATACTTCCTGCTGCACTATCAATGTACGGCGACTCTAAAGTTTGAATTGAATCAACAATGAGCAGTTGTGGTTTCAGCTTTTTTATTTCACTGAAAATGGTTTGCGTGTTGGTTTCGGTGAGCAGGTAAAAATCGTTGGGCGTTGCTTTGAGTCTGTCGGCCCGCATTTTAATTTGTTGCTGGCTTTCTTCACCACTAATGTAAAGGGTGGTTACATCATTCATTTGCAAACCGAGTTGTAAAAACAAGGTGCTTTTCCCAATGCCCGGTTCGCCGGCTACCAGCACCACGCTGCCCGGCACTATGCCGCCACCAAGCACCCGATCCATTTCGGCATCGCCGGTAGAAAAACGCGGTTGCTGGCTGGCATTTACATCCTGAATCAAAACAGTTTTTTTGCCCGGGGTGGGTGCATCATCTGCTTGCCAGGGAGCTGCTTTTCCGCCCTTGGTTTCTTTGTGAATCACTTCTTGAGTAAACGTATTCCACTCGCCGCAAGAAGGGCATTTGCCCGACCATTTGGCACTTTCATAACCACATTTATTACAGAAAAAAGCCGTCTTTATTTTACTCATATCGCAAACCTACATTTTTGGGAGCAGCAGCAGGGCTGCATCAACGGGATTATGATAGCAAGGGCACAAAAAAGGACCGGATGTAGAGACATCCAGTCCTGTTTACTTACTAACCCATTAAATTCTGTTGCTAAAATACAAATAAGGTGCAGAATGCAAAATAAATTTTGCCCCCTTGAGTGTGGCAAAGGCTGCTTTTTAAGCACTTAAAGCGCCTTGTTTTTTTGGTGCCAATATGGGTCGTTTTTTCAACGCTAACTGACAGGCTTGCCGACTGTTTCGTCAAGATGGCAGATAGATGAACTTCGATTAAACAGTTGATTATCAATGCATAAGTATATCTGAATGTTAAAAACTGCAATGATGAAGTAATTGGTAAGCCCTTTGTACAAGTGCTTGTAAAAGAATAGAAAATGTCAGGAATTTATTTGGTCTCCATCATTTTTTTGGGCATCAGCTGGCTGGTGTCGATGCGTTTGAAATCAAAGTTTTCCGCATATAGCCAAGTGCCGCTGCAAAATGGTATGTCGGGCAAAGAAATAGCTGAGCAAATGCTGCACGACAACGGTATTTATGATGTAAAAGTGATATCGGTGGAGGGTCAGTTGACGGACCACTACAACCCAATGGATAAAACGGTGAACCTGAGCCAGGATGTATACTATGGTCAGCATGTTTCGGCAGCGGCGGTGGCTGCCCACGAATGTGGCCACGCTGTGCAGCATGCACAAGCTTATAACTGGTTGATGCTCAGAAGCAGATTGGTACCAATCGTACAGTTTAGCAGCAGTATTGTACAGTGGGTATTGCTGGCAGGTGTGTTGCTGGTAAATGCTTTTCCACAGTTATTGATTGCCGGCATTGTACTGTTTTCTGCCACCACGGTTTTTTCGGTTGTAACCCTGCCAGTAGAGTTTGATGCTTCCAAAAGAGCGTTGGCGTGGTTGCAGCAAACCCGCATTACTGCCGGCCAAACCCATGAAAAGGCAAAAGATGCCCTGCACTGGGCCGCCATGACTTATGTAGTGGCAGCACTGGCCAGTGTAGCTACCTTACTGCAATATGTGTTTATTTTGATGGGCAACCGCGACAGGGAAGAATAAAAGAACGGAAATTCAGTAGACATGCGCTGTTTGAAACCATAGAGGGTTCAGGCAGCGCATTTTTTAATTTTTTGTGAATGTTATTCTTCTCCTATTTTTGAGACTGACTAACTGCGCATGGAAAAGAAAGCTTAAGGTTTTCTTTTGGGAAACATGTATGAGCAAAATAAACTGAGTTCGATGCCAGTTTACGAGTTCCTCATTATCACTTGCTTCATTGATTGCACTACTGTGCCAAACGGTACGGTTTGGTGTATTTGAAGAGGTTGCTGTGGCAGGTTCAGTATCAAAAACGTAGTATATAAACCAGCATCTGGCGTGCAAGGAAGGGAAAGGCAGACTGCCAAACTGATGCCATTTCTAACTAAGGACGCCAAAACATTTCTAAACTCAACTGTGTATGATGAAAAAACTGTCGTTGTTTTTGATGGTACTATTTGTGTCCGTCAGCCATTTGGCTTTTAGCCAAAAAACGGTAAGTGGTAAGGTGTCCGATGCCACAAATGGCAAGCCGTTAGAAGGTGTAACTGTGTCTGTAAAAGGCACTTCAGTCGGAACTTCTACCAATGCCGATGGTTCCTTTTCTTTTGTTATTCCTGAAAAGGCTGCCATCCTCGTTTTCTCTTCTGTAGGTTTCAGAGAAAAAGAAGTAGCAGTATCTGCTAACCTGAGCATGATCCAACTGACGCCCTCTAGTGGCGATTTGGGTGAAGTAGTAGTAGTAGGTTATGGTACAACACTCAAAAAAGAACTGACCGGCACGGTAGCCCGTGTAAAAGGTGCTGATGTAGCTAACATGCCGGTACCCAACCTCAACCAAGCGTTGCAGGGTAGGGCCGCAGGTGTGTTTGTTGAATCTGAAAACGGCAAGGTTGGTGAAGGTATCAAAGTACGCATTCGTGGTAGTGGCTCTGTAAACAGTAGCAACCAGCCCCTTTATGTGGTAGATGGTATTCCTTTGTCAGGTGGTTTTGCTGGTGCTTCTACCGCCGATATCAACTTCAACGATATCGAATCATTTGAAATTCTGAAAGATGCTGCTGCTGCTGCTATCTACGGTAGCCGTGCTGCCAATGGCGTAGTAATTATTACTACCAAGCGTGGTAAAGCAGGTAAAACCAAGTTTAATTTGGGTGCTCAGTTTGGCGAAAACACCCCTACCAACAAGCGTGGTTTCTTAAACGCAAAAGAATATGTTGATTACTTCCGTCAGGCTGGCCGTGGTGCTGCAGAGTACCACATGCGCCCCGATGGTGGCGACAACTGGTTTGGCTTCACCGATTTGGCAGATGCCTATGCTTACATGGATAATGTTGTTATTGGTCGTTTAAACCGCTACAGCGGTTGGAGACCCTTCCGTGGGGGTAAAGACTGGCAAACAGGTGAAGTGAATACCAACTGGGAAGATCAGGTATTACGCAAGGGTAATACCAACCAATTGGAGCTGAGTGCTGCTGGTGGTAACGATAAAACTCGTTTCTACATGGCTGGCAACATCAATAACCAGGACGGTATTTTGGTGGCCAACAAGTTCCAGCGTATGAGTGCTCGTCTCAACCTCGACCATCAGGTAAACAATTGGTTGAAGGTAGGCATGAACACCAGCCTCACTAAAACTTCCCGCAACCAGGTGCCTTTGGACAATGCGTTCAGCACCCCAATGCAGGCAGTAGCTTTGTCGCCTATTACACCAGTGCGTGACTCTTTGGGCAACCTCTTCGATCGTCCTGTTGCTACTTATTACAACCCGCTGATTGAAGTAGAAGAAACCATCAGAAAGTCTTCTGCATACCGCAACCAGGGTTCCATTTTTGCAGATGTAAAACTGGCTCAAAACCTGACTTTCCATACCGATCTTGGATTGGATATGGTACAGCAAACCAGCGAAAACTGGTGGGGCCCCCGCACACTGGTGGGTGCTGCTACCGCCGAGCAAAAAGGTGAAGCCGACAGCCGCTGGTTCCGCAATACCCGCTGGATGACCAACAACTACTTTAGCTACAAAACCACTTTTGGTGAAAAGCATAAGTTGGACGCCACTGCAGGTTTTGCATTTGAAAACGTAGAAATTTCTGATGTATATGCCGATGGTCAGGACTTCCCGGATATTGCCTTGAAAACACTGGCCAGCACCGCTACCCCTAGCGATATTGATGGGGCCCGCTCTGAAAACAACCTGCGTTCATACTTTGGCCGTGCCAACTATGTATACGATGGCAAATACCTCTTGGGTGTAAGCGTTCGTAATGATGCTGACAGCCGCTTTGGTACCAACTACAAGGCCGGTACGTTCTGGTCTGCTTCACTGGCGTGGATTATGTCTGACGAAAAATTCATGCAAGGCATTTCCTGGCTGAGCTACCTGAAACCACGTGCCAGCTACGGTACCAGTGGTAACAACTCAGGTCTTGGCTTCTATCAGGCCCGAACTCAATATGGTGCACAAACCTATGGTACAGCCAGTGGTCTTGGTGTAAGCAACTTTGGTAACGATGACCTGCGTTGGGAAACGACCAAAATGCTCAACATTGGTTTGGAATTTGGTGTGTTCAACAACCGCCTGACCGGTGAATTTGAGTGGTACGACAAGCGTACTGAAGACATGCTGCTGAATGTGCCTGTAACATCTGTATCTGGTACTACCAGCGTGTATGGCAATGTAGGCGGCATGAGCAATAAGGGTATTGAATTAACCTTGAACAGTGTAAACGTTGCCAGCAGAAACCTCCGCTGGACAACCAGCCTTAACCTGGCCAAAAACAAAAACACACTGACAAAACTGGATGGTGAGCAGAAAGAAATTCTGCCAAACGACGCCCGTTTTGCCAACGCATCGATCGTTGGCAAGCCCATTGGTGTTTTTTATGCGCCGAAGTTTTTGGGTGCCAATCCTGAAAACGGAGACCCCATGTTCCGCAAGGCAGATGGTTCCACTACCCGTGAGTACGACGAAGCTGAAAAAACAATCATTGGTGATCCTAACCCGGACTGGATTGCTGGTTTAACAAACACTGTAAGCTGGAAAGGCCTCGAACTGAGCGTATTGTTCCAGGGTGTGTTTGGCAGCCAGGTACAGGATGGTGCAGGTGGTTTTATGAGTGCCAGCGCCGACTGGTTTGATAACCAAACCCGTGACCAGCTGAATGCATGGCAGAAAAAAGGCGACGTAACCATGGTGCCTCAGGCTCGTTTGAACTGGTTCGGCGATTTCGCTTCTCCAAGCATTAGCAGCCGCTATGTGTACGATGCTGATTATGTACGTTTGAAAAATATTACACTGGGCTACAATATTCCTCAAAAGACAATGGCTAAAATTGGTTTGACGAGTGCCCGTGTATATGTATCAGGCGTAAACCTGCTCACATTTACGAAGTATCCAGGATGGGATCCTGAAGTGAACACTGACTACCGCTCTTCAAACGTAAACCAGGGTGGCGATTTTTATGCTGCTCCTCAAATTAAGAGTTGGGTATTTGGCCTTAACCTCGGATTCTAATCAGCAACAAAACATACGAACATGACAAAGAAAATATCGATATCTCTACTTGTTGCTGCTACGCTGTTTGCAAGCAGCTGCGATAAAAAATTGAATTTGCAGGACCCACAGGCAATTGATGCCACAACTGCATTGAGTACCGATGACCGGGTAAAAAAAGTACTGATAGGTAACTATGCAGCGCTTGGCAGTGCATCACTCTACGGTGGCGATGTACTCTGGATGAGCGAATTGCTGGCCAGCGATGGTGAACTGACATGGGTGGGAACCTTCCCCGACCCTCGCCAGATTTGGGGTAAAAACATGCTGGTGAATAACTCAAACGCATTTGCAACGTATGCAGCCGCTTACCGGGTTATTTATAACAGCAACAATATCCTCGCCAACTTGAGTGTGGTGAAAACCGCCGATCAGCCAAAAGTGGAAGGCGAAGCCAAATTTCAACGTGCTCTTGCCTATTTTGAACTTGTAAAGTTCTTCGGCGAAAAGCCTTATGTAGCTGGTAGCACCACTACGCTCAAAGGTGTTCCTGTAATTACCACCCCCGGACCAAGTGCTCCGCAAAGTACCGAATACAACCTGCCCCGTGCTTCTGTGGAAGCTGTTTACCAGCAGGTAATTCAAGACCTTACCGATGCGGAAAGCAAACTGCCAAACACCAACGGTGTATATGCCAACAAACCATCAGCTCAGCTGGCACTGGCCCGTGTGTATTTGCAACAAGCTAAGTTTACCGAAGCCAGAGATGCCGCCAACAGGTGTATTACTACGGCTACGGCTAACGGTTTCTCGCTGGTATCAGGCTATGACGCTGCATTTAATAACGCTGCCAACACCAGAGAAGATTTGTTTGCCATGCAGTACAACCTGGTATCGGGTACAAACTCTTGCTTTACCTACTTTAGCACAGGTACTTACGGTGCACGTGATGGTGACATTGAGGTTACCGATAAGCACATGAATAAATATGCTGCCGGCGATACCCGTAAAGATTTGTTCTTCTTTGACGCTGGTGCCTACCGTGTTGGCAAGTGGAGAGACAACTACAGAAACGTAAAAGTGTTCCGTTTGGCCGAAGCTTACCTCACCCGTGCTGAATGTAATGCCCGTTTGGGTCAGAATGCTGCTTCTGTAGCTGCTGATATCAAACTCATTCGTGACCGTGCAGGTTTGCCTGAACTGGCAGCACCCACTTTGGCGCAAATCCTTAACGAACGTGAGCTGGAATTGGCCTTTGAAGGCCAGGGCATTTGGGATGCCAAGCGCCTGAAGCTTTCTGTTGATGGCCGCTCTTGGGATGATCCAAAGTTGACTTTCCCAATGCCTTTGAGAGAAAGAAACATCAATGGCGGGTTAGATCAGAATCCTGGCTACAACTAAGCCTCATATCAGTTTAGTTTTCATTACCACCGGCAGCTTGTTTTCAAGCTGCCGGTTTTTTTATCATTTGTAGTTCGATAGTGTGTTATGCTATTTTTTAGCCGGAAGTAGATGAAATTTTACCAACCATAACTTTTGGTTATATCAATTTCCTACATTTGAGTTAACAAAAAACTAACAACATGAGAAGAATGGTATTGCTGCTAATGGCGGCAATTCTTCCTTCGCTAATGCTATTGGCGCAAGGCAAGAAAATTTCAGGTACAGTTTCGGATGGAGCAGGCAAGCCAATTGACGGTGCAACCGTACTGGCAAAAGGTGCTGCCAAAAATGGTACATCTACCGATGCCAACGGCAAATTCGAACTTACCGTTCCCGAGTCAGTGAAAAGTATTGTTATCTCAGCTGTGGGCTATGAGTCACAGGAAATTGCCCTTGCCGGCAAAACATCTTTTGCCGTATCTATGAAAGAGGTAGCTACGCAAGAAATGGGCGATGTAATTGTAACCGGCGTGGCTGGTGCTACCAACCGAAAGAAAATGACTGTATCGGTAGCCAAGGTTTCTGCTGAGCAATTGCAGGCTGTGCCAGCCTCATCGGCTTCCAACGCCCTTGCGGGTAAGGTTGCCGGTTTGAAAACTTCAGCTGTAAATGGTAACCCCGGCCAAGGTGCAGACTTGCTGCTGCGTGGCGACAATAACCTGAGCACCAGCTCCCAGCCCCTCATTTTAGTGGATGGTATCATCCTTTCCGGTAGCCTCGCCGATATCAACATCGACGACGTAGAATCGATGGAAGTGGTAAAGGGTGCTGCGGCATCTGCCCTCTATGGTTCTCGTGCAGGTAACGGTGTAATTTCTGTTATCACCAAGCGTGGTAAGGGCATTGCTACCAATAAGCCTGTTATTACTGTTCGTAATGAATTTGGTGTTCAGAATCTGCAACATTATCTCGAAACTTCTCAGAGCCACTATTATGCATTGGCCAGCGATTGGGAAACTGCCAAAGGCAAATACACCAAGTATGCAGGTGTTACTTATCCTGCCAACTACTTAGGCGCCGGCTATAACCCCGGAATTTCTGGTAGCCGTGCTATTGATGCTGATGGTTACATGGACAACCCTTATGGTGTAAACAGAAACCAACAAGCAGAGTTCTTCAGAACCGGCATGAACATGGTAAACTTCATTTCTGTTGCCAACAGAACAGAGAAGAATAACATTTACCTGTCATTTGAAAACAACAAGCAAGAAGGTGTGGTGAAACTGACTGATGGTTATTCTCGTCAGAACTTCCGCTTCAACATCGACCAGAACATTACTCCTTGGTTGCGTTTCAGCGCTTCAAACCTGTTCATCAATACTTCTTCTAAAACACCAGGTGCCGCCAGCGGTTTGTTTTACAACATTGCCCGTATGGAAAAAGACGTGAACCTGTTTGCTGAAAACCCCGATGGTCAGCCATATTACCTGCGTGTAAACAACTTCAACGCAGAAATTACCAACCCGCTGTATCCTTTGTACAAGCAAAAAATCAGCAACACATCTCGCCGTTGGTTAGCTAATTATTCTGCCAATATCAAGTTTGCTTCTTGGGCAGATTTGGATGTGGCTCAAACCATTGAAATCCGTAACAGTCGTTCTGGTACCATCAACCCACAAGATACATGGACCCGCTCTGGCGGTACTGCTGCTACCAATGGTATGTCTTACTCTGGTGGCGGTATGTCTCAGTCTACCAACGAGTCAAAAACCGCTAACACGCAGGTTACTTTGAACTTGTCGCACAAATTTGGTGACTTCAACACAAGAGCAAAGTTGTCGTACCTCTATGAAAACAGACACTATGAGAGCAACTATATTTCTGCTTCTCAGTTCCGTATTTCTGGTATCGAAAACTTCGAAAACTTTACGACCATCAACGACGCTTCTTCTTACATAGAAAACGAAAAAGCCCAGAACTACTTCGCTATCCTGGGTGGCGACTGGAAAGAAAAAGTATTGTTGGATGGTATGTTCCGTTACGATGGTTCTTCATTGTTTGGACCAGAAGCCCGCTGGAACCCTTACTACCGCGTATCAGCAGGTTACCGTTTGTCTGAAGACCTTAAAATCAAAGGCATCGACGAATTGAAGATTCGTGCTGCTTATGGTACTGCGGGTATTCGCCCTGGTTTCGACTGGCAGTATGAAGTGTACGACCTCAACAATGGTGTAGCTGTTGCCAGCCAAAAAGGTAACAACTTCCTGAAGCCTTCTCAAACCGCTGAAAAGGAAATTGGTCTGAATGTTGACTTCCTCAAGAAGTTCAGTTTCGAAATGACTTATGCTGAATCTGAAACAAAAGACCAGTTCCTGAACGTGCCATTGATTCCTTTCCTGAATGATGGTTTCAACAGCCAGTGGCAAAATGCCGGTACCATTAAATCCAATACATTGGAATTTACGTTTGGTGCCAACTGGATTAAGAAGAAAAATTTCTCTTGGAGAACAACTGTAGTATTCTCAAGAGTGAAGCAGCGCATTACCGAACTGCCCATTGCTCCTTATTTGGCTAGTGGTCAGGATTACAACGGTGACCAGAACATCTTCTACATTAAGGGTGGTGAAATTTATGGAGCCATTTATGGTTACAAAATGGTACGCACCCTCGACGAAATGTCGAAGCAACTGCCTGCCGGCAAAACCATTGCTGACTTCGAGGTAAACAGCGAAGGTTATGTAATTGCCAAAGGCACACAGGGCAAGCCCAACGAATTGCCTATTAAAATGCTGAATGCAGATGGCACGCCTTGGTATGGCAAAATTGGCAATGGTAACCCCGACTTTGTAGCCGGTATCACCAACACCATCAACTTCAAAAACTTCCAGTTATACCTGTTGCTCGACTGGAAACAAGGTGGCGATATTTATAACGGTAAAGAACAGCGCCTTACTTTCAACTACGTAAGCCAAAAGCAAGACATGACCAACGTACCTACTGCCAGCAAAAGAGCTGCTGCATATTGGGGTACTGGTATGTATGATGCCAACAATGCCAATGCGTATTGGGTGGAAGATGGTACTTACCTGAAAGTACGTGAACTGGCCATTGGCTACACCGTGCCTTCTAAATACCTGAGCACTGTGTTCAATGGTTTCATTAAAGGCTTCAATGCTAAAGTGGTGGGCCGCAACCTGCTTACCTTCTCTAACTACTCTGGTTACGATCCTGAAGTGGGTACTATCCGTTACCCTGTTGATGGCATCAACGCCAACCCCATTTACAGAAACTACGCTGTTTCTCTTTCTTTCAATTTCTAATCTGTCAATTCATTCACAATGAAGAATATCAAAAAACTACTCTTCTCAGCAGCCCTGTTATCTGCCTTGATGGTGGGCTGTAAAAAAGAAGAACTTCAAGTAGCCAACGAAAACGACCCTGACTTTTTGAAAGTGTATGCCAAAGGGGATGACGTTGAAAACGTTGCATCAGGTTTGTTCAACACCGTTTTTCACGGCGAACACGATTTTACTGGCGTACAAATGATGATGGCAGTAGCTGCCGATCATGCAACCTGCTCATGGGGTAATGCCGGTATGCGGGATATGTCGTGGGAACCAAGAAACTTCGGTTGGAACAACTCGCCCAGCTACAGCAACAGCGGTGTGCTAAAAGCTACTTACGATAAAATGTATTCCGCCATTTCTACTTCTAACCTGGTAATAAAAGCGGTAAATGGTGGTGTAAACATTGGCGACAATGGTGCAAACAACAACAGAGCTCTGGCGGTGGCCCGTTTCATTCAGGGTATTTCTTATGGCAACCTCGCACTGTTGTTCGACAAGGCACATGTAGTAGATGAAGTCACTTCTGTAGATGGCGTGTTGGAAACAGCCGTGCCTTACAGCGAAGTAGCTAAAGCAGCTCTCGGCTATCTCGACAAAGCCATTGTACTGGCTGGCAATTCTTTTACCATTCCGGCCAGCTGGTTTGGTACCCCCGCCGATATTTCCAGTGCCGACTTTAAGAAAATGTGTAACACGGCCGCTGCCCGTATTCTCTCTTACCTGCCCCGCAATAAAACCGAACTGGCGGCTGTAGATTGGGCTAAAGTGAAAACTTATGCTGATGCTGGCATCACTTCCGACTGGAAGATTGTAATGGATGGTACTACCAAGTGGTACTTCGAAGCAGGTGACTACCTCACATATCCTGGTTGGGGTCGTACTGATATGTATGTGGTGAACCTGATGGACAACACGCAGCCCCAGCATTGGGATGATGTAGCTTCTTTCCCTCACCCACCTGCATCTACCAATCCTCAGGACAAGCGTTTGTTGTCAGATTTTGAATACCTCGCTTCTAACGACTTCCTGGCTGCCCGTGGTTACTACCATTTTTCTAACTACCGCAACTCTCGTTACGATGCGGTATACGTTGCCGCTATTGGCGAAAAGCCACAAGTAATGAAGGCTGAAAATGACATGCTTCGTGCTGAGGCCCGTGCTTACACCGGTGATTTGGCTGGTGCGGCTACAATCATCAACACTGGCACTCGTGTTACACGTGGTCAAATGGCACCGGTGGCTGCCAATCTTGCCGATATCGTAAAAGCCATTCACCACGAAAGACATGTTGAATTGTATACAACTGGTATGGGTGTACAGTTTTTTGAAATGCGTAAGCTAAACCTGCTGCAAAAAGGTACACCCCTGCATTTCCCTATTCCGGCTAAGATTCTGGAACTGTTTAAGCAAACCACTTTCTACACCTTTGGTTATTTGGCCAATGCTGATGGAAAGGGTACTTCTAACGGTGGCTGGAGATAAGCTCATCAGTACTAGTACTGCATAAAATATAAGCGCCACTTCAACTGAAGTGGCGCTTATTATTTGTACCTGCTTGTTGGTGAAAAAGAATGCAAAAGTGTATTACAAACGTTCAATTACTCCCGCAATACCCTGACCACCACCCACACAGGCCGTTACCATGCTGTATTTTTTGTTGAGGCGTTTCAAATCGTGCAGGGTTTGAATGGTAAGCTTGGCACCGGTACAACCCAACGGATGGCCCAATGCAATGGCGCCACCATTAATATTCACGATATCAGGGTTCAATCCAACCTCACGAATCACTGCCAGCGATTGCGAAGCAAAAGCTTCATTCAATTCTACCAAATCAATATCGCCCAGCTGCAAGCCTGCCTGCTGCAAAGCCTTGGGAATAGCTGCTACAGGGCCAATGCCCATGAGCCTTGGCTCTACTCCGGCCACTGCACAAGACACTATTCTGCCAATAGGAGTGAGGCTCAATTCTTTCACCATGCGTTCACTCATCACCACTACAAAAGCAGCACCATCGTTGGTTTGTGAGGCATTGCCTGCAGTCACTGTTCCATCAGCCGCAAATACTGGTTTCAGTTTGGCCAGTGCTTCCAGGTTGGTATCCGTGCGGGGGCCTTCGTCTGTATCTACCACGTACTTTTTGGTAGCACGTTTTCCTTTTTCGTTCAGGTACACTTCTTCTACAGTGATGGGCAGAATGCCTTCTTTAAAATAGCCGTTTTGAATGGCGGCAATGGCCTTCATGTGGCTGTTGTAGCTAAACTGGTCCCGATCTTCCCGGTTCACGTTGTATTCTTTGGCCACCGCTTCGGCAGTTAGGCCCATACTTAGGTAGTAGTCGGGTTCGGTGCTGGCAACGGTGTAGTTGGGCACGGTTTTCCAACCGGCTGTAGGTACCAGGCTCATGCTTTCTACACCGCCAGCCACAATACACTCGGCCATACCGCTTCTGATTTTTGCCGAAGCAATGGCAATGGTTTCCAACCCACTGGCGCAGTAGCGGTTTACGGTCATGCCTGGCGCACCTACACCCAAGGCTCTGGCGCTAATGATGCGGCCAATTTGCAAACCCTGCTCGGCCTCAGGTACGGCATTACCTACAATCACATCATCTACCCGCTTGGGGTCGAGCTGGGGCAGGCTGGCCATCACGCCTTTTATCACATCTACTGCTAAATCGTCGGGGCGAACAAAACGAAAACCGCCTCTTTTACTCTTGGCTACTGCCGTGCGGTATCCGGCTACTATGTAAGCGTCTTGCATAGGTGCATCGTTGTTTAAGATGGCTAAAATAATGAAAATAGTTGTTTATGCAACTAAATTATGAAAGCCGAAACAGTTGATGGTTGGTAGTTGATGGTTGTTGGGAACCACAGCAAAGATGTTGGATGTTAGATGACAGATGTTAGTCTGCGTATCTATCCAAGCATAGTTAGTGGTTGGTTGTAATGGTGTTGTAAATCCGTGATAATCTGTTTTATCCGAGCAAATCCGCGTCCCATTGTCTTGTCCCATAATCCGAGTCCTATCAATTCTGCGGCTATCTCCACCAACCCCAACGGATAGCATTAATTTCGCGGCATGTTTTACAAAATCATTCGCAGCATCCTCTTTCTTTTTCCGCCCGAAGCCGTGCACCATTTTGCCATGAACTGGCTGGGCCGTATTTGCAGCATCGGCTGGCTAAAAGGATTGATGAAAAAAATATACAGCGTCAGCAAACCATCATTGGTTACTACGGTGGCGGGCATTGCTTTTCCCAACAAAGTGGGATTGGCAGCAGGCTTCGATAAGAATGCCAAATACCTGAATGAGCTCGATGCACTGGGTTTCGGTTTTGTAGAAATAGGCACGGTTACACCAAGGGCACAGGATGGCAATCCGCAGCCAAGATTGTTTCGCCTGCCTGAAGACAAGGCCCTCATCAACCGCATGGGTTTTAACAATGAAGGCGCTGATGCCGCGGTGGAACGATTGAAAGCATGGCGCCAACGTTTTCAATTGTACCGCAAAGGCGGCCAACCAGGCCAAATGATTATAGGTGGCAACATTGGCAAAAACAAAACCACACCCAACGAAAACGCTTATCTCGACTATGACATTTGCTTTCGCAAGTTGGCGCCGTACGTCGATTTTTTTGTGGTGAATGTGAGCAGCCCTAATACGCCGGGCTTGCGGGCCCTGCAAGAAAAAGATGCCTTGCGGACCATTTTGGTACACCTGCAACAGCTGCGCAGCGAAACGAATGAACAGCTGCCCATCTTTCTGAAAATAGCACCCGATTTGACTGACGAACAAATAGCGGATGTGGCGAGTCTGGCTATCGAAATCAACCTCGATGGCATTGTGGCCACCAACACCACCATCAGCCGGGCCAACCTGAGTGATGCTGGTAAAATACGTGCTGGTGAAGCGGGAGATGGCGGTTTGAGCGGTGCCCCTGTACGTGTCCGTTCTACAGAGGTTGTGCGTTTGTTGCGTAGTCATTTACCAGCCCATATTCCCATCATAGCATCGGGTGGTATTTTTACGGCAGCCGATGCCAAAGAAAAACTGGATGCCGGTGCCCAACTGGTACAAGTTTGGACGGGCTTCATTTATGAAGGCCCTGCCATTGCCAAAAACATTTTGCAACAATTATAAGTGGTGGTAAACGCCTGCTTGCTTTACCTAATTTTGCTGCTCTTATACTATGGAACATTTATTTACTTCAGAAGCCATTATCAGCTTCGTTATTCTGGTGATACTCGAAGTAGTACTCGGTATCGACAACGTTATTTTCGTGAGCCTCATTATGAACCGCCTGCCCGAATCGAAGCGGAAAAAGGCCCGTACTTACTGGATGATTTTTGGCATCATCAGTAGGAGTGCGTTACTGTTTGCACTCAGCTGGTTGCTGGAGCAAAAAGGCAAGGCCTTGTTTACCATCAATGGCAAAGGTTTTGATTTGGCCAGCATTGTGATGTTGTTTGGCGGTTTGTTTTTGATGTACAAATCGGTAAAAGAAATTCACCACAAACTGGAAGGGGAAGACCCGGCCATGACCACCGGAAAGGCTGCCGCACTTGGCTTTGCACAAGCCATGGCGCAAATCGTACTCATCGACATGGTGTTTTCATTCGACAGTATTCTTACTGCTGGTGGTACCGCCAAGCACTTAGAAATTATGATTGCTGCGGTAGTCATTGCCATGCTGGTGATGTTCTTGTTTAGCCCGAAAATCTCAGGCTTTATTGCCAAGCACCCAACCTTGAAAATGTTGGCTCTTTCTTTCTTGGTCATGATTGGCTTGAGCCTGATTATAGAAGGATGGGATAGCGAAGCAGCGCATGAACTCCACATGAAAAACTACATCTACTTTGGTATGGCATTCAGTTTTGCTGTAGAACTGCTAAACATGGTGATGCGCAAAAAAATGGAAAAACAAAGAGTGGTGCGCCTGAATGTGCCTACACTTACCGAGCCCGCCAAAGACTACGACGACATGGCTAAATAGCACGTATTTGTGCAACATGCCTTAGGGCAACAAACACAGCAGGCTGGCCCCCACCACGCCTGCTGTTTCTGTTCTCAGGCGGGTGTCGCCCAAGGATACGGCGGCAAAATTCTGTTGTATGGCCTGCACTATTTCTGCCTCGGTAAAATCACCTTCGGGACCAATGAGCAACAAACTATCCGTCATGCCGGGCTTTACGGCGTGGGCCAGGTGATGCTTTTCAAAATCGGCGCAATGCGCTATCCATTTGCTGTGGTAATCAACCTCGCTGGCAGCTACCTGCTGCATCAATGCCTCATACGTGAGTGGCTGATGTAAAATGGGCAACCAGGCTTGCTGGCTTTGCAGCATGGCACTGATACAAATGCTGTTGAGCCGTTCGTAGCGGAAATGCTCCCGCACAGTGCGGTGGCAGGTGATAGGAAAAATTTCGGCAACGCCCAGCTCTGTGGCTTTTTCCAAAAACCACTCCAGCCGGGCCGTGTTTTTTAGCGGCGAAATAGCCATGCCCACTTTACGATGCACCTGCCGTGGCTGCTGCTGCAATGCAAGCACGTTCACCATGCATTGTTTTTTGCCTAATGTTTGAATGGTCGCATTTCCGGTTAAGCCAGTACCATTCGTAAGTACCAATGCATCGCCTTCCCGCATCCGCAACACTTGTACATGTTTGGCGGCAGCTTCATCCAGCGCTACCGGTCCGTTGCTGCTGAGTGCAGGCAAATAAAACCAGGGCATTTCCATGCGGTAAAGGTAAGCGGCGCTTTGTGTTTGAAGACATTGCGACGATGCACCAAAAGAAAAAAGCGAAGCATTGTTGTCAACGCTTCGCTTTGTATAAAATGTTGCTGCTGTTAAATCAGCTCTTCTTCGTCAAAACCATCATCAAAGTTTTGCATGTCGTTCATGCGGCTGGGTTTTTCGATGAACAATGCAGCACCACTACCAGCACCTGCTTCACCGCCACTCAGCTTTTTAAAGTTGCCGGCATTGCCAAACGGATTTTCATCGCCTTCGTCAAAATCAACAAAGCGCTGAATGTGCAGCTGGCCCTGCAGCTTCACCATGTCCAACTGACCATTACGGTGCTTGGCTATTTTAATAAGCGTTTCACCCTTATTGCTTTCGCCGTTTTCGTTTTGGTTGATTTCGTAGTACTCAGGGCGATAGAGGAACATTACCATGTCGGCATCTTGTTCGATGGCACCCGATTCACGAAGGTCGCTCAGCTGAGGAATCTTGTTGCCTTCTTTTCGGCTTTCTACCGCACGACTCAACTGGCTCAGGGCAATGATGGGAATGTTCAATTCCTTGGCCAGGCCTTTGAGTGAACGGGAGATAGTACTGATTTCCTGTTCACGGTTCATGTTGCGGTTTTCGCTGCCTCCGCTCATCAGCTGCAGGTAGTCGATGATGATCATGCCAACCTTATGCTTGTTCACCATGCGTCGTGCCTTTGCCCGCAATTCAAAAATGTTGAGGGCTGCCGTATCATCGAGGTAAATGGGTGCTTCGGTGAGGCGCTGAATGCCTTTGGTGTAGAGCTGTTGCATCTCATGGTCTTCAAGGTGACCACGGGAAATTTTTTCCATCGGCACCTGGCTTTCGGCACTCAGGATACGTTGTACCAACTGGGCGTTACTCATTTCCAAACTAAACAAACCCACAGGCGTAGGCCGCACCGGATGCAGGGCCGCATTGCGGGCCAGGTTCAGGGCAAACGCCGTTTTACCCACCGAAGGACGGGCCGCCACAATAATCAAGTCGGTAGGCTGGAAGCCGTTGGTGATTTTATCGAGCTTGGTGAAGCCGCTGGGCACACCGGAAATATCTTCTGTTTTGTTGCGCAGTTCTTCAATGCGGTTTACCGCCACGGCCAGCACGTTGGTGATTTCTTCAAAGTTGCGCTTGGCAAAACTGTTGCTCACTTCAAAGAGTTTGCCTTCAGCATCGTCGAGCAAATCGAAAGCATCGCTGGTGTCTTCAAAAGCATCGCTGATCACCTCGCCGCTGATGCGGATGAGTTCCCGTTGAATGAACTTTTGCACCAGGATTTTACAGTGCGTTTCAATGTGGGCACTGCTCACCACAGCATTGGTGAGCTTAGTGATTTTGTAGGGACCATCCACTGCGTCGAGTTCGCCGCGGCGGCGCAGTTCTTCTACTACAGTCAGCAAGTCGATAGGCATGTTTTTTTGCTGCAGGCCCATCATAGCGCTGTAAATGCGCTGGTGTTTGTAATCGTAAAAAACAGAAGGATTCACCAGTTCGCTGGCCACGTCGAAGGCGCTTTTTTCAAGCATAATGGCACCCAGTACAGCTTCTTCCAGCTCCAGTGCCTGCGGTGGTTTTTTGCCAAACAGCAGGTTGGTGTTGGCGGTTACATCGGGGGTGCCTTTGCCCGTCCGCCGTTTTTTATCTTTCCCGAGGTTCGTAATTTCCATGAGTTGCTTGTCCAAAAGTTGTGTACCAATTACCCTTGTTGTCCGTCCTTTTTCAACGTCTTTCTCAGCCATACCGGGCCATTTTTTTGGGGCCAAAAAGTCCGCTCACCAATACCTGTAGGTATTCGTCAGAAGCGGAGAATGGCCACCGGTTGGCGTGGCTCGGCTACCTTGGTTGGGAAGTCGTTTTCCGTAAAAGGAAGTCGAAGGTAAAGGCAAAAAAACCATTCTAAAATGACCTCTTCACAAATATTTTATTCCATGCGATGTGCACAAGAAACCCGGGTTTATTCCAATAGCAGCTGGGTTTATACACAGCCACGGCGGGTATTTACACAAACTCAAGTATTTGTAAATGTGTTGTACACAATTACTTGTGTGTAAATAAACCGCTGTTAAAAAGGGGTTTGTACCCTGTTTTTTACATCACAATTTGGACTTCAACAACTGTTGAAACGACCCCGACAGGCGCTGCTCCACAAGCCTGAAAAGGCGGGTATTTTTTGCCCTACAAGCAGGCCCCACAGCCCGTATCTTTGCGGCCCAAGTTTTAATAGCAACATGACGATATCGTACAAATGGCTTTGTGAATACCTGCCCGTGGGCGAAAGCCTTCCGGCAGAATTGGTGGAACCCGAAAAGCTGTCGAAAATACTGACCGCCGTAGGGCTCGAAGTTGAAAGCCTCGACTATTATGAAAGCCTGAAAGGTGGTCTGAAAGGCGTGGTGATTGGTGAAGTGCTGACTTGTGCCAAGCATCCTGATGCCGATAAATTATCCATTACTACTGTAAGCATTGGCGAAGGCGAACCTTTGCAAATTGTGTGCGGTGCGCCCAATGTGGCCGCCGGCCAAAAAGTGGTGGTAGCTACCGTGGGCAGCACCATTTACCCCAGCACCGGCGAACCACTCACCATGAAGAAGGCCAAAATCAGGGGCGTGGAAAGCCACGGCATGATATGCGCTGAAGATGAAATTGGTATGGGCAGCAGCCACGCCGGTATTTTGGTGCTGGATGAAAAGGCCGTGCCCGGTACTCCGGCTGCGGAGTATTTCCAACTGTATACAGACTGGATTTATGAAATAGGGCTTACGCCCAACCGCATGGATGCCATGAGCCACCTGGGTGTAGCTAAAGATGTGTGTGCTTACCTGAGTCACCACCACAAAAAACATATCGCTGTAAAAACGCCGCTGAAAAACAATTCACTGAAAGCTTCAGAAACAGTAAAACTGCCTATTGAAGTTGTGATTGAAAATACAGAAGCCTGTCAGCGCTATGCTGGTGTAAGCATTGCCGGTGTTACGGTAAAAGAAAGTCCTGATTGGCTGAAGGACAAACTCAAGAGCATTGGTTTGCGCCCCATCAACAATATAGTGGACGTTACGAATTTTATTTTGCACGAAACGGGTCAGCCGCTGCATGCTTTTGATGCCGACAAAATTGCCGGTGGCAAAGTGCTGGTGAAAAACCTGCCCGAAGGAACGCCGTTTGTAACCCTCGATGAAAAGGAACGCAAACTAAACGAAGCCGACCTGATGATTTGCAATGCCAACAGCGAAGGCATGTGCATTGGCGGTGTGTTTGGCGGTTTGCATAGTGGTGTGAGCGATACTACCACCAACATCTTTTTGGAAAGTGCCTGGTTTCATCCTGTGAGCATTCGCAAAACTTCGTTTCGTCATGGCTTGCGTACCGATGCTGCCACCCGCTTTGAGAAAGGCGTAGACATCAGCAATACCGTAGCCGTGCTCAAGCGGGCTGCCGCTTTGATACTGGAAACAGGCGGTGGCGAAATTGCCAGCGATGTGGTGGATGTGTACCCCAACCCCAAAGAGAAAAAGCAGGTTGCGATTAAATATCATTACCTCAAAAAACTGAGTGGTAAAAATTATCACCCCGATGCGGTAAAGCAAATACTGGAAGCACTCGGTTTTGAATTTATCAAAGAAGGGCAGGATGATTTGTGGTTTGCTGTGCCTTTCAGCAAGCCCGATATTTCTTTGCCTGCCGATATCGTAGAAGAAATCATGCGGATAGATGGCTACGACAACGTAGAAATTCCGGCCGTGATTTCGATGGCGCCATCCAACGACCTGCTGGGCCCCGAAGAAGCCCTGAAAGAAAAGGTAGCCAACTATCTGGTAGGCCTGGGTTTCAACGAAATGCTCACCAACAGCATTACCAACAGCAAATACTATACAGCAGAAGTTGTTGCCGGCGGGGTAAAAATGCTAAACAACCTGAGTGCCGATTTGGATATGCTGCGGCCATCGATGATGGAAACTGGTTTGGAAAGCATTCTCAACAACCTCAACCGCAAAAACAACCAACTGCAACTGTTTGAATTTGGTAAAACTTACCACAGTGCAGGCGTGGGCAACTACAGCGAAAAACGCATGCTCACGTTGTTTGTAACCGGCGAAGCCACCAATGCACATTGGCGCAGCACCGGTGCTCCTAAAGATTTGTTTTACCTCAAAGCTGCTGTGGCCAATCTGCTCAGCATTATTGGTTTGCAAAGTGTGCAACTCATTCCCTACAGCAGCGATGAACTGAACGGATTGGAAGTGTTGCTGAATGGTAAGCAAAGCATTGGTGTAGTTGGTTTCATTGGCAACGCCAAGCTGCGTCGCTTCGATATTAAGCAGCCGGTGCTGATGGCCAACCTCAACTGGGACAGTATATTGACAGCTGCCTTGCAGCAAAAAGTGTCGTACAAAGAGCTGGCCAAGTATCCTGCAGTAGAAAGGGACCTGGCTTTGGTGCTGGACAAAGCCGTGAGCTTTGCACAAATAGAAGCAGCGGTACAACAGGTAAAACTGCCCCGCTTGCAAAGCATGCGCCTGTTTGATGTATTTGAAAGCGACAAACTGGGTGCCGGCAAAAAATCGCTGGCCATCAAGTTTGTGTTTCAGGATGCCGAAAAAACACTGACCGACAGCGATGTGGAAAGCATGGTAGGCAAACTGATGAAGACATTTGAAAAAGAACTGCAGGCCGAAATCAGAAAGTAATCCACCATGTGCAGCCCGTCGCTTACTGCAGCGGGCTGCACAATATCTTTACAGCGCATTATCTTCATTGCCATGCCACAAGATGCCACCGCCTATTTTCAGCAACTCTCCGGTAAATTGCAGCAACTCGGCCGCATGCAGGAGCAATTGCTGAAAGACAACGAAAAGCTTCGTCAGGAAGCGGCTGCCCTGAGGGAAGCTGCCAAGGCATCGCAGGAAGAAATAGCCGGCCTGAAAGAACAGGTGGCCATTTTGCAAACAGCCACCGGCCATTTGGACGAAGCCAGCCGCAAGGATTTTGAAAAACGCATCAATCAGTATCTCCGCGATATTGACAAAGTGATAGCCCATTTGAACACCGCTTAAGCATTGACCTGTGAGTGAACTCATTCCCATCACCATTACCGTCGGCGACCGTAGCTACCGCATCAAAGTAGAGCCGGAGCACGAAGAGTCTGTTCGCAAAACAGCCCGCTTTATTCACGATAAAGTGCAGGAGTTCAAACAGCAGTTTGCCGGCAAAGACATGCAGGACTATGTGTCAATGGCATTGATTTGGTTTGCTACCCAAAACGCCCAGCAGGTGCAGGGCCAGCTGCTGTCGCAGGAGCTGGAAGAGGGCTTCAACAGGCTGGATGCCATGCTGGATAAACAGATTGCTGCACTGGGTGCTGAAGGAAATGCGTAACCCATTTTCTTGTTTGATCTAGCAAGCGTTATCTGCTAATAGTAGGGCATAGTACCTTTGATTTTAAAGAAACTTTCGACCAATATCTCAGAATACATCCGTTTGATGGAAATCAATTTGCTCGATTAAATAAAACGACTAAATACTGCAATTTAAATGGCAAAGTATTTCATCATAAAAGGACGGAAAAAAGAGGGCCCTTTTGATTTTCAAGAGCTTAAGCAGATTCGAATTTGTGAGCATGATCTGGTTTGGAGAGATGGATTTACAGATTGGAAGAGTGCTAATGAAATTGAAGAATTAAGGGATTTGATAGAAGTGCATCCTCCATTGACTTCTAAAGAAAAGGAAAGAGTTTTTATTATAAACGAGTATCGCAGAGCCTTATACTTCCCTTTTTTTATTGGATTAGTATTTGGTGCAATTGCATATTTCATGCTTATCACCAAAAAGCCAGAACAATTATCCCTTAATGAATCAAATTATTTTCATGCCACAGAGGGTAGCTACATGCAAAAAGTGACAAGACCTTTTAGGGCAGTATTTGCATACTTCTCGGAAAAACCAATGTTTTTCGGAACTGATGAAAACCTTCCAGTTGAATTAATAAAGTATTCAATTGCTGACCTTATACTGATTTATTTATTACTCTTTTTTTAAGTTATTTATTCCCACATAAAATGAAGTGGGTTAACTCTTATATAACCAAAGTCGGACTAAATATTTAATGATAATAAAAGGTATTGGGGAATGATAAATTTCCGCCACTCTGGCTTTTATCCCTTCGTGCAGTTGATTCTTTAGTTTTTAATTAAAGAGAATATGAACCCAGTATCGGCTAAAAATCTTCCCTCATTTTTACCGCCGGGCAATAATCCGTTTCCTTCCTCGTTTTTTGATGTTTCACCATGCTTCGGTACGGTTATTGTACCGTTGTGGGTTCTCCACCTACCCCTTTACTGATATTGACATCATCAAAAACGTGTAACCATGCGATTGTATACCGCATTGTTCCTAGGGTTATTGTCGGTAAGCGCCATGGCGGGTACCAATGGCACTGGCCGGGAAAATCTGGATAAAGAAGCTCAGCTCTATAAAATGCCGGTGGCTTACATCAAAGCGGCTACCGAGCTGTACCAGCAGTTGCAGCTGCAGCAAAAGGGGCTGGAGAAAGACATTTTTGTAAAAGCCTACAAAGGCTACCTGCACCTGCAGGCCCAAGGCTTGGTGCACAATGCCGACATGCTCAGCATTGCCGATTTCAGCCAGAGCAATCAAAACAAACGACTCTACATCATCAACCTGCGTACCCGCAGCCTCATGATGCATACCTACGTATCGCATGGGCGCAACAGTGGCAATGTGATGGCTACCTCGTTCAGCAACGTCAACAATTCCAACAAAAGCGTACTCGGCTTTTTGCTTACCGCCGATACCTATGTGGGTGCCAATGGTTTGTCGCTGCGGTTCAGGGGTATGGAAAGAGGCATCAATGATATGGTAACCACCCGGGCTATTGTGGTGCATGGCAGCAAGTTTGTAAATGAACAGGAGCTGGCCCGCCGCGGCGAAATGGTCAACAGTTTGGGTTGCCCTGCTGTACCCATGGCACAAAGCAAAACCATTATTGAAGCCATCAAAGGGGGCAGCGTATATTTCATTTACCACCCCGATGAAATGTATGCCAACCGGTCGCCCATTTTGAATACGCCACTGCAAACCACGCTGCTGCCCATGCTGGCCAGCCAGCCCATCACCGATTCGCTGACGCCACCCAATAGCAACGCCATCACCCGAAATAATTAACCGATAATCCTACAACCTTTTGCCGGCCTGCACTCAGGCCGGTTTTTTTATACAATGTAAAACGCTGCCACCTGGCAAATGCCACCTGCTAAGTAGCCGGCATAAATTTCGCCGGGTTCGTGTGCACGGCGAATGAGGCGGGCTGTACCCACCAAACCTGCCAGCAATGCCACCGGTGCCAGGGCGCCCAACGGCCAGTTGGGGTCGGCCGCGGTTTGTATAATGAAGAAAGACAATGCCCCGCCTGCCGCCAATGTGTGCAGGCTAATTTTCATGAAAATATTGACGAACATGGCAGCGCTGCTGGTAAGAAACACCCCCAGCAACCACTGGTGTACTGCCTGTGGAATCACCTCCCAGTTGCGGCTTACATAAAAGGCCCAGAAGTAAAAGAAGATGCAGGACACCAACGGAATGATGCGGTCCCGCTGGCTTTCGAGGTAAATGCTGGGAATAAACTTGAGCCGCCAGATGAGGAATACAAATAAACCGGGGTACAACACCGTGTTGATGAAGCTCATGGCCGCTATGCGCAGCCGGATGGGCTCATCGGTGAGCAGCACATTTACCGGGTGGCGGTACAGCACAAACAGCACCACCATAAACGGAATGAAAAGCGGGTGTAGCACATAAGAAACAACTTGTGCCAGCATGCTCAGCCACCCTTGGGCTGTGCGGGCATGGTAGAAGGCGTAACGGAGGCGGAAGTTGCTGTCATACTGCGGTGCCGGTTAGAGTTCTTTGCGCAGCCTGGCCACGGGTACATTCAGTTGTTCGCGGTACTTGGCTACGGTTCGGCGTGCAATGTTATAACCTTTTTCTTTCAGCATGTCTGTGAGCTGATCATCGCTGAGCGGTTTGCGTTTGTCTTCGCCCTCCACCATGTCGCTCAAAATCTTTTTTACCTCACGGGTACTCACTTCTTCGCCGCTTTCGGTGCTCAGGCTTTCGCTAAAGAAAAACTTGAGGCGGTAGGTGCCAAATTCGGTTTGCACAAACTTGCTGTTGGCCACCCGGCTTACGGTAGAAATATCGAGGCCGGTTACTTCGGCTACATCCTTCAAAATCATGGGGCGGAGTGTGGTTTCATCGCCGGTCAGGAAAAACTCCTGCTGGTGCATCATGATGGCGTACATGCTGTTGTACAGCGTTTCGTGCCGTTGTTTGATGATATCAATGAACCACTTGGCTGCATCAATTTTTTGCTTGATGAACATCACGGCATCTTTCTGTTGTTTGTTCTTTTTGCTGCCCCGTTCGTATTCCCGCAGCATATCGCGGTAGTCGCTGCTGATGCGCAACTCCGGCGCATTGCGGTTGTTGAGCGTCAGCTCCAGCTTGCCGTTGATGTTTTCAATAAAAAAGTCGGGGATGACGTAGGTTTCTGCTTTGTTGATGGTAGATACCACGCCGCCGGGCTTAGGGTTGAGCCGAATGAGCTGGTTCATCACTTCCCGCAGTTTGGCTTCGTCGATGCCCAGACCCCGCTGTATTTTTTCGTAATGTTTCTTGGTAAATTCTTCGAAGTAATCTTTAACGGCATTCAGCGCCAGCTGCACGTCTTTGCCTTCGCTGCGCAGCCGTTGCAATTGCAGCAACAGGCACTCCTGCAGATTGCGGGCACCTACACCAGCTGGGTCAAACAATTTTTGAATCTGGCTCAGCAACAGCTCCACTTCTTCGTCGCTGGTTTGCACATTTTGCCGAAAGGCGAGGTCGTCTACAATGGAGGCAATTTCGCGGCGCAGGTAGCCATCTTCATCGATGCTGCCCACAATTTGCTCGGCCACTTTGCGGCGGCGTTCGTCCAGCTCCAGCATGGCCAGCTGGCCAATGAGCAGGTCGTAGAGATTGCTTTCCACCTTGATGGGCGTGGGGGTTGTTTCCTCGCCTTCACCATAGTTGATGTCTCTTGTCTGATAGTCGGGAATGTCGTCTTCCGGATCCCACTCGGGTTGGTCTACAGAGCCAAACTCCGCCATATCGGGGCCATCATCGGCCATGGAAGAGTCTTCGGCAACCGAGTCGGCCGGCTCGTATTCATAATCATCAATGGAATCCTGAGTGCTGAGGTCGGTATCTTCCTGCCCGTCGTGTTCTTCGCCCATTTCCAGCGCCGGGTTTTCTTCAATTTCCTCTTTGATGCGTTCCTCCAGATTGGCGGTCGGTATTTGCAGCAATTTCATGAGCTGAATTTGCTGGGGCAACAGTTTGAGTTGTTGTTTTTGAACCTGTCTTAAACCTTGTCCGAATGCCATCTGTTATCTTTACACGCTATTGATTGCGGTAAATTTACAGGCTCCCATGCAAGATTGTTCAATGAGGCGGGTGTTTTTTACCATTTTGGCATCATTATTGCTGAAAGGGGCGGCTGCGCAGATAACCAGCAGTCATTTTTTGCAGGAATCGCTGCGCAAAAAGCCGGCTTCAACAAAGGAGGTCTACTCATTTTGGCCTGCGCCGTTTGTTCAGCAGTCGAAACCGGTGCCCATACGTCCGGGTACTATTTCCCCCAATTTTTATTCCAGCACCATGGCATGGACCTGCAGGCAGGAACTTTGGTTGCAAAAAAAATTACAGGCACCGTTATTTCTGCGTCTTGGAAGCCTGGAGCAAGTGAACAAACTGGAAGGAAAATGAGGCAAGGATGGCTCGAAATAGCCATTTCCAAGAGCCATTTTTCGGAAAATTATTCCATAAGCTGGAAATACGCTTATAGTGATTGTTTATTAAGGTGCTGATTTTCAGTACAATAGATGCGTGGCATGCTGATGGTAGCAGCAATACCAAACAGCAACGACATGAACGCTACCTCTTCCCCCAAAATCTTTCTGGTTGATGATGACCAGTTTTCCATTGAACTGAACCGACAGCATTTAAAAAACCTTGGGTACAGTAATGTTTCGGTATTTACCGACGGCCAAACCTGCCTGAATCATTTGGTAGAGCAGCCCGTGGTAGTATTTGTAGACTACAATATGGAAGAAATGGATGGCCTCACTTTACTAAAAAAAATCAAGCGGTTCGATCCGCACATTTTCACCGTATTTGTAAGCGGACAAGAGCAAATGGAAGTGGCAGTAGATGCCCTTAAGTTTGGAGCTTTTGATTACATCATTAAAGGAGAGCAGTCAGAAACAAGGATTGCTGCGGTGATGGCAAAAATCATGCACATCATTGCTGAGTTGAAACAACAGCATAAGAAAGGATGGCGTCGTTTTCTGCCTGTGCTCAGTATTGTTACGTTACTCATTGTATCAATTATGGGTACTGGCTTGCAGCTCACTCAACATGTTGCAAAAAGATCCATCCATAAAAGAGGATCCGAGTGTTTTTGTGAAGAATGAAGCCTATCAATACACCATTCGGAAGGATGATAAAGTGAGTATCAGTGTGTGGGATCATGATGATTTAAGTGTGGGTTCCATCTACGGCATTTACAACAGTAATGAAGTGTATGGCAAGTGGCTGATGGTAGATGCGAATGGTAAAATACCCGTACCACAAGTAGGCGAAGTACTAGCAGAAAATAAAACAGTACTTGAACTGGAGAGTGACTTAAGAACGGCCTACAGCAAATTTATAAAGCAGCCTATAGTAGAGGTAAAAGTACTGAACAAAGAAGTGACGGTACTGGGAGAGTTGAAAACACCCGGTAAATATTTACTGGAAAAAGAACATAACACTTTAATAGAGATGATCGGCAAAGCCGGGGATTTTGATTTTTATGCCGACCGTTCTAAAGTTATGGTGGTGCGCATGGTTGAAGGTCAGCCAAAATCGGTAACGGTAGATCTTACACAACTGAGCAGCTATGCCAGCAGCAATGTGTACCTGCTGCCAGGCGATGTAGTGTATGTACCCAGCCGCAAAGCAAAAGTGTGGGATAAAAGAAGTGGATCAATTGTAGTGCCAGCAACTGCCATTATAACTACTGCCGTTTTGGTTGCTACCGCATTGAAGTAAAGTTTATCTCATGAAAGAACTTATCCGAAACCTTGGCATTCTCCGGCCTTTTTTCAGAGGGCTACCTATCATTGCTTTAGTGATGATTATTGCAGTATTGATAGCCAAGCGATACCTGCGATATACTACACCTATTTATGAAAGCACCGCCAAAGTAAAACTGGCAGATAGTAAAGAAGGTGTACCCAATAGCAATTTGTTTAAAGACTTTGATGTATTTGCCACCAGCAACAAAATAGCTGCCGAAGTAGAATTACTCAAAAGCAAACTACTCATTCAAAAAGCGGTGGCTCATTTGGGGGTCGATATTACCATTTACCGGGTGGGCGATATTCATAAGACAGAACTCTACCATCAATCGCCATTTTTTATACGCTATGCATTCGATAGTAAAAAATTGTTTGATAAAACATTTACACTTTTTGTTTCATCCGATTCATTACTCAGCATCACTTTGCCCGATGGAAAAACTGTGAGGGGGCGAATGAATGTGCCTGTACAGTTGGAAGGCGGATCATTGGTTTTTATACCAAATGAAGAACTACGGCAGCAGAAAAAAACCTGCAGGTAAACGATCACTATGAATTTATTTGTCATTCACAAACCATGCTGGCCGATAAAATTATAGCCGATTTGGATGTAATGAGTGTAGATAAGGAAGTACCTGTTTTAAGAATCAGTTACAAGAGCCCCGTGGCCGAAAAGGCAGCCGAAGTAGTGAATGCATTGAGTGCTGCGTATATCACAGATTATGTGTCTGAAAAATTTAAAAGTGCTGATACTACTGTTGATTTTTTGGCAAAGCAACTCAACAGTATGAGTGACCGGCTAAGTGCCAGCGAAGCCAATATTGAAAGCTACCGCAATCAAAATAACATCATCAATATTCGCCAGGAAACGGAAACCGATTTACGCAAAATATCTGATCTGAAAAAGCAGCAGGCCAGT
Source organism: Phnomibacter ginsenosidimutans (assembly GCF_009740285.1). Lineage (GTDB taxonomy): Bacteria > Bacteroidota > Bacteroidia > Chitinophagales > Chitinophagaceae > Phnomibacter > Phnomibacter ginsenosidimutans. Next base: position 362,926 of record NZ_CP046566.1, read on the forward strand.
TTGCAAATGAACCTGTTGGCCATGCGGGATTTGAATAAATACATTTCATCTGGTAAGCAAAACTTTGAAGAACTGGCACCCAACTTTGAAGCCTTCACCGATTTGCTAAGTACAGAACTGGTAAAGAAAATGAAAGAATTGCAGCGGGAAAAAAGAGATCTGCTGCTGAAGTATACCCCAGATAATGATAAGGTAAAAGTGGTAGATGATAAAATGCAGGACATTAGTAAATACCTGCAGGAAAGTATCAAAAACACCGAAAAGAATCTGCAGGTAAAGTATGATGATTTGTCGCAAACCATTAGCAAAGCTGAAGAAGCATTTATAGGACTGCCCGGTAAGGAACGTACCATGACAATACTCGAGAGAAACTTTTCATTGAACGAACAGATCTATCGCTTTTTGCATGAGAAAAGAACGGAGGCAGAAATAGCAAGGGCTGCAACCATGTCGTTTCACCGCATTATTGCTGAAGGTGAAGTGCCAACAAAACCGGTATCGCCCAATGCTACCTTACTCAAAGTGCTTGCTGGTTTTCTTGGTTTTTTATTTGGCGTTGCCGGAGTGTATTTTATTCATTTGCTCAAGGGCAGAATTAATGAATCAAAAGTGATTCATAAGAACAGTGAAACGCCATTGATGGCGGAAGTGCCATACGCAAAAAACGAAGCGGATAAAATGCGCTACTTCATGCGTTGGGCTACTGAGCTCGACCTGAAAGGTATAGCCGATGCCGGCAGTGTAATCAGCATTTCAAGCTTTGCGGCAAAAGAAGGTAAGGGGTTTAACAGTACAGGTGTTACCATGGCGCTACAGCAGCTGGGAAAAAGTTGTGTATTGATTGATGCCGGTGCTTCGAATGTACGTATACAGGGGGTTAGTGTTATTGGGCCAAGTCAATTTCCGCCGCAGTGGCAGGTGCGGCCTGTGTGGATGGCATTTTTAGAAACACTGAAGCAGCAATATGAGGTCGTTATTATTCGTAACCTGCCTGTTCTAGAACAACCTGTATCAATGATGCTAATGGCTACAGCCAATACTAACCTGTTTGTGTTAGATAGTAGAAAAACCAAGCAGTCGATGGTAATGCAAGCCGATTTGCTGAAGGAAGAACTGTCATTGCCGGGCATGTACTTTGTACTCAACCGTGCAGGCTACACGCCCAGCATTTTTGCGCCAATTGCCAATTGGTGGCGAAGCAAAAAAAATCGTAGCAATAAACAATCTGCACTTGCATGAAGCTTGCAGAAAAATACTGGGTGTTGGCCGATCAGGTAGTGGTTAGTGGCAGTGCTTTTGCTACCAATTTATTATTAGCAAGAGCATTGGGCATTGCTCAATACGGCATATTTAGTGGGTTGGTATTGGTACAGCTCTTGGTGTTGAGTTTATTGCAGGCTAGTATCACAGGTCTTGCGCCGGTATTGCTGGCGCATATTGGGATAGGTGAAAAAAGGAGTTATACCGGCGGATTGTTTTGGTTTCACCAGGCAATACTTACGTTGCTGTTTGTAGCCGGTATACTCTTTTTTTTATTTGCAGACACGATGTGGGCTGTTGGTAGAAATATTGGTATAGCAGCGGTGGTGGGCGCCTGTTTATATTTTATGCAAGATTATTTGCGCAGATGGCTGCTCGCCACGCAGCAACAGCCAAAAGCTTTTGCGATTGATGTGCTTACCAATGTGGTGCAACTACTGGCATTGGCAGTATTGTTTTTTGTGTATCATTTAGATTTATTGATTGCTTTGTGGGTAGTTGCTCTTACCTATATACCATCGGTTGCATTGGGCGTATGGTGGTTAAAACCTGGTGTGCCGATTGCCAAGGATATTCGAAGTGTCGCACTACTGCATGCACGTGATGGAAAATGGATGCTCAGCAGTGCACTGCTCCAGTGGACAGCTGGCAATTTTTATGTAATGGCAGCGGGTTGGTGGCTGGGTGCAGCAGCACTTGGAGCACTGCGCCTGGGACAATACATTTTTGGCTTGCTCAACGTGTTGCTTCAGGCATTTGAAACATACATTTTACCCAAAGCAGCCCACTTGCATCAGGAGCCAGCTGCTTTGGTCCGGTTTTTGCGCAAACAGTTTTTGCAACTTTCTGTGCTGCTTATTCCGGTATTAATTTTACTGGCGGTTTTCGGCAAGCCATTGTTACACATGGCCGGAGGCGACACATATACTTCTTACAGTTATGTAATGATAGGATTGGCAATATTGTATGTGTTTATCCTGTTTGGCTATCCTGTTCGCATTGCACTTCGGGTACAACTGCTCAATAAATTTTATTTCTACGGCTATGTATTGGCTACCATTTTTAGTGTTGCTACTGCTTATTTCATGATTCATTTCTTTCAACTGTGGGGCGCTTTAGCAGGCATGTTGTTGGCTCAGTGCATGTTACTTGTATACTGGCTATATATTCTTTACAATAAAAATATCCGGGTATGAAAATTATTCATTTGGTATTGGGTAAAGTAAACCCGGAACGTATGAATGGGGTAAATAAAGTAGTATACGAAATGGCTACACGCCAGCATGCCGCAGGATATGATGTAGCGGTGTGGGGCATCACTCAAAATCCGGTACATGATTATCCAGATAGAAACTTTATAACACGTCTTTTTCCCACAGGCATTCATCCTTTTGCGGTGCATGCATCATTGCGAAAAGCTATAGCTGCCTTACCTGAAGATGTTGTATTTCATTTACACGGTGGCTTTATTCCAGTGTTTTCTAAAGTGTCTGTTTATCTGAAAAAATATCGTATTCCATTTGTGTACACACCACATGGTAGTTACAATATTATTGCCATGAAAAAAGGAGGATGGAAAAAGGCCATTTATCTTCCCTTGTTTGAAAAGCCCTTACTACGCAGGGCCGCAGTAGTGCACTCGCTGGGTAAAAGTGAAGTAGATGGATTGCATAGCATTCAGCCGGATAAAAAGAGTGCACTTATACCTTACGGCTTTGATACCGCTGCGCTTTCTGAATACAGCGCAGCTTCATTTCAGGGTAACACTTCCAGCAACTGTATCATCAGCTTTTGTGGTAGAATGGACACTCATACCAAAGGACTTGATTTGCTGCTTACTGCTTTTGCGAGCATGGCTAAAAAGCATCACAATATCACTTTATGGATGATTGGTGATAGTGCACAACGTGCGGCTTTGGAACAAACGGCCGCAGCTTTAGGCATTAGCAATCATATTGTTTTTTACGGGGCCAAATATGGTCATGAAAAAATGAATCTCTTGCAGCAAAGCCATTTGTTTGTTCACCCAAGTAGAAATGAAGGGTTGCCTACTGCAGTATTGGAAGCTGCAGCCATTGGCTTGCCTTGCATAGTGTCGAGGGCTACAAACGTTGGAGAGGCCGTAAAAAAATATAAAGCAGGATGGGTAGTAGAACACCCTGATGCTACTGAACTTGCGGCTGCCTTGGATGAGGCAATTGCGTCCTTTAATCAGGGCACACTTGCTGCCTATGCCACTGCTGCTCAGCAAATGGTTGCTCAGCACTATCACTGGAGTTATGTACTTACACAATTGGCAAAAATGTATGAAGCATGTTTACATTAACGACTTCATATAAGCGGCCGGCGGATCATCAGCGATTTCTTTCGCAGATGGGCGTTTTGCTGGCTATTATTTTCTTCATCAAGTTGGGCGGCTTTTTTACATGGAGCGAAAATGTGGCTATAACCCGTGTGGTAAAAGTATTTTCGAGATTAATGATGACGGGAGCCATTATTTGGGTGTATCGAAAAATTATTGAACGAGGAGCCATCGGTTCTTTTGGTTGGCAGCATCAATTGAGCCCTTTTTTGTATGCTGCATACTTAACTCTTGGACTGATTAGTTTTTTGTGGAGCACCGCTGTTGGCTACAGTGCCCTTCAGTGGTTTATGGATGTGGAGAGCTTTGTATTTGCATATTATTTTATTGCCTGTTTCATTTTGCTGGAGAACTATTTTCCCGGCAACCAGGTAAAGTTGTACAATGTAATGGGCAATGCTGTGCTGCTCATGATTAGTATTTTTTTGGTGGGCATGTTTATAGCTCCTGAAGCATTTTACAGAATGACACATGGCGGAGAAGAAGCAAGACTCGGGGGCTTTTTTATGAACCCAAATGAACTGGGCATGCTGGCTGCTGTGGGAGTAAGTTGTTTTATTTTCAACTACTACACCGGTAAGCGTATGGTGTGGAATACCATCCGGATTTTATTGCTCATGTGGGCCATTGTAATGACTGGTAGCAGAAGTACAACCATTGGTGCGTTGCTGATTGCCTTTTTTCATATCCGGCAAAGTAGCAATACCAAACTGAAGTATGCCATGTATGCAGGTGCATTTATGGTAATTCCGCTGGCCATAGAAAAAATGGTTGTAAAAGAAAATGCAGGCGGCCTGGAAGAAGTAATGAGTATGACCGGAAGACTGCCATTTTGGACGGCACTCATTACCGAGGGTTTGCCACAAGAACCTTTGTTTGGTTTTGGTTTCATGCGTATTGCATACAAAGACTTTTTTCAGAGTGTACACACATATGCCGGGCAAATGACACACAATACTTTTATACAAGTACTCATGAATCTTGGTTTTGTAGGCTTCACATTGGTACTGTTTCAGGTGGTATTCACTATTCGCGGATTTGTGCAGCAATTTTCAAAAGAAAAACAGCTGTTTACAATCGGGGTATTCATCCCCATTCTCATCAACTCCCTTACTGAGTTCGGTATTTTCGGCGAAACGAATTATGGTATTCTCTTTTATCAGGTACTCATTTTTTACATCAGTCTTACCATCAACAAGCATAAGTCGCCGGCCCAAAAAATCTTTCTGCGCAAACGCAGACCAGAGTTGTTTGCCAGCGAATAAACACATTCCGAGTTCCTTTTCGTGGAATCGCATGTCCTGAATTTGGAATGCGCTGTTTGACTTGCTCATTTCACTATTTGAAAATGAATGGTTTACGTTTTGAAACTGCAGTGGCATGCCAATTGACAATCAAATGTTAGCTAAAGCATTTGTATGAATCAGCAGCAGGCCAGAGATTTTGTTTTACATGCATTCATGTCATTCGATTATCGGGTGTCGGCTGCAGAAAGTAAGCTCACTGTAAAGTGTTTTTACATCAACAATCCAGATGGAACTGTGCGCTGGATTTGGCCTGCACATAGCCAACGACCAGTTTTTTTGCGTTTTTATTTTACAGGTAGCTGGAAGAGTAAATTGTTTGCCTTGGTTGTCAGGTTTTTGTTTGCATTGGGCTTGCAAAAGTTCATTGCAGATGGTGATTGTAGCGTCAGCTTGGGGCAGCCTGAACAACCTTATGCAGATGTGACAAAAGCACAATGGGCGTTGTTTACAGGCACAAAAGGGCCCAATAGAAAGTTGGTTGTATACCTGCCGGGGGCAGGAGGCCAATTTGTAAAAATCCCATATGGCGAGTTGTCTTCTTCTATTTTGCAAATGGAAGCAACAGCGCTGCACTATTGGCAAGAAAAGCCATTGCAGTTCGTGGTTATTCCAAGATTGCTGGCTTCATCTGATGCCTTATTGGCTCAGCAAAATGTATCGTTTGGAATGAATCCTGCATCAATGCATTGGTTGCAGTTGCCTCAGCAGGCGGTGCAAGAATGGTGCTTTCGGTCAATTACCTCAAATAATATTTCGGACAGTAAGATCCCTACACAAATAGCTGAGCGTTTGCAAAGATTACATGCTATCCGGCATACCCCATTGCCTGAAGGTTTGATACACAAACTGCAGCTGCTATTTTCTACGGCTTCAAATTGGGAAAATATACATGAAGCTCCTGCTCATGGCGATTGTACACCGTGGAATATGTTGATGAATGAACAAAAGATTGCTTTGATTGACTGGGAGTTATACAAACCATCAGCATCTGCTTTGTACGATGCATTTCACTTTCACTATCAAACTACTGTACTCATCGGCAATCAGGGTTTTGCTGCCATACGGCAAAAGTTAGATGCATGGCACCAATTATGCCATCCGCAGTTGGAGAAGCATGGGTTGAATATTGCTCAGCTTGAGCAATGGTATTTGCTGGATGTAATTAGTTACTATGCTGAAATATATGCGCAGCAAAAAGATTGGCACCTGCAAATTGGCTGGTTGTTACAAACATGGAGCGATGCCCTTTCTTATTGGTTAATGAAGAATAATACTGTGGCCGACAGAACGCAACTAATAGCCGATATAAGTGATTGGCTACGTACTAAAAAACATGCTGCTGTAAAAATGCATTTACCGCATGTGTTGTTGTTGCCGCTGCATAGCGATATTGATATTTGTATGGAGCGGTCTACAGCTTTAACAATGATGACGTGGCTGCAACAACATCCGTTATGTAAGCAGGTAGTACTTCGAAGCAGAAGCAATTTGACACAGTCGGGTATTTATTTGCACAGCGGCAACGTGCTACACATTGATGCGATCTGGCAATTGAAAAGAAAGGCCATACAGTTTATGAATGTGCAGGCGATGCTTGCTACAGCAGTTAACGATGGCAGAGGTATTCTGGTTGCCGACAACTATCACGATGCAATGTACACCTGGTTGTTTTACGTTCTCAATGGTGCCGGCATACCTGAAAAATATCAGCAGCAATGGCATCAGTTTACACAAGAGGAGAGAAACGCATTGCTTGCTACTGTAGAGCGGTATAGTAAGCAACAAAAGCCAGCAGAGGCGTTGTTTACTCCATCCAAAGTAACGATGCAATCGGCGGCTGCTTATGTGCGTCAAGAGCCACAAAACAGGGGGAGTACAATTTATTGTCAACCTATTTCAATACGGTATTGATATGATTAGAGACTGGAAAAATAACCGGGGGTTCATTATTACGTTTAGTGGCGTAGATGGTGCGGGCAAGAGTACTATTATTGAAGCAACACGCCAGCATGTAGAAAAAGTAATGCGCAGAAAAGTAGTAGTATTAAGGCACCGCCCATCGCTACTGCCTATACTAAGTGCGTGGAAGCATGGCAAAGAAGCTGCAGAAAACAAAGCAGCTCAAACATTACCCCGACAGGGCACCAACAAAAGTAGCATCGGCTCCTTGTTGCGTTTCGCCTATTATTATGCCGATTACCTGTTGGGCCAGTTTTACATTCAACTGAAATACGTGATGCGTGGTTATGTAGTGCTGTATGACAGATACTATTTCGACTTCATCAACGATAGTAAGCGTAGCAATATTCAACTTCCGAAATATGTGACTACTGCGGGGTATGCTTTGCTACTGAAACCGAAATTGAATTTCTTTTTATGGGCTACACCAGAAGAAATACTCAGCAGAAAGCAAGAGTTAAGTGCTGATACTATTGTAAGTCTTACCGACGATTATATGCAGCTGTTTGATAGTATGCGCAAACGTTATAAATCTTCCAGCTATGAGCCTATTCACAATGAGCAGCTCAACAATACACTACAAACCATTTTTCAACAAATACAGGCGGCAGCCTGATAGGATGATAGCAATATGAAACGGCTTCTGGAAAAATTGGTACAACAGCGCAATCCTGCATTTAAGATGGATGAACATGTAACCACCTATGTATTAATGCAGTTTGCATGGCAACAACTTTGGGCTGTAATGCGTGGTGCCATGTTGTTGCTGTATGGTCGAAATCCGCAATGGATGTTGCGTGGAAGAGCAGTCCGTTTTTTTAATTTACCTAATATAAAATGGGGCCGAATGCTCAAGCTGGGCGACTATGTGTACCTGAGTGCACTGGGTAAAAACGGCATTGCACTCGGGCATCATGTGAGTATTGGTTCTTTTAGCCGGTTGGTTGTTTCTACTTCACTTAATCATGTAGGTGAACACATAGTGTTGGGCAATAATGTAGGCATTGGCGAGTATGCCTACCTGGGTGGCGGTGGTGGTTTACACATTGGCGATGATTGTATAGTGGGCCAATATTTCAGCTGCCATCCCGAAAACCATGTGCAGGAAAATTTGGAGGTGCCTATTCGTTTACAGGGTGTAACAAGAAAAGGAATTGTAATTGGCAATAATTGTTGGATTGGCAGTAAGGTTACCATTTTGGATGGTGTTCAAATAGGTAGCGGTTGTGTAATAGCTGCAGGTGCAGTGGTTACAAAAAGCTTTCCGGATAATATGGTCATAGGTGGAGTTCCTGCCAAAATAATCAGGCAACGGGCATAGTGCCTTTTTCAAAATGAGGATGATAGTGTGCTGTTTTAAATAAACGATATGAAACAGGAAAAAAATATTAAACAGTCTATATTGATGACTGCATATGCGGTTAATCCCTACAAAGGTTCAGAGGATGGTATGGGCTGGAATTTTATTATGCAGGCAGCTACTACACAACGTGTAATAGCCATTACCCGGAAAAATAACCGGCCACATATTGACAAGTATATGGCCGAACACCCTGATGGAAAGGCTCATTATCAGCAGGTACAATGGTGGTATTTCGATTGGCCCAAATGGATGATATTTTGGAAAAAGGGACCGCTTTTGAGTTTGATTTATTATTATATGTGGCAGCTCTCTTTAGCAATATGGCTATTGCCCAAGAGGAGTATTTTTAGCATAGTGCATACCCTCAATTTTCACAATGATTGGACGCCAAGTTTTTTGTGGTTATTGGGTAAGCCATTTGTATGGGGGCCAATTGGTCATCATCCTCGCATTCCTGCTTCGTTTATTCGTAAGCAATATGGTTGGAGAGCCTGGTTGCAAGATCGTTTTCTGTGGGCTATCAAAAATTGGTTTTGGTACATCGATCCTTTTGTATACATCAGCAAATGGAAAGCCCGTCATATTTTTTGTATGAATACTGAGGCGGCTATCAAGCTACGCCTTCCACGCCACAAGTACAGCATCATGCCATCAGTTGCTTCGGAGCCTGTACGACCAACGGTTAAAACCGCTATTCCAGACAAGTTTACTGTATTATCGGTAGGCAGATTTGTGCCGCTAAAAGGGTTTGATGTAACTATTGCTGCCTTTGCTACTTTTTATTTCCAACTCAGCAGGGCTCAACAGGAAAAAACGCAACTGATACTGGCTGGGGCGGGGCCTTTTTGCCGAAAATAAAGCAGTGGATTGCAGAAGCAAATATTACTCACTGTACGCAGGTGATTGAATGGATGCCGAAAGCCGAATTGGAAAAAATGTATCGGCAGAGTGCAGTTTTTCTTTTCCCTTCTCATGAAGGTGCAGGAATGGTGGTGGCAGAAGCCATGAGTTACGGGCTTCCGGTTATTTGTTTCAACAATGCTGGCCCCGGTGCTTTTGTACATCCCGATTCTTTGCTGAAAGTGAGTTATAAAAATTATGGAACTACTGTTCAATCATTTGCTGCGAAACTGCAGATGTTGCACAGCAATACCGGTACTTATTTACACGAACACCAACTGGCCGAGCAGCGTTTCAATCAATATTTTTTATGGTCGGTAAGGGGCAAGCAGTTGGCAACTGTGTACAATACCCTGTTGCACAAACCAACTCCTGTTGATACAAAGCAAAAATTACACATGGCATGAAATCAGTTTGCGCAGTTCATTTACTCAACGATTTTAGCGGCAGTCCTTTTGTGTTCAGGCAGGCGTTGGAAGCTTTGCAAAAAAGAGGATACAGCATAGATATATATACTGCAACACCGGCAAGAGGTGGTTTTTTGAGTGGGTTGCCCAATGCCCGCTATCATTCGCTTTATTACAAGCACAGTAGCAATAAATGGATGACATTATTGCGCTTCTTTATTGTACAGCTGCAGTTGTTTTTTTCTCTGCTGTTTTCATTGCGCAGGGCGCAGGTGGTGTATGTAAATACTTTGCTACCTGCCGGGGCTGCACTGGCTGCCAGCATTAGAGGTTGCAAAGTGGTGTACCATGTGCACGAAGTAAGCATTACCCCTGTGCTGTTGAAAAATTTGCTGGCAAAAGTTGTCGCATTTACAGCTACTGATGTTGTGTTTGTTTCTAACTATGTGGCCAGTTGTTACCATTTTCGCAGGCCTCAATTACATACGGTATACAATGCACTCAGCAATAGCTTTGTGCAACAAGCTGCACATATTGCTTCGCCAAACATGCGTACACCTTTTACAGTACTCATGCTTTGCTCGTTAAAAGCGTACAAAGGCGTTCATGAGTTTCTGCAGTTGGCTTCGGCTTTGCCCGCCATACGTTTTCAGCTGGTGTTGAATGCCGATGAAAAGCAAGTTGAGGATTTTAAAAAGCAACATGCTGTGCCACACAACTGCATGCTGTTTAGCACTACTACCAATACGTTGGCTTTTTATGAGCAGGCACATCTGGTGGTCAATTTTTCGAACCCCGATGAGTGGGTGGAAACTTTTGGCCTTACCCTGTTGGAGGCCATGGCATGCGGCAGGCCTGTGATAGCTCCACCTGTGGGAGGGCCGGTAGAACTGGTACGTCATGGCGTGGAAGGCTTTTGCATAGATGCAAGACAGGTTGCCGCTTTGCAACAAGCTGTGCAGCTATTGTACACGGATGTAAAAAAGTATATCCGTTTTTCGGAAAATGCCCGAAGGAGAGCTGCAGCTTTTAGTACAGCAGCTTTTGAAGCGGGTGTAAGCAAAGTTTTTGCATCGGCCAGCATTGCATCGTTACAGCCAAATGACGGAAAGCACTTCCAGAATGTGGAAACAACAGTTGCGGAAGAACTACAGCACTAATTGATTATCAATGCTTATGGCATGTGGCACGGTTTGCGATATAGTAATTCCAAAAACCACAGCATGCGGAAAAAGCGTATTGCCATTATTGGTACCGTTGGCTTGCCAGCTAGTTATGGCGGATTTGAAACGCTGGCAGAACACCTTGTAGATGAACTGGCCGGAGAGTTTGATATGACCGTTTATTGCACGGCAAAAAAGTATCCAAAGCAAAGCCGTCAGTCGTATTATAAAGGTGCAAGGTTGAAGTACCTGCCTTTCGATGCCAACGGTTTGCAAAGCATTATCTACGATTCCCTCAGCATTTTGCATGCATTGTTTTATGCTGATGTGTTGCTGGTATTGGGTGTGAGTGGTGGCTTTATGTTGCCATTTGTAAAATTATTTACAAGTAAAAAAATCATCGTTTCTATTGATGGTATAGAATGGAAACGCAACAAGTGGAGTAAGCTTGCCCGCTGGTATTTGTGGGCAGCAGAGTGGGTGGCAGTTCGCTATTCGCATGCCGATATTTCCGATAATGAATCTATTCAGGATTACACCGCCATCCGCTACAAAACCCTCAGCCACATTATTGAATACGGTGCCGATCATACACTGCAGGTAAAGCCTACGCAAGAAGACCGAAGCAAGTATGATTTTGTTGGTCAGCCGTATGCTTTTAAAGTTTGCCGTATAGAGCCGGAAAACAATATCCATGTTGTGTTGGAAGCATTTTCAAAACTGCCAAAGCATAAGCTGGTATTGGTGGGCAACTGGAAGAATAGTGAGTATGGCAAAACCATGCGGGAAACCTACGGTCGTTTTTCAAACATTCATTTACTCGATCCTATTTACAATCAACGGGAGTTGGATATGCTGCGGGGCAACTGTCTGGTATACATACATGGGCACAGCGCAGGCGGTACCAATCCTTCTTTGGTAGAAGCCATGTATTTGGGCCTGCCGGTGATAGCGTATGATGTAACGTACAACAGAACTACGACAGAGAAAAAGGCATTGTACTTCCGGTCTGCCGACGATTTGGTGCATGTAATTGAGCACACAACTGTGGCTTGTTTAAAGCGGCATGCGTTAAGCATGAAAACAATTGCAGACCGCCGCTATACCTGGAAGCAAATAGCCAACCGCTACCGTTATCTGGTGTTGAAAGTGCTGCAAGCTTCGGGTAAAGAACGCATTGAACCAACCAAAGTGATCAGCATATTCAGCAGCGATTACCTGCATCAAAATGGAATGGCTCATTTGCAGTCACCTTCTTACTTTTTCGAAAAGCGATAGACTTAAATATAGTAATACCCTTTGCCGCAACTACCCTTCCCTTAAACTATTTTCTTCAACGCTACGCAAAGACAACATCACATGAATACACTGCTTACACAGGCTCTCATAACTACTGCTATTGCAGTGTTGGCTTGTATCGTACTCATGCCCAATCTTATCCGCTGGAGTGTAAAGCTCAGGCTGGTAGATATTCCCAATGAAAGAAAGTTGCACAAAGACCCCATACCATCCATTGGTGGTTTGGTTATGATGTTAAGCTTGCTCATTGCTTTTGCCCTATCGGCAGGTATGCGGCAGTTGTTTGTACAATATTGGGCAGTTGGTGTTATGCTGCTGGTACTGGCTTGTTACTGGTGTACTTGACGACCGGTTGAATTTACCTGCAAAACTTCGGTTGCTCATTCAGTTGGCAGGTGGTTTTTTGCTGGCATGGCAAGATATCCGCTTGCATTCTTTGCATGGCATTTTTGGTATTGGTGATATACCGGTTTGGCTGCAGTATGCTCTCAACATGTTGCTGGTAGCAGGCGTAACCAATGCGTTTAATTTACTCGATGGTATTGATGGATTGGCAGGCAGTATTGGTTTTATCAATGTGCTGGTTTTTGCGGTGATTATGTATATACTTGGCCAGCTGCAATGGTTGGTATTGCTCTTGCCATTTGCAGGCGTGTTGCTCGTATTTTTAAAATACAATTGGCGGCCTGCCCGTCTTTTTATGGGCGATGGCGGTTCTCTGGTACTTGGTTTTTTGGTAGCAGTTATGGGTATCATTTCGGTGGAGAATGCGTATGCGCAAACCATAGTTGCACCAGATGTTATTTTGGTATTGGTATCAGCAACGATGATGCTGCCCGTGATGGATACACTCCGTGTTTTTTACACCCGTATACAGCAGGGCCGTTCTCCTTTTTCTGCCGATAAAAATCACTTACACCATTGGTTTGTACGTCAGCATTTGGTGCATTCACAAGCCACAACAAGGGTGTCGGTTTTTCATTTGCTGCTCATTGGTTTTTCTGTCATTATGGTTTTTGCAGTTGCTGCCAGTTGGGTCGTCCTTTGGCAAATCGCCTTGCTTTTTTTATACAGCAAGTTTTTGCAACTCAACCTGCTCTTTAAGCGCTGGTATCGTTTCATCAAGCGTATGGAATCCGCATAAAAAATAACATTGCCTGGTTATTTGAAAGCATTCAATACGTACATTGGAAGAAATCCACATTATGGAAACTTACCGGATTTTTATAGTTGATGATGACCCCTGGTATGGCGAAATTCTGGCCTACCATTTATCGCTCAATCCTGATCATCAGGTTACCCGTTTTGCTTCGGGTAAGGCCTGCCTTGCCAGCCTCCATCAAAAGCCACATCTTATTACCATCGATTATTCGATGCCGGATATGAACGGGGCCGAATTGTTTAAGCAAATAAAAGCACAGCATCCCGACATTCCGGTTATCGTTATCAGTGGTCAGGATGATGTAAGCACTGCCATTGAAATGCTCAAACTCGGGGTAAGTGATTATCTGGTAAAAGATGACCATACCAAAGATTTGCTCTGGAATGCCATACTGCGCATCCGCGAAAATCAACAGCTAAAAATGCAGGTAGAGCAACTGCGGGAGGAGCTGGGGCAGAAGCATGAATTCGGCAATGTCATCAAAGGAAATTCACCTGTTATCCGAAAAATATTTTCATTGATGGAGAAGGCGGCCAAAACCAACATCAATGTGTCTGTAACGGGCGAAACGGGAACGGGCAAAGAAGTAGTAGCCAAAGCCATTCATTACAACAGCGAAAGAAAACGGAAACCTTTTGTAGCAGTGAACATGGCGGCTATACCCAGAGAGTTGGTAGAAAGCGAGTTGTTTGGTCATGAAAAAGGATCGTTTACCGGTGCCATTGGCAGAAAGATTGGCAAGTTTGAAGAAGCCAATAAAGGCACACTTTTTTTAGATGAAATAGCAGAGCTGGATTTAAGCCTGCAAAGCAAATTGCTACGGGTGCTGCAAGAGCGGGAGTTGGAAAGAGTAGGTGGCAACGAAAGTGTAAAGCTGGATGTACGATTGATTGTTGCTACACATAAAAATCTTCCGGAAGAAGTGCGGGCCGGTAAGTTTCGCGAAGATTTGTACTATCGCATTATGGGCTTGCCCATAAACTTGCCTCCCCTGCGTGAAAGAGGGAATGACATTCTTCTGCTGGCTAAATTTTTTTAGAAGAATTTGCCAAGGAAAATAAAACAACTGCAAAAGGACTTACTGCCGCCGCCAGGGAAAAGCTGATGCAATATCACTACCCCGGCAATGTGAGGGAGTTGAAGGCCGGCATTGAGTTGGCTGCTGTGCTCTGCGATGATGCAGAAATAGATGCAAAGGATATTTCATTTGCACCAGCCCGTAATGGCAGCATGCTTACTGGCGAGGAGAAAACCCTGCGGCAGTACACGGTACAAATTGTAAAAATGTTTTTGGAAAAGTATGACAACAATGTGCTTAAAGTAGCCGATAAACTCGATGTTGGTAAAAGCACGATTTACAAAATGATTCAGGATAAGGAAATCATCTTATAAAAGCAAAGTATGTACGGAATTATCAATAGGGCAATAGAAGATATGGTGACAGCCAGCCACGGTGAAAATGCGTGGATGCAGATAAAAGCTGCCAGTGGTGTTCAGGTTGATTATTTCCTAAGCAATGAGCCTTATGATGATGAGATGACATATAAACTTGTAGCAGCTTCTTCGGAAGTACTACAAATACCGATGAGTGAAGTGCTCTCAGCATTTGGTGAATGGTGGGTGCTAAAAACCGGTCGCGAAAAATATGGCGGCTTAATGGAAGCCGGCGGCAAAAACCTGCAAGAATTTTTGCTCAACCTCCCCATGTTTCATAGTCGTATCATGTTATTTTATCCAAGGCTTAATCCGCCTGAATTTCGGATTGGCACAATTACAGAAAGCTCTATTGAAGTCCATTATTATTCCACCCGAAAAGGTCTTCATCACTTTGTGTTGGGCCTGCTGCAAGGCTTGGCAAAAATGTACCATACACCTGTTACTATTCAGGTGTTATCTATGCAAAGCGAGCCGGAAACCCATGAAATATTTCAAGTGAATTGGTAAAATTATTCGCATGCAATTCGCATTTCAACATCAACAGTTTGATCGGCTATTTCCATTTTATATTACCATTGGTAGTGACTGCCGCATTGTTAGTTTCGGTAGCTCTTATCAATCGCTGTTGAGCATGAAGGCGGGCGAAAGCATTACAAATTATTTAGCATTTAAAAGACCTTCTGTACAAATCATTCATGCAGCTGCGCTGGCTTCAATGCCGGGGCAGCTCATACTAATGCAAGGGGTGCAAAAGCCTTCGGTATTATTAAGAGGTCAGATTGAGCATCTGGCAGAAAAAGACCAATGGTTGTTTATTGGTACACCGTGGTTTGCGTCAGTTGAAGAATTACGTGAAGCAGGGCTAACCATCAACAACTTTGCTGTACACGATCCGTTGATAGACCTGCTGCATGTGCTGAAAGCACATGAACTAACCGAGAAGGACTTAAAACAAATGCTCCACAAGGTGCAGCTACAGCAGCAGGCAATTGAAGATGCCGGCAAGCAAATGAATGAGCTTTCTTTATTTACAATGCATAATCCGGAACCTCGGTTTCGTGTATCATCAAAAGGGTTGGTATTACTCAAGAACCCTGCCGCTCAGCGGTTGCATCAATACCTGCACAACGATGAATTAATGAACGAGGCTGTCTTTTGGCAACAGGTAGCTGCGCTGCGGCCCACAAATGATATGCGCTGGACCGTAGAAACTGTTACGGAAGGAAAAATATTTGTTTTCGACTGTCATTTCTTTCCTGAGTTTGATTACTTCCATGTATACGGAACCGATGTGACAGAGCAGCGAAATATGGCAGCCGACTTGCAGCGAAGAGAGCAATTGTTTAAGCGTCTTGCAGAAAACGTGCCCGGAGTAGTGTATTTGTGGCGGATGAATTTCGACGGATCAAATAATGTAGAATTTATCAGTCCGAGACTGAAAGAAGAGTTCGGTATAAACCCAGCTGATGCCAACCGTTTGGTAGATTTTATTCACCCCGATGATTTGCCTGTGTGGCAAGAAACTGTGCGTGGTGCATTTCATGAAGAAGCACCATGGAATGCCGATTGCCGTTTTGTTATGCCCAATGGGGAGCTCATTTATTGGACAGCCAATGCAAGAGTAGCCTACACTGATGCACAGGGAAAGGTTTTTGCCGGTGTAATGCGCAATACTACCGAAGAAAAAACGGTGTTGGAAAATTTAAAGCGCCTCTCTGTAGTAGCAAGTGCCAATGAAAATGGGGTTGTTTTTGCCAATAAGTTCGGGCAAATAACCTGGGCGAATGATGGTTTTTTGAAAATGACTGGTTTTGAAATGAGCCAGGTGGTAGGCAAATCACCCATTGATCTTTGTGCAGGACCACAAACAGATAAGCAGGCTTTGCGGGAAATGGTGTTTGCATTTGAACAGGGCCAGTCTTTTGATGTAGAAGTGTTGCAATACAGAAATGATGGTACACATTTTATGAGCCGGACACGTGGCCAATCAGTACTGAATAGTGAGGGTGGGGTGCTCGAATATTTTGCCATCGTAGAAGATATTACCAAGGCAAAAGAAGATGAAGCCCGCATCAGGTATGCAGAGCAGCTGTGGAAGTTTGCTCTTGAAGGCGCAGGCGATGGTGTGTGGCAATATGATTTGGAAACGCATCAATCGTTTTATTCAGAAGAATACAAGCGAATGCTTGGCTACGATCCCGCCATATTTGATAAAGAAAATCAGTTTTGGCTCAATAGAATTCATCCGGATGATTTGGCAACGGTAGTGAAGGAAAATGAGGAGTATGATGCCGGTAAACGTTCTTCGCACAACAGAGAAATAAGAATGCGCCATAAAGACGGGCACTACTTATGGATACTCGACAGGGGCATGGCCGTTTCATATACAGCAAATGGCTTACCAAAATTGGTGACGGGTACACACACAAATATTTCGCACATTAAAAACACAGAGCTGGAATTGTGGCAACGGGTACAACAATTTCAATCGCTGAGTGAAGGTATTCCTGCTGTTTTGTATGAATACGAATATGCACAAGATGGAACTGAAAAATTGCGTTATGTGAGCCCTGCCATGCAGCGAATTTTCGGCATTAGCCCCGAGGCATTTCGGGAGGACTATCGGCGTTTTGTTTTTCATGAAGATTTGCCGGCCATTGATGCAGCCAATGAGGCAGCATTGTCATCGCTCAAGCCTTATTATAATGAATCGCGGTTGCAATTGCCCAATGGCAAACTGGTTTGGCGTTCGGTAGCAGCTACCTACTCTTACGATACAGCAGCTGGTGCACATGTGTTTACCGGTTTTATGATGGACATCACCGACCGAAAAAAAGCAGAAGATGCACTGCGGCTGAATGAAGAAAAATACCGCGGCATTATTGCCAATATGAACCTTGGTTTGCTGGAGGTAGATATTGATGACCGCATACAGGTATGCAACCAAAGCTTCCTGCGGATGAGTGGTTATGCACAGCATGAAATAACAGGGAAAAGAGCGGTTGATTTATTTGTAGATACCGATGAGAAGTATACTATAGAATTACAAAACAGAAGACGCAGTGCCGGTCATTCTGATGTATATGAAATGAAAGTGCACAACAAGCAGGGCGAAGAGAAATGGTGGCTTATCAGTGGTGCGCCCCGCTACGACGATAGTGGCAAAATGGTTGGTTCTATTGGCATTCACCTGGATATAACACAGCAAAAACTATTGGAGCAAGAGCTGCGTATGGCCACGCTTGCTGCTGAAGAATCATCGAGAGCCAAGGAGCGTTTTTTGGCCAATATGAGTCATGAAATGCGTACACCTATGAACGCCATCATCGGCTTGGGAAGACAATTGAAAAAAACACAACTCGATCAACAGCAACGCCTTTTTTTAGACTCCATCAATACAGCTTCCGATAATTTATTGGTCATCATTAATGATGTGCTCGACCTGTCTAAAATACAAGCCGGTAAATTGGCATTGGAGCACATACCATTTAAGCCGGCAGAATTAGTACGCAGGGCTGTGCAAATGTTAATGCACAGGGTAGAAGAAAAAAACCTTTGGGTAGAAGTAAAAATGGAAGAGGGCATTGCACCGGTATTAATCGGCGATCCTTATCGCTTACAGCAAATACTGATTAATCTGGTGTCGAATGCAGTTAAGTTTACCGATCATGGTGGCATAACTATCACGTTGGCAGCTAAGCCTCAAACCTTACATGGTCAGTGTTTCATCGTTACTGTACAAGATACGGGTATTGGAATTGACGAGGCATTTGTGCAGGAAATGTTTGAGCCTTTTTCGCAGGCATACACCCACTCTACCAGAAAGTACGGTGGCACAGGATTGGGGCTGAGTATCATTAAGCAATTGGTAGATTTAATGCATGGTGATATTGAGGTGCAAAGCACTACCGGGCATGGTACTACATTTACTATTAAGGTGATGTTGGAGCAGGGTACCGAAAGTGATTTGCCAAAAGAAACCAGCCATTTACTGCCCAACGATTTATTGAAAAATATATCAGTACTACTGGTGGAAGATAATGCCATGAACAGGTTGGTAGCCCGAACGGTGCTGCAACAGTATGGGGCAAGTGTGGTTGAAGCTGTGCATGGCGAAGATGCCATTCATTTGCTGCAAAAGGAAACCGTAGATATTGTACTGATGGACATGCAAATGCCTGTGTTGGATGGTGTGTCTGCAACAGCAATTATCAGAAAAGATATCAGCAGCTCACTGCCAGTAATAGCTCTTACCGCCAATGCATTGAGCAGCGAACAAGATGCCTGTTTCAAAGCAGGTATGAACGATTTTGTGGCCAAGCCTTTTGAAGAAAATGTGCTGATCAGAAAAATTGCAGAATGGGTAGGCCGCCCATTTGATGAGCAGGCAGCAGAGCAGCCGGTAGTGGCCACATCTCCTGTAGAAAGTGATTTGCCCCTGTATAGTTTAGATATGCTCAATGATATTGCCCGGGGCAATCAGGCCTTTGTGCAAAAAATGGTAGACATGTTTGTGGAGCAAACGCCAGCCATTGCCGATCAGTTGCTGGCACATGCCAACCATGGAGAGTGGGAGCAAATGGGAGCCGTAGCGCATAAGCTGAAGCCTACACTAGATAACTTAGGTTTTACCAGCCTGCACGACGATATACGAACAATTGAAAAAAGTGGAAAGCTGGCTGAGGTGAATGATGATGTGTTGCGTATGGTAAACAAAGTACATGCTACCATACACAAAGTAATTGGTATTCTTTCTGCCAACAGAAAGGACTAATGCACTTTGTATTTATGCTTCTTCATCAAAGTACACTTTGTAGTAGTGCTTGCCTGTTGTTTCATCGTAGCCACGTTCTATCAGGTCGCGGCGGCCATGTATGTAAATGTGAAAGTTCTTGTCGAGCTTCAGCACACTCTTGAATACTTTACTTTGTTTTTTTACAGCCGCCAGGTGTATGTCAAACTCATCTTCAAATTGTACATGGCGGGCTTTTTCGTAGTTGTCTTTAAACTCCTGAAACTGATCCACCATTTCCGGCACTGCTATCACTTCTTGCGTAAACTGCTGCATGTCGAAGTGCTCGTTTTCTTTAAAGTAATCGAGGCTGCGGTGCATGATGTCTATCTGTTGACCTTTGGTAATGTCGAACTGTGCGGGCAGCGCTTCAGTTACAAACTGCTTACACATGCTTAGCACTTCGTTGGTATGGTGGTAGTTGTCGGCCACTGGTGTCAGCTGCAAAAAATCGGTGAGCCAATATTGAGCATCTTGTTGCTTGTTGGTGTTATCAATAATGCAAACACGATAGCCGTCTGCTTCTGCCGTTTTAAAAATCAAACACGCTTTATCGGGCTTTTGCATGTTCAATCCTTCTTCAGCCACAATCTCCAGGTTTTTGCCATGTTGCAGCAGCTTCAAAAAAGTGTTCCTGCTTTCACTTTTTACCAGTATCAGTGCATCCACTTCTTCTTGCTCAAATGGAAGGCGTTGCAGATGTACCACATATAATTCACCTTCTTTTATACGGGCATGCGTACTCACCTGATACAGCAGCTGGGCTATGTGGCGGCTTTCTGCTACAAAAGTATTTTGATCATTGAAAATATGCTTACAGTAGGTGTACACTTCATTGAGGCCAAGGCTGCTGTGGTGCGTAAACTTGTATTGCTCATGCTCATTAAAGTGTTGCAAAAAATATTTCACCAATAGCTGGCGTACCAGCTCATCGTTGAGGGTGAGTTTGTTTTCGCTGAGGGTGAGTTTTTCGCCCCGGGCCATGTTGCCCACTTTGTGCACAATGGCCTGGTGTATATGTATTTGATCAGTTGGCTGCATAATGCGGCGAAGATAATGGGCATGCAATATGTAACAACAACAAGGCCCCGTTCTGGCTAAGAACAGGGCCTTGTTGCTCTGATTGTTACTTATTACATCGTTTTGCGGACAAATATTTTGTGGGTGTACATTTTGCCATCGCTATCTGTAATCTTCAGCATATAAAATCCGTTCAGTGTTTCCGGAATATTGATGCGCTGTTCATCGTTCGGGCCAAACATTTTAGAGAAAATAATTCTGCCGTTCATGTCTACAAATTCAACCCTGCGAATTGATTTTCGGGTGTACTTTCCTTTCTTATGTTTCAGGTTGATGTACACTACATCCATGGCAGGATTAGGCCAGGTTTCTACAGTTATTTCTTCTTGTTCCTGTGCAGCACTTTGAATAGTGTTCAGTACTTCGTTCGTAGTTATAGCTTCATAATGATCGAACTGTATGCTAGCCTTATTGCGCAGCTTGGTACCTGCGGCTATGCCTGTTACAGGTTTTACAGTGAACATAATATAGCCCTGGCTGCCTTCTTTACTCGAGGCGCTATCCGGCAGGAAAATATTTTCAAAACTGAAAGTCACTTTTTGATTGTTTACCTGCATGCTGCTCATCTCGTGGCTACTGCTCACAATATTCAACGTGCTCATATCTATGCCAGCCGGCAGCTCATCAGTTATTACCACATCACTTGCCGGATGATTACCCACATTTTCAAAACGGATGGTGTATGTAAGCTCCTGAGTAGGATGTATGAGTCCTTCTTTTCCGTAGCCTCTTGGTGCTACTTGTATATCGTTCGGGTCAATGGCACCTACTACTTTGTATGTTTGGCGTAAAGTATCTGCACCGATACTGCAGTTGCTTTGGTTGCCATCCAGCCAGGCCATCATAGGTATTTCATTACCTATTTGTACCGTACTACTATTACTGTGCATGAATTGTATAGTGTTGGAACGAAACGGTTGCAGCTGTGTTACTTCCCACTGATACGTTTTCATGGCTACACCATTTTCAGTGCTTGCTATCACGTTGAAAGGAGTAGTGTTGAATGTGCCGGGTATAATGGTAGCGGGCACCTTCCAGTTAATGATTAGTCGGGTTGCAGTACTGCGTCCTTTGTTGGTTGCTACCAGTGTCATTTGATTATTGGTCATGCCCTTGCGAATGGCAGTGCTGCCCATGAGCAAGCTGGCATTGCTGCCACTACAAGTGGGTTGCGCCGGCAGCCAAATTGTATCTGTGGTATTTGTTGCAATGTTTATTTCTAATGGGCCACAGTTGCCAGCGGTTACTTGTTTTTCATTCAATAACTGCATGCTGTAATTGCCAGCGGGCAGGTTCATTTTTATCCAGCCTTCATCATTGGATATAAACTTTTCACCAGCGTTTGGTGTGTTGCCAGCCATTGCGGTTCTACGCAACACTGTTGCTGCAGCACGGGGCATCAATTCTTCATTTGCATCTTTTTGGCAGTTGCCATTGGCATCAAAAAATACGGCTGCTTTTATGGCTATTGTTGTGCCTTCTGTAATGCTGAGCAGTTGATTAATGCCCACGTTTGTAATTTCTTCTCGATGGCCGCCTGGCCATACAATGGTAATGCTGCGAATAGCACTTGCATTGCCTAAGCCAATATGTTGGGTGAGGCTGCTCTGCCCGCCGAAACCACTCTGTGCATTTACTTCACGCATTTGCATGCCATTTTCAGTGTCTACATAAATACGTGCACCTATGGCATTTCTGTTGGCATTTACTCCGGTGAGTTTGATGCTAATCCAATTGTTACTATTGCCATTGTTATAAAAAAGAACATTGGGTTGATTGCTGTGTGTTGCCACAAACATATCGAGGTCACCATCATGATCGTAGTCTGCCCACACGTGGCCAAATGAGTTGCCAAAATCGTAGCTTACTAGTTCGTCATTTTTTCTTGTAAAGCCACCCTTGCCATCATTGATGTATAAAAATTTGTATGACTTATCGTTGCTGATGTACAAATCCAAATCACCATCGTTATCTATATCGGCCCAGCTGCAACCATGCGATGCGCCTTTGTCTGTAGCTACAGGGCTATTGGTAATTTTGGTAAACACACCTGCACCTTCGTTTCTGTACAAAAAGTTGCCTGTTTTGTTAGAGTTGGTCACTATCAAATCGAGGTCGCCATCATTGTCGTAGTCGCCCCACGCACTACCTACGCTTTGTCCGCCTTCAGCCGTTATTGCGTTTTGTTCTTTGGTAAATGTGCCGTTGCCTTCATTGTGAAACAGGGAGTTTTTATTGCCTGCACCATTGGGTACAAACAGGTCTTGAAAACCATCATTATCATAATCGGCCCAGGTTGGTCCCACACTTTGGTTGGCTTCTGTAGGTATAACGTCTGCTATTTCTTTTTTGAAGGTATTGCTACCAAAGTTGCGGTGCAGTTCGTTGTATTTGGTGGGAAAGAAGTTGCACAGAAATAAATCGTTGTTGCCATCATTATCATAGTCGGCAAAGGCAGCACCATGATAGTAAGAAATAGTTTCTGCAAAGCTCACGGCTTTATTTCGAATGAATACGCCATCTACGTTTGTATAAAAATAATTGCTGTGGCGGGTATTGTTTACAGCCAGCACATCAATATCGCCATCGTTGTCGATATCTATCAGGCTATTACTTACAGTTACACCTGTGTCTGTTACTAATTGACTGTTTGTCATTTTTGTAAATCCACCCTGCTTGTTGTTGAGGTAAGCAATGTTGGGCTTATTCAATCTGCGATCGGTTACAAATAAATCATCCCATCCATCGTTGTTCAAATCGCCCCAACTGGCTGTCCAGGAGTCGGTACTGTCTTTGTTGATCAGATTGTCGGCATACTTGCTAAAAATGAGTTTGGTTGTGTTGGATGGATTCACATTTACCACAGCCGTAGTAGAAGACTGTTGTATCTGGCCGTTTACATTGCCCGTTACAATTGTTTCCACTGTACTATTGGTTGGGCCACTCAATACCTGTCCTGTATTGGCTCCTACTTCTGCGGTTACTTTTGTGGTCACTGTGTATTGTTCATCTGCTTTGAGTGTACCCACTTCATTAAAGCTTACCACAGTTTTGTAGCTTCTTCAGTTATAGTGCCTTTGTGTATGGTACTATCCGGATTGGTTATGGTAGACTCCACTACTTTCAAACCATCTTGTACAATTACTTCAATAGTTGGTTTATCTACTCCACTGCCAGTATTAATGGTGCTAGTTACTGTTACTGTATCTGCTGGTATAGCAGTGCTTTGCGATACTTCGCTGTTTTGAGTGAAAGCCTGTGTTAATGAACTACCTGTATACAACATCCAGTTGTCATTAAAATTGGTGTTCATTACCGCCACTGGTTTATCCGTTTCCACCAATAGGTACGGTCTTTCCGGGCCCACGTTGGTTGCTGTACCATTGTAAATATTTTTCCATTCCGTTTCTGTCAGGTAAAAGTCGTAATACCTTTCTGCACCAATGGTAAAGCTGCGCTTCAATTCAGCTCCGTTACTATAAGCATCTTTTACTGTTACTGTGGCACCTTCTTTGGCAAAGATGTACAAGTGTGTAAGTCGTTGTCCAAAGGCTTTTCCGGTAAAAGGATTAATCACATTGGCTTCATTTCCCGGAGGGGCCATATAGGTGAGGAAACGAGTGCCTGATGTGGTTCCATTTTCGGCACTTACCATGGTGCCCATATCGCTGGTACCGGGTGAACCTGTTTCAAACCAATTGCCTTCAAACACACTTACCCGTTTGCCGGGTGTACATGTTATTCTAAATACAGTGTTGAAAGTAGCATTGCTAAAATTGCGGCCAACCCAATCTGCGGCCTGCATTTTATTCAAGCTGTAGTTGCGCAATTCTATCCATTGGCCATTGCTGTATCGTTCCAGTTTAATGTCGTTTTTATCATCCCAACTCGCAATGCGTATTTCCTGCTCACCTGCTGCCTGATATGGTACTGTGAAGTACAACAGATCGCCACTGCTTGCTGCCGTTAGAAGAAGGTACATATCCGCCGCCATCTCTTTCGTTGCCAAACAGTGCACCGTACTGTACAGTTACTGGTTTATCACTTAGTAAAAGGTAAGTTTCACCGGCATCCATTACATCGCGGCCATCGGTATTTTTGTAAATAAGGTCTTCGCCAATATTTATTTTTCGGGTAAAAATGGTCGTGGGTTCTTCCATTTTTACATCGGTATATCCGGTATTTGTTTTGGGTTGAAATGAAATCTTTTGAAATGTAACGGTGGTATTGTTCTCATAGGCCATTACGTTTACATCCCGTTTGCTTGCTGCTAAATACCGGTGAGTAAATAATGAATTTTTGGCCGATAGATTTTTTGTCGGTGCTTGGTACCCAATCGTGTTGCCAGTCGCTGTTGGTACTTTGCGATGCAAACAACAGTTTATCTGATTTTACAATGTAGTAATCACCATCCCATTTTAATACACCACCCGAAGCATAACGGGCATCATCGTTTATGCCATTGTCGCGGATGTACAGCACATAGCTTTGGCCTGCCATGAGCATGCCTTTTTTGCTGTCATCGGTATCGCCATCTGCACCGTCGTCTATGATGTCAAACGAAGTACTATCGTAAATGGCCGTAATAATCAACGCAGCATCTCTGCGAACGGCATCATTGTTTGGTGGTACAAAAATTTGAAAATAAGTGGAGGGTTCACCTGTGGCCAATGCCCATTGGGCTAATACAACACTGCAAACGAGTAATACAATTCGACGCATAAGCGAAAAGAGTTTGCTCAAGCAATGCCGCAATTGTGCCAAATCCTTACATCATTGATTTTCAGCGTATTAAAAATAATAAGCAGGTCTTAGTTTTCCAGAATACGGAAAATCATGCCAATGGATGTACAAAATGTAGGGTGAATCACCTGCCGAATCTTATTCAGTTGGCATAGCTGTGGCACTTCATTTTGAAATTCTTTGAAAAATGACGGATTTAATTTGGCCTTACATTGCTGCATAAAACAATTGGCTATGTCATCTTCCCGTCGTCATTTTTTGCAATCTTCCGCTGTGCTGTCAGCAGGCATTTTGCTGCATCCTCAATCATTGTTTGCAGCTCCTGCTATAGATAAGGTGCGACTCGGTTTTATTGGTGTGGGCCTCCGCGGTCAAAACCATTTAGACCTGTCCCTGCGCCGCTCCGATGTGCATGTTGTTTCTATTTGTGATATTGATGAAGGTATGCTGGCCACCAGCCTGAAAATGGTGAAAGACAGTGGCAAGCCCGAGCCCAAAATTTATAAAGGCGATGTGCATGCCTACCGCAAATTGCTGGAGGCAAAAGATATTGATGCCATCATCATTTCTACTCCTTGGGAGTGGCACAAGCCCATGATTATTGATGCTTTGGAAAGAGGCATCAAATACGTGGGTACCGAAGTAATGCTGGGCATTACACTGCAAGACCACTGGGATGTGGTGAAGGCCTGCGAAAAACACAAAGCACAGGTAATGCAACTGGAGAACGTGTGCTACCGCCGCGATGTAATGGCCGTGATGAATATGGTGCGTCAGGGTGTGTTTGGCGAAATCATTCACCTGCAGGGCGGCTACCAGCACGACCTGCGTGGTGTGAAATTCAACGATGGCAAAACGCCTTATGATAGCGGTGCCGAGTTTGGCCAAAAAGGCTACAGCGAAGCCAAATGGCGAACACAACACAGCGTAGACCGCAATGGCGATTTGTATCCTACACACGGCATTGGACCTGTAGCAATGATGATTGATATCAACCGGGGCAACCGCTTCACAAAGCTAAGCTCGTTTGCCAGCAAGGCCCGTGGCCTGCACGACTATGTGGTGAAGAAAGGCGGCGCCGATCATCCGAATGCCAAAGTGCAGTTTAAACTGGGTGATGTAGTGACAACACAAATTGGGTGCGCCAATGGCGAAACCATTTTGCTGCAACACGATACCAATCTGCCACGTCCGTATTCACTCGGCTTCAGGGTGCAGGGCACCAAGGGCTTGTGGATGGATATTAACAAGAGCATACACATCGAAGGCATCAGCAAGCCACACCAGTGGGAAGCCGCCAAAGAATGGTTAGATAAATATGATCATCCGCTTTGGAAAAAGTACGGTAATGATGCACAAGGAGCAGGCCACGGCGGTATGGATTTCTTTGTGGTGCATGCCTTTATTGAAAGTGTAAAACGACAGACCGTTACGCCGCAGGATGTATACGATGCTGCTGCATGGAGTGCCATTACGCCGCTGTCAGAAATATCTGTGGCCGAAGGCAAAACAGTTGACTTTCCAGACTTTACCAATGGCAAATGGAAAAACAGAAAGAACACGTTTGCGATTGACGATAGTTATTAATAAAGCACCGAATCAGATTATTTATAAGAGATGATTCTATAGCCCACGGTTTCAACCGTGGGTTTTAAATAAGCAAAAAAATGATATCCGTTTCAACGGATTAAACAAGCTTTCGATGCAAGAAGTAAAAACAATTTGTACGGCATTCGGCATAAGCCCAACAGCAATAACGCCAATTACACAGGGGCTGATTAATCAAACCTACAAAGTGACGGATGCCGGTGGCGATGCGTTTATAGTGCAGCAAATCAATACCCGCATTTTTCAACAGCCGCAGCAGGTGCAGCAAAACTTTGTACAGCTGCGGGCTGTATTGAAACACTATTACCGCATGCCCGAATTGATACCAACTGCACAAAATGAATTGATGCATACGCATGGCAATGAAGTGTGGCGTTGTTTTACATACATGCAAGATAGTTACACGCCAACTGGAGCCATCTCCGAAGAGCTGGCTTACACTACGGCAAATTGTTTTGGCGAATACACTCGTGTTCTCAGTGCAGCTTCTCCCAAACTGCATACTATTTTACCACGGTTTCATGATGTATCGTTAAGAGCTGAACAATTGCTACAGGCAAAAGCCGGTGCTACACCAGAGCGGTTGAAGCTGGCGGCCAGATGCCTGAACGAATTAGATAATTACGATGAACTGCTGAAGCGATACAAATATTGGGCGGCGCATCCGCAGTATTTTCCGCAGCGCATTTTGCATCACGATGCCAAACCCAGCAATATCTTATTCAATAACAAAACGCAAAGTGTATTGTGTCCCATTGATTTGGATACAACGCAAACAGGTTTATGCTTCAGCGATTTGGGCGACATGATACGCAGCATGGTGCCCAGTCATGAAGAAAATGAGGTTCGCTTTGCAGACATCGAAGTGCGGCAATCATTTTTGCAAGCCCTTACCGAAGGCTATATGGACGCCACTCATACCCTGTGGACTGCTCAAGAAAAAGAAGCCTTGGCTTACAGCGGCAAAATGCTGTTGTACATGCAGGCCATGCGTTTTCTCGCCGACTTTCTCAACAACGATATTTATTATCAGACGAAATACGAGCTGCACAATCTGGACCGTACCATTAATCAGTTGACTGTATTGCGTCAGCTATAATTGGGGTAAAAGAAAAGCCCCACCAAAAGGCAGGGCTTTTACAGTTCACGTTGTTAGTATAGAATCTTCTGATGAGATTAAAGAGAGAATCCGGCACGTGGACCACCAGCGGCAAATACTGCCAGCATGCGGTCTTTTTGACCAGTACTGAACATGTACATACAACGGTCGTCGGTGTAGTCCATGTAGTTCATCCACAACTCGTTTGGTGTGCCGGTACAAGTGCTCTTATGGCCTTGTGCAGGGCAACCGTAGTTGGCGGTGTTGTGCGGAGGAGTATCGCCCACCTGGTCGTTGCCGCAGGTAGCATCGCCCCAAATGTGGCGCAGGTTAGCCCAGTGGCCTACTTCATGCGTAGCAGTACGGCCGAGGTTGAAAGGTGCGGCAGCTGTGCCGGTAGTACCAAAGGCTTTGTTCAGGATAACAACACCATCTGTGGCAGCTGCCCCGCCGGGGAATTGAGCGTAACCCAAAATGCTGTTCGACAAAGTGCACACCCAAATGTTGAGGGTATTGCTGGGGCTTGGTAGGATTGATACCACCCTTGGTGCTTTTCTTCATGTCGTCGTTGGTACGCCAGCTGGTTTTGTTGGTAGCTTTTCGCACCACAGCCTGCAGGGTAAAAGTGATACCCACATTGGCTTTAATGCCAGCATATTCAGCAGGGATATAGCTGTTGAAATCTGTATTGGTTGCATTGAAGTCGCGGTTCAGCACATCAATCTGTGATTGAATTTGTGCCAGACTTACGTTTTCAGCAGCCGTACGATACAGCACATTAACTACTACCGGAATGGTAACTGTGGCCTGCTTCACCAAGCCGCTTTTTTTCTTGGCTACATATTCATTGGTAAAGCTCTCGATGCTGGCCATTTTATCTCTCAGGCTGGGATCTTCGGCCAGTTGTTGGTTCAGGACGAGGTCGGCATCACAGCGACGTTCGGTGGCCATGGCCACATCTTCGTCCTGATTCACTTCTTCCTTAATTGATTTTTCGCAAGCAGTAAGGGCCAGCAACAAGAAGGCCCAGGCAGGGATAATTCTCTTCATTGGGGGAGTATTAATGAAATGTTAAGGCCTCAAATTATACTTGAACACAATATCTTCCCCCAGAACGAATTAAAATATTTTAGCAACCGTGTTGCAAATGCATTTTTGGGTACAAAAAAAGCCAACAAAATTTTGTTGGCTTTTTTAAAAAGTACGGTTATTGGTTTATGCGTTTACCAGCAATGCTTTATTAATGGCTGCCAGCATTTTTTCGCCTTTTTCTTTCAGTTGTTCTTCTGTCCAGCTCAGGCTGATGGCCGTGCTGATGCAACGGCTCATAATACCATCACTCACAGGGAAACTGGTTTCAGCCAACTTATCCAGCGCTTCTTTTTGCATTGGGTTCATGTTGTTAAGCGTGGCTGCAAACTTCAGGTGATCCCACTTGCGGATGTAGTGCCAGTTGTTGTTGAACCAATAGAAATTGCCAGCCAAAATGCCTTGCGCTTTCAGTTCATCTACTACCGCTTGTGTTTGCTCGGCAGTGGGCAAAAACCAGCTGAGGAATGAGGCATTGTCACCTTCAGGATCGGGCACAACTCGGAAGCTGATACCCGGCACCTGTTCCAGATAGCTGCGTAATGTTTTATTGTTGCGGCGCTGTATGGCCAGTATCTGGTCGAGCTTGCGGATTTGTGCCAAACCCACGGCAGCATTGAGTTCGCTGATGCGGAAGTTGTAGCCGATAAACGGATGCAAATCGGCACCACGGTCTACGCCTTTATGGTCGTGGCCATGGTCGGTATAGCCATCGCATTTTTCATAAATGTCTTCATCGTTAGTCATTACCACACCGCCTTCACCGCAGGTAATGGTCTTTACATAATCGAAGCTGAACGTGCCGGCATGGCCAATGGTGCCCAATGCCTGACCTTTGTACGTGCCACCAATACTTTGGCAGGCGTCTTCCAGCAGCAGCAGGTTGTTGGCTTTGCAGATGGCTTTGAGTTCACTCATGTGGGCCATGCTGCCGCACATGTGCACGGGCATGATGCATTTGGTGCGTGGCGTAATGGCTGCTTTTACCGCTGCCGGATCCAGTGTCAGGCTTTCATCAATATCAACCAAAACAGGAATGGCGCCAACGCTCAGCACAGCCTCAAAGCTGGCCACAAACGTAAAGCTCGGCATAATCACTTCGTCGCCATAGCCAATGCCTAAAGCACTCATGGCAGTGGTAAGAGCGGCGGTACCACTGCTGGTAAGCTGGGCATGCTTGCAACCAAAAGTCTGGCAAATGGCTGTTTCCAGTTCAACTGCTTTCCACATGCCTTTACGGGGTCCGTCGAAGCCGTAGCGCATCAGCACACCAGTTTCCAGTACATCATTTACTTCTTTGCGTTCTTCGGCGCCCCAAAGTTCAAAACCAGGCATATATTCAAATTTTTCTTGGCTATAAAAGAATGCTTTAATCAAGAACCCAAATCATTTCGGGAAAATTGCGAGCAGCAAAATTAGGCCTTAACTATAGCATAATAATGCTCAGAATTCTCTTAAAGTACCACCTTATTTACCAGCAGGCTTTTTGGGTAGCCAAGGCATGGGTGGTGTAGGCACCTGCACCTTGTAATAGTTATTTCTCAGGCTATCATTCCAACCGTTGGGGTTGTTGTTGAAGCTCTTGCTACTAAAATATACCTGACCCTGAATATTGGGCGTAGTTCTGGACAGCTGAATTTGCCGCGGCAATTGAGTTTTGTCTTTCCAGGCAGTATTGCTATTGGCCCGGTAAGGAGCCAAACCAATATAGCAGTGGCGGCCAAAACTGTTTTTACTCCACCAATCTATCAAGGTAGTATAGTCTGCTTTTTCAAAACCAATTTCCCAATACAGTTGAGGTACAACATAATCAATCCAGCCTTTGCGCAGCCAAAGTAAAATGTCGGCATATAAATCATCGTAGTTGGTTTGGCCGGCTTGCGTATTGCTGCCGTTGGGGTCTTGGCTTTTGTTGCGCCACACCCCAAAAGGACTGATGCCAAATTTTACCCAGGGTTTTTCTTCCCGGATTACCCTGTGCAGTTTCACAATAATGCTGTCTACATTGCTGCGGCGCCACTGGTCTTTGGTCATGCCTTTACCATATTGTTGAAACGTTTTCGCATCCGGAAACTCTTTGCCGGGAATACGGTAAGGATAGAAGTAATCGTCGAAATGAACACCATCTACATCGTAGCGTTTTACCAAGTCGCGAATGATATCGGTCAGATAGTTTTGTACCTCGGGCAGGCCGGGGTTATAGTAGCGTTTTACAACGGTCGCATCGCCATAATCTACAAACCACTCCGGGTGAACTTTGGTAGGATGGTTTGACGCCACACTGCTTCGGGCAATATTGAACACAGCACGATAGGGGTTGAGCCATGCATGAAACTCCATGCCCCGTTTGTGGGTTTCTTCAATCATAAACTGCAGCGGATCGTAATAGGGTGATGGTGCCTGCCCTTGCTTGCCGGTGAGGTACTCACTCCATGGCTCGTAGGGGTTGGGGTAAAAGGCATCGGCTACTGGTCGGATTTGCATCACAATCGCATTCATACCATTGCGGCGGTGCATCTCCAAAATGCTGATGAATTCCTTTTTTTGCTCTTCGGTACTCAAGCCCTTGCGGCTGGGCCAATCTATGTTTTCTACAGTGGCTATCCATGCAGCCCTGAATTCGGGTTGTTGTGCCTGAGCTGTATACATGCTGCTCACCAGCATCAGGCTGGCAATAAAACGAAACAGTTTCATGTGGGTGTTCAGTTTACGATTGGCAGCGAATATAGGCATACAAAAAAGGCTTCCTGTGAGGGAAGCCTCGATCTTAACAAAGTTTGTCTTGCTGCTTACATTACAGCTCTCAGAAAGGGAACTTCCTGTTGTGCTTCAATGGCTCTGGCTTTATCCAGCAATTGGCTCAGCGTAGCAATTTCTGCTTCGTCGAGGTTGCCAAGAATGCCATCCATCTTGTGGTCATGATTATCGATTTCAGCCAAAAGCTCCATGCCTTTTTCAGAAATTACGACATCTACCAAGCGTTTGTCGTGCAGCGATACAGATTTCTGTACCAGACCTTTCAGCACCAGACGGTCTACAATACGGCTGGTGTCACTCATTTTGTCGAGCATTCTGTCGCGGATTTGCATAGTGCTGAGAGGCTCTTCTGCGGTGCGAAGGATGCGCAAAATGTTGTACTGCTGATTGGTTAAATTAAAATGATCGAGGTGCTCTTTCATCTTTTCCATCACCCAGTTATGGGTAAGGATAAGGTTCATCATAGCCTTCTGACAATCATTCCTGTAGGTTTGTTGACGCAATGCGTACTCAATGCCCATAGGTCACTGTTTAAGGGTTACAAAAAGGGGGTGTTAGGGGGCGTTTAGGTATCGAAGGTAGACAAAGCATTCCAGAATTTCTGCATGCATGCCAAACTATATCCAATGATTTGGTGATTTTTCAACAAATCAATCATTGTTTGAACAATTTTTGAAAATTTCAACGGTTAAACGATGAAATTTTATCATTTCTCCCAAACTTTTAGACCCTCGCTGCAATTGGCACAGATGTCGATGTTTTTGCGGCTGGTCATGAGTTCTCTTCTAAACTGTTGGTAGTTATCATTTTGCCACACTTCGCGGAAAGACTGGCGTTGTAAATTGCCCAGTTGGTGCATGGCATCTTTGTCGAAGCAACAGGGTACCACCAAACCATCCCAAGTGATGACATTGCCGCTCCACAGGCGCCAGCAATGGTTTTGCAGGCCACTTTTAATTTCCATTTGGCCTTGTCCGTTTTTGCGGTAGCGGCTGTATTTGTCAATAGTGGGAATGAGTTGGTTGGGGTCGGTTTCGTAATCGTACACCTGTGCAGTTTTAAACCGTACCTGATCCACACCAATATCTTTTGCCAGCTTTTTGATATCGGCAATTTGGTGCTCGTTGGGCTTTACCACCAAAAACTGAAAAAACACAAAAGGCGTCTTGCTGTTGAGGGCTTTTTTCCAGTATACAATGTTGCGGGCACCTTCCAGCACTTTTTCGAGCTTGCCACCTACCCGATAGCTTTGGTACACGTCTTGTGTGGTGCCGTCAATGCTGATGATGAGGCGGTCGAGGCCGCTTTCTACCGTTTGGCGGGCTTTTTCATGGGTCAGGTAATGAGCGTTGGTGCTGGTGGCGGTGTAAATGCCCTTAGTGTGGGCATACTTTACCATGTCTAAAAACTGCGGATTGAGGTACGGCTCACCTTGAAAATAGAGAATGAGGTACAACAAATCGGGGGCAATATCGTCGATGGTTTGGCGAAAAAATCTTGCTGAAGCATGCCGGTGGGGCGGGAGAACTCCCGCAGGCCACTGGGGCACTCGGGACAACGCAGGTTGCAGCTGGTAGTAGGTTCAAAGGAAATGGAAACGGGTAGCCCCCATTGGATAGGTTTGCGCAGCCACTTGCTGAGCTGATAGCTGCTCCATACTTTGCCTGCATTCCACAATCGGCGCAGGGTGAGCTTCGACAAAAGATTGACCGTATCGTTCCAATGAATGTACATGCGCCTGCAAAATACGGTAGGGTGCTGTCAGTTGGCCATTTGGGTGGCAAGGTTTCTCAATTCGCAAATGCCGAACCCTAAATTTTGCGTAAAACCCACTGCGAAAAAATTGCTGTAATGCAGACAGCTAATTTCGCTGCACAAACAGCACACATGGCCAAAAAAGCGAACCGGGCTTTCTTTCGTTTCTCCATCGTCGTCCTTTTATTTATTGGGGTGTTGCTGGGGCTGTTTGTTTGGCAGCAGTTCAACAAAGCCTGGAACAGCTGGCAGCATGAAGACGACCCGGACAATACGTTTACGCTGTACAGCAATTTTGGTATTTGGCTGCCCAATCAGTACAGCATTCATGGCATTGACGTAAGCCGGTATCAAAAGCGGGTAAACTGGTCGCTGGTGAGTAAAATGAAAGACAATGATGTGCGGTTACAATTTGCCTTCATCAAAGCTACCGAAGGGGCCGACCTGCTGGATGAGCAATTTATGCGCAACTGGAAACGAGCCCGTGAGCACCGCATGATTCGGGGGCGTATCATTTTTTCAGAGAAAGCTCTGGCGGCCATGAGCAGGCCTTGTATTACATACAACAGGTGGATTTACTGCCCGGCGATTTGGCCCCCGTGCTGGATGTAGAAACCTATACGGGCAACGACATTGATGCATTTTTAAATGAGATAGAAGTGTGGCTGAAGTTGGTAGAGGCTCACTATGGTATTAAACCGGTGCTGTACAGCAACGCTGCCTTTTATAACCAATACCTGCACGACCGGTTTTCAGATTATCCATTGTGGGTAGCGCATTACCAAAACCGTGATAAACCAAGGGTAGACAGAGAGTGGCAGTTTTGGCAACACAGCGAAACTGGCAGGGTAAAT
This sequence comes from Phnomibacter ginsenosidimutans, assembly GCF_009740285.1. Classification (GTDB taxonomy): domain Bacteria; phylum Bacteroidota; class Bacteroidia; order Chitinophagales; family Chitinophagaceae; genus Phnomibacter; species Phnomibacter ginsenosidimutans. The sequence continues at coordinate 397,322 of NZ_CP046566.1, forward strand.
GGCATACGGGGCAAAGTAGATTTTAATGTGTTCAATGGCGATTCTGCCAGTTTTGAAGCCTTACGTATTCCGTTAAAGAATCGTTGAGATTGAATCCCAACCGGTCAGTTTGACAATTGGATGATGAAGCCCTGTCAAATCTGTTTTTCCTTTGCACAACAATTTGATGCCTGCTATTGTACATTTATGAAAAGCTTGCCTGCTATGCTACAACAAGTACTCCTTTGCGCAGGGCTATGCTCTGTTTTGGCTTCGGCCAATGCCCAACAGTTTTCCGGTCAGTTTACTTCATTGCTCAGTCAGGAAGTGTTGATACAACACGCCTCAGGACAGCAACATGCCGATGCGGCTCACCTGAGTGTAACCATGCCGGCATCGCTGCAGCAATCTGCCGAAGCACATTGGCCGCCATCGCTGATGAAGCAAGTGGTGCGGTGGCAAAAAGCACCTTTTGGCAGGCATGCCAGTATTGTAACCGGCTGGTATGCCAACGGGCAAAAAGCACTAACAGTAACCATGCGGCAGCAGCATTTGCATGGCAACTGGCAAAGCTGGTACAGCAATGGCCAGCACCGCGATAGCGGCCGTTTGGAACACAATCAGCCCGACGGCATGTGGAAGCTTTGGCATGCCAATGGCCAACTGCGCAGTGTACGCATCTACAATGCCAATAAACACGATATGATACAACTGGCTTTGCGCCAGCAAAACCCCAAATTAACTTTCCAGCCTTTGGCTGTACAGTCGCTCAAACATCCTGAGCAATTGCACCGGCATACACGGGCCAATGCTGTTTTGCCTGCCATGGCTGGTGAAGAAACAGCCCCAGATTTGCCTTTTTCTGCGGGGCTGCCACATGGGGTGGTAGAAGATTATTTTGCCAACGGCCAGCCAGTAATTGTAGGACAATACAACACAGGTTTGAAAGAAGGTCCCTGGCAATACTATGCAGCAAACGGCCAGTTGTCGGCCAGTGGATACTATTGGCAAGGCCACCGGCATGGTGCCTGGAAAGTGTACACAGAAAACGGTAAGCTGAAACTGCTGCAAGAATATGTGCATGGCAGGCTGGTACACAGTAAGCAATACCATCGTTAGGGTTTCATTATCTGTCGGGTTCGTTTTCTTGTACAGTCCATCGGCTGTGCTTGCTTACATTTGCGCCTCATTCAATAAGCTTATGAAAAATACTCCGTTTACACATTTACACATAGCACTCGGTGCTAAAATGGCCGAGTTTGCCGGATACAATATGCCCATTAGTTACAGTGGCATCAACGATGAACATGCAACTGTACGCAGTAATGCCGGAGTGTTTGATGTAAGCCACATGGGTGAGTTTATTTTGAAAGGACCCGATGCGCTGGACCTCATTCAGCGGGTAACCAGCAACGACGCCAGCAAACTCACTGCCGGCAAAGCACAATACAGCTGCCTCCCCAATCATGATGGTGGTATCGTAGACGATTTGATTGTGTATTGCCTCGAAGAAAACAAAGCCTATATGCTGGTGGTAAATGCCAGCAATATTGAGAAAGACTGGAACTGGATCAGCAGTTTTAATACCAAGGGTGTAGAAATGCACAACATCAGCGATAAAACTGCTTTGCTGGCCATTCAGGGTCCTAATGCTTGCAAGATGTTGCAGCCACTTACCGAAATCGATATTTGCAACCTAACGTACTACACATTTGCGAAGGGTGTATTTGCAGGTGTAGAAAATGTGCTCATTAGTGCTACCGGCTACACGGGCAGCGGTGGCATCGAAATTTATTTCGACAACAGCAACGACAATGCCGAGAAAATTTGGAATGCCATTTTTGAGCTTGGTACACCACAAGGCTTGAAGCCGATTGGCTTGGGTGCCCGTGATACATTGCGTTTGGAAATGGGCTATTGCCTCTACGGCAATGACATTGACGATACCACCAGCCCGCTGGAAGCTGGCCTGGGTTGGATTACCAAGTTCACCAAGTCATTTACCAATAGCGAAGCCCTGCACTTGCAAAAGCAAAACGGGATAAGCCGCAAACTGGTGGGTTTTGAAATGGTAGACAAAGGCATTCCCCGCCACGGTTATGATATTAAAAATGCCGCCGGCGAAGTGATAGGTGTAGTAACCAGTGGTACACAGGCCCCCAGCCTCGGAAAAGCAGTGGGCATGGGTTATGTAGCCAACGGACTCAACAGCATCGACAGCGAAATTTTTGTAGATGTTCGTGGCCGGCTGCTCAAAGCCAAAGTGGTGAAAATGCCCTTTGCATAATTGAAGTATACAGCTACCAATAGCCGACAGCCTCCTGCTATGGGAGGCTGTCGGCATTTTCAGGATTTTCGAAGAGGCGTATTTCTACGCAGTTGAAATCATGGTTTTAGGGGATTGAAGAACGCTGGGTGAAGGTTCATCTTGTGGCACCATTTAAAAACTTTCAAAACATACCCCAACCATGAGAAAGATTGTAGCAGGCGCCGCATTGCTGGCCGCCATCACCATGCCCCAACTGAGTTTTGCCAAAATCTGGCGATTGAACAACAACGCCGGCGTTACTGCCGATTTTACCAACATCAACGCTGCCGTTACCAATGCCAGTGTAGTGTCGGGCGATACCATACACCTCGAAGCGAGTGCAACAGATTATGGTAGTGCTACCCTTACCAAACGATTGGTGATTATTGGGCTCGGCTACTTTCACGATCCAGCCAACACTTCCTACCCTGGCAATACCGGTTTGCAAGCCAGCACTATGCCCGGCATGGTATCTTCTCTCACTTTTGGTACTGGTAGTAATGGGTCAAAATGCATTGGCGTTCAATTCAATGGTTCTGCTGGATTTAATGCCAATCCAAGCCCGCTCAATATCACATTGGAAAAATGTTTCATTGGCACTGGTGTTTTTTTCCCTTCTACAGCTGTTAGTGCAGTAACAATCAGAAAATGTTTTTTCAATAATGCCCGTATTGAAGCCAATACGGCCAATACGTTGTCAGATTTCGTTTGTGAAAACAATATTTTCTATAGCACATTTGCTTACCTGAGTTTGCCAGGATTGACAGGAAGTAATAATATTTTCCGCAACAATAGTTTTAGTGGCGTGGGTGCGGCCAGCACTATCAGCAATTGCTATGTAGCCAACAATATTTTTGGCACCAGCCCCAACATTGCATTTACCAATTGCACTATTAAAAACAATTTGTTTCAGGCCAACCAAACCTTGCCGCCCACAGCTACCAACAACCAGATTAATGTGAACATGACCAATGTTTATGTGGGTGGAACTACGGGTAGCATCGACTCTCGTTTTGCATTGAAGTCAGGCTCTCCCGCCATTGCCGCCGGCCTTACAGTAGGTGCAGTAACCACACCAGACTGCGGTGCTTTTGGCGCTACCGATCCTTACAAATTATCAGGTATTCCCAATATTCCCAGCATTTATGCATTAACGGTTCCCATTTCTATTCCTGCGGGCAGCAATACGATGAACGTTACGTTCAGCACCCGTAGCAACAACTAGGGAGTTACAAGTTTTGAATAGTAAACATGGTGAGCAGGTCTGAACTGCTTTCTTGCACACACGTGCACACCATTGTTGCAGCGCAGCCTATATCGATGCGCTGCAACAACCTACTGCGCATTGCCTGCAAACCCTTGCAGGGCAATGCCCAACATTGAAATACCTGAAAACTACCACACATGAAAAAATGTGTACTCCTTTTGATGATGCTGAGCTGTATATGGCGGGCTTATGCACAAGACCCCGCTTATCCTGCAGCACCTGCTGCACGGCCGCTCATCAGTGCCGCAGAATATTTTATTGATGCTGACCCTGGTGTTGGGAGTGCAACTGCCATAGCTGTATCCGCTGCTACCGATATAGCAAATCTTGTATTTGCTGCCAATACCACTGGCTTGAGCAATGGCGTACATCGTTTGTATATTCGAACCAAAGCTGCCGATGGCCAATGGAGCATCACACAGCAAAGTGATTTTTTGTACGATTTTAATCCGGTCTATCCCGGTGCTGCACCAGCGTTACTCAACATTACTGTGGCGGAGTATTACATAGATACCGATCCGGGTTTTGGAAATGGTACTGCTATTACGATTACACCTGGCACCAATCTGTCAAACGTTACTACAACCGTTAATACTACCGGTCTGAGCAATGGTATACATCGGGTGTACATACGGGTTAAAAACAGCACTGGCCATTGGAGCCTCACCCATGTGGGTGAGTTTTTGGTGGATGCAGACCCAGCATACACTTCGGCGCCGGTAATGGTGCCTGTAAATGGGGCCGAATATTTTATCGATACCGACCCCGGCTTTGGTAATGGTACTGCCATTACACTTACTACTGGCAATGATGTAAGCAATATCATTGCAGGTATCAACACTACTGGTTTGAGTAGTGGTGTACATCGGGTGTTTATTCGTAGTAAAAACACCAGCGGCTATTGGAGCATTGTACAGATAGGCGAATTTGTGGTAGACAGCGATCCCGTTTATCCGGCTGCACCTGCTGCAGTGTCCAATATTGTTGCCGCCGAATATTTCATCAATACCGACCCCGGTGCAGGAAATGCAACGGCTATTCCTGTAACCGCAGCAACGGATATCAATAGCTTACTTGCCAGCATCAATACATCAACGTTGATTCCTGGTACATACGAGTTGTTCCTGCGTACAAAAAATGCGGCAGGCATATGGAGCATTACCAACCGTGCCCGCTTTGTAGTAGAAATCGTTTCCGATCCATTGTATCCGGATGCACCAGCAGCTGTGCAAAACATTAGTGCCGCTGAGTATTTCATCAATACCGACCCCGGCTTTGGCAATGGCACACCCATAACCGTAAGTGCTGCTACCCAATTGGCAGATATCAATGTGGCAGTAAATACCAACGGACTATTGCCAGGTACATATAAATTGGCGATTCGTACCAAGAGTACGGATGGCAAATGGAGTGTTAGTAACGTACGTGAGTTTGTGGTAGAAATTGCCAATGATCCAGCATATCCATCTGCACCTGCAGCTTCGGCCAATATCACTGCTGCCGAATACTTTATTGATACGGATCCTGGCAATGGCAATGCAATACCTGTAACCATTGCCACAGCTGCTACCGTGCCTAATGTAAACGTAACGGTAAATACCAGCGGTTTGTCATTAGGCAAACACCTATTTGCTTTGCGTACCCGTGATGCGGCTGGCATTTGGAGCATCCGCAACATACAATCATTTGTAGTGGGCACATTAACGGTGCAGCCCGATACTGTTCGTTTTGGCGATGTGCCGGTTACTACCAGTGTTTCACAAAACATCAGCATCGCCAACAATAGTGCCACTACGCAAACCATCAACAGCATTAGTGTTGGCGGCGCATTTGCCAGCACAGCTGTAGCACCGCTGACCATCAACAGCGGCCAATCCATTACCATTCCGGTGAGCTTTACGCCAGTGGCTGTATTACCGTATCAAAACAGAGTAACGCTGGAAACAACCGCTGGACAGTATGTGGTAGAATTGACAGGTACAGGTTTGGGTGTCATCAATGCATGGACAATAGAACCTTCTACCGGCCGCAACTATGGTACAATAGAAGTAAACAGCAACAGTACGTACAACTTTACGCTGCGCAATACCGGCAATGTAGCCATTACTTTACAATCAGTGAGCAGTAGCGATGCGGCATTCACACCCACATTCACTGCCGGCACCAGTATTGCAGCGGGAGCTACCATTACTGTTCCTGTTAGATTTACGCCCACAGCTGTAGAAACATACAGCAGCATTCTCAAGATTAAAGCTGCCACTGGCGGCCCCGATTCTGTTACCACCACGCTTACAGGTACGGGATACATTGCAGCAACACCCCCTGTATTGCGTTTTGTGCAGGCTGCACCTTATCTCGGCACCACAGGTGTCAATCCGCCCGCTGGCCAAACAGGTACTTACACCTATAAAGTGGTGTACAGTTCTGCAGACAACAATGCACCTGCTGCCAACCAACCTCAAATAGGCATCGACCTCAACGGCGACCAGGATTTTAATGATGCAGGAGAAGGTATTTTCAGCATGACGAAAGAGGGAAGCAGCAACGATTATGTAACGGGCGTAGTGTATAGCTATACCGCCAACTACAATAGCTATAGCAATACCATGGGCTATCGCTTCTTTGCCAAAGATGCCTTGGGCAATCAGGCTACTACGGTCAATAGCAATTACATTGCCGGCCCTGTGGTTACTTTCCAACTACTCGATCTGAAATTGTTTGCCAATGACATCAGCTTTAGCAAAGCCAATCCTGCGCCGGGCGAATCGTTTGTGGTAACAGCGAAGATTACCAACAACAGCGCCTTTACCAGCAGCAATGTACCGGTGTATTTCTACAGAGATACCATTGTGTTGGACAGCGCTATTATTCCTACAGTCAGCCCGTATAGCATCAGCACGGTTACCAAAACCATGTCATTTGCAGTGGATGGTTTCTATCCCATCAAAGTTTGGGCCGATCCTAATCATATGTTGAATGAAACAAATGTGCTGAACAACTATGCCATACGTCCGGTGATTGTAGGCAGACCCATTTTGCCCGGAGGTATTACCGTTACTTCAACGGCGCAATTGCAGACCTGCCCGTTGCGGTTAATCATTAGTGGCAACGCTGTGTATTTCGGAACTAGTATCGCCACCAATGTAGCCGGTGCAGAAGTAACCATCAACACAGGTACCGGGCTGTATATCACTACTACCGATGCCAATGGCAACTATCGTTTGGTGATAGAAAACCCTGCTTGTGGAGGCACCTTGCAATACACTGTGAGTGTAACAGACTTTACATTTACGAGCAGCTTGTTTACAGGAGCCATTGCTATTGCCTGCCCTGCACCCAATGCCTGTGTGCCGCCGCCATCATCAGGTGGTGTGCAAGCCAGCTTTGTAGCTACCGGCAATCCTTGCGCCAATACCGTAGGCAATACTGTGCAGGCAAATGTTACCGTCACCTATCGGTCGAGAGATTTGTCGAACTTCTGGAACAGCCAGGACCGCATTTTCAAAGACACCATTAAAGTATTCCTCGATGGTGTGTTGATTGATACTTATTTCAGTTATGAAGATCCCATTTTCGGAGCCACAGCAGTACCGGGCGAAGTGAAAACCATTCCGGTAAATGTGCCCCTGTCTTCAGCAGGTACACATGTGGTAACTGTGGTGCACAATTACGTGTACAATGAGTACTTCCAAATTGAATCGCCATTCTATCGGGGTGAGATGAAGCCTATCAGCAACACCACAACTACCAGTGTGTTTGTGGCGCCCAACCTGCCTGATTTAACCATTGGCAATTTCCGTCAAACCAGTTACAGAACCTTTGCGTTCGACGACATCAACAACAACTGTGCAGATGCGGGTTCGCATGTGGTAAGGGTGCTGGATGTAACCGGAACGCCGCAACTGTTGCAGGAAATTACCGTGGCTTCATTGCTCAAACGCAGCAGCAGAAATATTGTGTACAGTGGTCCTTTACTTTCTGTTGGTACACACCGCATCCGTATTGTAACAGATACTTTAGGAACAGTGACTGAAGAGCTTGAAACAAATAACGTGTTTGAAGTTACGATTGTAGTTCCTGCAACTGATATCAGTGTTACCAATGTAGAACCGGCTACTACTGCGTTGAACCCAGGCACACAGGTTCGCTTCAAAGCCACACTGAAAAACACAGGTATTGCTGGTGGCGCATTTGCAGTTCGCTTTACAGCTGGCGGTACGGCTATCGGCAATGATATTGCTGTAGCAGGCATAGGTGAAAATACCGAAATCGTGGTGACATCCGATTTGTTTACCGTGACCACAGCGGATAAAGATTGTCCCATAGATATCAACGTGATTGCTGATATCAACAATGCTATCATAGAAAGCACAAAAGCCAACAACAGCAAGCTGGTGAAGCTGGGTAGTGATATCAATCCTACGCAAAAACCAAGTGAGTTTGGCAGCGCCGGCAATCCCAGTAGGGTAAGGGTGAATCAAAGCAAAACCTTCAATGCGTACATACGCAATGTGGGCAACAGGGACATCAGCAATGTGCCGGTGATGTTTGTATACAACAATGTGAAGATTGGTGAAGCCATTATCCCAAGCATTAAAGCGGGAGAATTCTTCCCGGCCGTGGCTACGTTTACCTACAGCTTCAACACGGTGGGCAATGCCATTGTACGGGTGGTAACAGATTCTGCCAATCTCATTTGCGAAGCAGACGAAGCCAACAACAGCAGTAACTTCTATGTATTGGTGACAGATGTAAAAGAAGACCTTGAAGTCTTGTCGCAATACATTTCACCAACAGCATTGAACCCCAATCCGGGTCAGCAGATTTCGCTGGTGGGTACGGTGAAGAATGTGGGCAATCGTACATCAGCGGCTTCTGTGTTGCGTTTCTATGTCGACAATATTCAGTTGGGCAATGACATTCCTTTCAATGCATTGCTGCCCGGTCAGGATACGACTGTTGCCGCTTCGGCGCAATATTCATCCCTCATTGCCGGTGTAAAAATCATGAAGATTGTAGCCGATCCGCAGAATGTAGTGAGTGAAGAAAACGAAACCAACAACGAAGCTACCCGTGCAATGATTGTAGGCGACGCACCAGATATGGCGGTGATGGGCTTGCGGCCGTTGCGCTTCAATCCATCGGGCTTCAAAGCTGGCGATAGTGTGCTGGTAAGCCTGACCGTACAGAACAAAGGCGCACAGCCCGGCAGTGCCTGGGTACGCTATACCATACTCGATGCCGGCGATGCTGTTGTGGCCATTGACAGTGTATTCTTCTCGTTGAACAACGGCGCCAATATGCAGGTGAGCAAGAAGCTGTTGTTTGAAGAAACGAGTGGTACTGTGATAGCAGAAATCGTTAACTGCAGCCCTGTTGAATTTGATGTGTTGAACAACAGTGCAACGTTGCCATTCAGCACCATTGGTAGTGCCAGCAGCAACCTCACAGTGAATGGCAATCTGGACATGCGGATGGCATTGCCTGATGATGTGCCTGGTTGGATTGGTGGCAAATTGTTGCTCGGCGATTTTGACCTCACAGTGAATGGTGATATCCTGAATGCAGATACAGCGCATTTCATTGTCACAAACGGCACCGGACGTTTACGCATCAACAACAACAAGTCCAGCAATGTATTCCCTGTGGGTACCAGCATTGGTAGCAGCAACTTTGTAAAAATCAGCAACGCTGGTGTGCAAGACAATTTCAATGTACGTGTATTGCCTTACGTGCTGCGCAATGGTACCAGTGGCGATACCATCATCAACGGCAGTGTAAACCGCACCTGGCTGATAGAAGAGCAAGTGCCCGGTGGCAGCAATGCAACCATAGAAATGTTCTGGTTTGCGCCGCATGAACTGAGCGGCTTCGATCGTAGCCAAAGTCGCACAGCACACTACACGGCGGGCAACTGGCAGCTTGGTACAGCAGGCATTGCCGGCACCGATTCTGTAGTGGGCCGTTACAGCAAGTCTCAGGCAGGCTACAGCAGCTTCAGTCCGTTTACGGTGAGCAATGGTTTTGGTGGCGGCTTGCCTGTTACCTGGTTGTCGTTCAAAGCCAGCTTGCTCAATGGCGAAAGCCATTTGCAATGGACTACCGCCAGTGAAACCAACAACAGTCATTTTGTAGTAGAACACAGCCGCGATGGCCAGGTATTTACAGCTTTGCAACAGCTGCCAGCAGCAGGCAATAGCACTGTATCACGTACATACAGTTATGTTCACCAGCAACCAACAGAAGGAGCTAATTACTATCGTATTAAACAAGTAGACAGTGACGGCTCATTTACTTACTCAGCAGTGCAAATGTTGCAGGTACAACCGGCTGCATTGGTGGCCAGCATTGCGCCCAATCCTGTGGCGGGTATGCTTACGCTTCGCTTGTCGAAAGCGTATAGTAAGCCGCTGCAATACACAGTAGTCAGCAGTACAGGCTCCGTGCTCATGCAAGGCAGTTTGGCAGCAGGCAGCAACCAGCTCTCATTGCAGGTAGCACATTTGCCGCAAGGCATGTACAAGCTGGTTTTGCTGGCGCCGGAAGAAAGAAAAACACTCAGCTTCTTGAAGCAATAAAACAAAAATTGTAAGCAAGGGTAGACTTCGGTTTACCCTTGCTGTTTTTCTACCCTTTTTACAACCAGCACCCAATCGCCTTCCAACGACAGGTAGCCATACTCGTAGCAAAAGCAATACACATTGCCTTTTTTGTTGCTGTACTGGTGGGTGAAATATTGAAAATTGAAACCCGCATCCACCAGCTTTTGCCTCGGGCATTTGCCCAGCTCTTCGCCGGCAGGTATCAGGCGTTCGAGTATGCGGCGGTTGCTGCGCAGCACGGCATTTATTTTTTTGATGACAGCCGTGTCTTCCGCCTTTAGTTGGTTGTTGTATTGGGTGCGGCAGTAGTCGTCGCAAAATTTTTTGTCGATGCGCCCCTTGATGGGCTTGCCGCAGCTAAGGCATTGTTTAAGTGTGGGTTGCATGCTTCAAAATAGTAAAAAAAATCCGTGTACACACGGGTATACACGGATACATACGGAAGTAAACGGATAAATGCCGACTTGGGTTTGGCGGCGGTTACAGTTTTGCATTGTCAACGCTGCAACAACAGCAGTAGCAAAACAAAAACATTCATCACACAAAAACTGAACCGTTATGAACGCAATGAAGAACAGAGTACAACTGATTGGCAACCTGGGAAAAGATCCGGAAGTAAGAGCCATTGACAATGGCAACAAAATGGCCCGCATGAGCATTGCTACCAGCGAAACCTATCAAAACAACAAGGGCGAAAAAGTAACCGATACCCAATGGCACACAGTAGTGGCTTGGGGCAAAACGGCGGAGCTGGTTGAAAAGTTGCTGACCAAGGGTAGCGAAGTAGCGTTGGAAGGCAAATTGGTCAACAGAAGCTATACCGATAAAGACGGACAGAAAAAATTCATTACCGAAGTGGTGGCGCAAGAGTTTTTGCTGCTCACCAAAAAAACGGCCTGATACCACCCTGCCGTCATCTTTTACCACCTACACCCTTAGGCCGCTGCAGCGCCGTTCCGTATCGGAGCGGCGTTTTTTGCCATTGTTGATTGGTGGGCAGCAATGACAAGAGTTAAATACATTTTTTAAAGTTACTAGCAAAAAATGCTTCAAATTCTGCAGGGCTTTTACCAGAGTATTCTTTATAGATGGCACGTACATATTCCTTAAATTCCTTTTCACTCGCAATTTGTACAACCGAATTTTCGGTAAGTTTCAATAGTGCAAATTCGCAAACCTCATTGTATCGTTTTTGTATAAAAAGGCGTTTCATTTTTAAATCATAGCAAACACCACGTTGGTAAAGCACTGTCTCATCTGCTCGCAATTGAGTATTTAGGTTTTCAAAATAGTAATCGAGAAATTCATCAAGCTTTGCATATTGCTTTGTAAAAAGCCAATGTTGAGCCAAGTATGCCATCCCTTTTATATAATCTCTTTGTCTGTTGCACGACTCCGCTTTTTTTATCTCCCTTATGATAGAATCCTCTGCACTTCTGAAACTAATCCTTTCAATTAATGGTTCGTTTGGATATCTTTTACCATAAAGCTGAATGAAGGATGCTGCTTTCGTTAGTTGCTTTTGCATAGTGCAAATTCGAATCAGGGCTCGAATAGATTGATACGGATAATAATTGAAAGCCAATAGAGATTCATAAGTATTTATGGCCTTTTCATACTCTCCCAAGGTCTCATAAGCATTGGCTTTTATAAATTCCAATCGCAATGGCTCACCTTTAACTGCATTCAAAGTCGCATTTGAAGAGTCAATTATAGTAAGCGCAAGCTGTTTACTGGGCTTTTCTAAGTTCCGTAAGTATAAAAATTCTATATAATGCAAATTCACAGGAGAATTTTCATCTTCATACCCAACGACTTGGAGACTGGACAAAAAACTAGCTGGCAAATTTTGTAAAGCCTCTTCATATCTATAAACCAGATAATTCATTTTGAGGTCTTTTCTATTTTCGGGCTCTATGCCAGAATAGACACTGTAGGTCAAGGTATCCATTGGAAATTTTTTCAAGAAATACAAAGCACTGTCAAGCTCAGATTTATTGATGTATTGAATGATTAAACTAAAAGTGTCTTTTGTTGCATAATTGTCTTGAATACCCAAAATAGATTTAGTATTGGTTTGCAGGAAAGCTGTAGAACTGTCATTGATTGAGAGTATTCGTTTTTTCGATGACTCTTGGTTATGACAATGAACATTAATCACCCCAAAAAGAGGAGTAAATAATGGATTTTACTATACATCATTTCTAAATGGAAATATTACTAATGGTAAATTCAATACTCTAATTTAAGGACAGCGATTTTTTATTCTGTTATTAAGTTACCGAGCAACAATGTTATAAGGGGAGGATACGGAAACAGTACTGCACAGAGGTAGGAGCAGGCCCGGCCATCCCGATGGCTATCGGGAGCCCGGAGGGATCGTGTTGGTCTTGTCCCGATAGCTATCGGGATTTTTGGTCCTTTTTGTATCAAGACAAAAAGGACATGCAATAGGAACACTGCAATACTCTGCTGGCGATGATGAAATGGCACCTCGCCATTGTTGGTCGCCAGACCAACAATGCTTAATAACCTCTACTTGCCAAAAAAATATCCAATCATCACGCCCATGTTCCGATTGAAATATTCATCCCTTGGCTGGCGTATTACCTGTCCGTTTTGCTGCTGAATAGTCGTTTCGGCACCATTGCCCAAATTATTCAATCCATGCGTGTAATAGAGCTTGGCAAAAAATCCTTTGGGCAGGGTGATGGCCAATTGCAGCTGTGCTCCCCAGTCAATCCCTTTCAGCTGGGTATTGTTGTACATCCCAAATTCAAGATCTTCTTTGATGGTAAAAGACTGGCCCAGCAACACATTGGTTTCTTTATAGTAACCCGATAATGCTGTAGCCAATGCCGGCCCGGCACCAATACTCAACGTATATTTTTTCAACGGTACATTGTAAGCAACCACAATGGGCATTTCGAGGTAATTAATTTTTTGCTCACCATCGGTTTTGTAGGTTTCGCCTATGTCATTTTTCGCTTCCTTGTATTGGTAGCCTTTCACTACATAGTTGAGGCCGGGATGCAGCGAAAAGCGTTTGCCCAATTCTATGCGGGTATCTACCCCAGCCGAAAAACCAACCAGTGCTTTGTTGGAAACTGTGGCCATGTTTTGCTGCACACTGGCACTATGGGCACCTGCTTGTATGCCGATCCGCAACTGGGCATGGACGGAAACAAAGAACAACAGCAAGAAAATGGACAGATAGCTTTTTTTCATGCGATTTGTATTGGGGGTGCAATATAGCTGCCCGCAGCATTCCGAAACATGAGGCCGCACAGCAGCTGCCAAAATTTGCCGTCGTACCAACTTTGAAATGGCATAGCTTTTTGTTGGTCAGGCGACCAACAAGGGCGAAGACAAATCATGCTGCACAGAGCAATCACCGCGGCATCGGCCCTCAACCAATATCTTTGCGCCCTATGAGTGAAGCAAAACCTACGTTGTATACCTGCCTCTCACCATCGTTGTTGCATTTGTACGATGTGAAGGATTCGATAGTGGTAGTCATTGATGTGTTCAGGGCTACCAGCACCATTGCGGCCGCCTTGCACAATGGCGCTACCAAAATTATTCCGGTAGATAGTGTGCCCGGTGCCATTGAACTGGGCGAAGAGCTGGGCGCCATTACCGCCGGTGAAAGGGATGGTAAAATTGCCCCCGGGCTGCAGTATGGCAATTCGCCGCTGGAGTATCCGCAGGATTTTATCGGCGGCAAAACCCTGGTGCTCACCACCACCAACGGTACCCGCCTGCTGCACATGGCGCTGAAAAACGGTGCCACCGAAGTCATCACCGGCGCCTTTGCCAACCTGAGTGCCGTATGCAATCATTTGGTGGCCAGTGGTAAAAACGTCATCCCTCGGTTGCGCTGCATGGAAAGACCGTGTCAACATGGAAGACAGCCTTTTTGCCGGAGCCGTAGTGAGCCGTGTACGCCAGCATTTTCAGGTGTTTTGCGATGCCAGCCTGGCGGCAGAAACACTGTACACTACCGTAAAAGACGACCTCTGGAATTATACCAAACAAACCACGCACTACCATCGCCTGGCATCCTATGGTTTGGAAAAAGACATGGAGTGGTGCATCACCCACGACATAGCCAATGTGCTGCCTGTCTATCAGGATGGTGCCTTGATAGCCAAAGCATAACGCAGTCCTATTTGTGATTCGCTCCATTTCCATATCCGATTATTTTCAGCAGTATAGCCACGGCTTGCTGCTGGATGTGCGTAGCCCCGGCGAATACGAGCATGCACACATACCGGGTGCTCGTTCGATACCTTTGTTTACCAACGACGAACGCAAAGTGGTGGGCACGGCTTACAAACAGGAGAGCCGCGAAAAAGCCATCAAAATAGGGTTGAAATATTTTGGTCCGAAGATGGTGAAGATGGTGGAGGAAGTGGAAAAGCTGAAGGCGGAAAGCATAAAGCTTAAGGCTGAAGGCAAAGGACAAGAAGAAGTAGATTTTCCGATAGTGGTGCATTGCTGGCGGGGCGGTATGCGTAGTGCGGGTGTGGCCTGGCTGCTCGATTTGTATGGCTTTGAGGTCTACACGATTAAAGGCGGTTACAAATCGTTCCGGCACTGGTGTCTGCAACAGTTGGATGCATCGCATGCCATGCACATTATTGGCGGCTACACTGGCAGTGGTAAAACCGAGCTCTTGCATGCCCTGGCCAGTAGGGGAGAATACATCATTGACCTGGAAGGACTGGCCAGCCACAAGGGTTCAGCCTTTGGCAACATCAACATGCCGCCGCAGCCTTCGCAGGAAATGTTTGAAAACAAACTGGCTATGGCGCTGGCTGCAGCCAAGGGCCGTACCATTTGGATGGAAGACGAAAGCCAGCGCATTGGCGATGTCAACATGCCCTTTGGTTTTTTCAAAAAAATGCGGTCTGCTCCTTTGTATTTCCTCGACATTCCTTTTGAAGAACGCCTCGATTACATCGTCAAAGATTATGGCAAAGGCGATATTGAAAAACTGGTGAATGCCATCATCCGCATTCAAAAACGGTTGGGTGGGTTGGAAGCGAAAAACGCCATTCAATGCCTGCTGGAGCAAGACATCCGCGGTTGCTTTGCCATTTTGCTGCGCTACTACGACAAGTGGTACCTCAAAGGCCTCGATCGAACATCGCATAGATGTGGGCGACAGGTTGACAAATCTTTCGCTGCCGACCACCAATGCTATGGCCAATGCCACGGCATTATTAAACCTTCCCGCTGCGGCGCAGGCATAAAAAAACCGGCCGAAGCCGGTTCTGATTGAATTCTTATTTGCTGATTATTCCTCAGCCGCTTTTTTCTTACGGGTTGTTTTTTTTGCTGGTGCCGGTGCTTCCGCTACTTCAGCAGCAGGCTCCGCTACCGGTTCTTCTGCGGCTTCAGGCGCTTCGGCTACACTCAGTTTCAGCTCCACATTGGCGGCCTTGAGTACGCCAAACCACTTCACCATTTTCTTCATGTCACTGCCGTATACCCGTTCAAAGTCCATGTCGGGAAATACTTTTTCGAAGTAGCCACGTAGTGCTTTGCTGTCTTTGGTGTCGGGCAGGCTGGTGCCGGCTTTGTCCATGGCCTGAAATATTTCTACCAGGTTCACATTGTCCTGCACGGTATAAATTTCAATGCTTTCGAGGTGCGAAAACTGGTGAACACGGCTGCTCACAAAGCGGGTGCTGCCGTCTTCCAGGCTTTTTACAATGGCGCCATCGTTTTTAGAAGAAACCAGTTCAAACAAACCGCCGAGGCCGGTTACCGAAATAATTCTGTTATAATCCATGTGTCGATTTTTTGAAAGAATGGGGCGCAATGTAATACAAGATGGCTACATAAGCTACCCCCTGCTGCTGGCCGGTCACATATTAACTTACCGCTGCTTACGCTACCGCACCTATTACACATTACATTTGCACACATTTTTAAGGCAACCAATTCCTTTGCATGGAGCATCTTGAAGCGCAAATAGACAAGCAACGGCTTCCCCGCCACATTGCCATCATTATGGATGGCAACGGCCGCTGGGCGCAGGAGCAGGGCCAAGACCGGCTCTTTGGGCACTTTCACGGCGTAGAAAGTGTACGCAACATTGTGGAAGGTTGTGCTGAGCTGGGCGTGGAATACCTTACCCTCTATGCCTTCAGCACCGAAAACTGGGACCGCCCCGAATACGAAGTAAACGGCCTGATGGAGCTGCTGGTAGACACCATTCGCCGAGAAACCGAAACTCTGAACAAAAACAATATTAAACTCCACGTAATAGGCGACCGCCGAATGCTGAGCGAAGCCGTAAACAAGGAGCTGGATGAAAGCCTGGAAATAACGGGGCAAAATACCGGTCTCAACCTCATTATGGCCCTGAGCTATAGTGGCCGCTGGGAGCTGGTCAATGCCGTACGCAACATAGCTGCCGACGTAGAAGCCGGCCGCCTGAAAGCCGCCGAAGTAGACCAGGCTACCTTGCAGCAATACCTCTGGACCAGCGAGTACCCCGACCCGGAACTGATGATCAGAACCTCGGGCGAATACAGGATCAGCAACTTTTTGCTGTTTCAGCTGGCCTATGCAGAGCTGTACTTTACCAACACACGCTGGCCCGATTTCAGAAAAAAGCACCTGTACGAAGCCATTCTCGATTTCCAAAACCGGGAACGCCGCTTTGGCAAAACCAGTGCTCAAATAACCAACGACCCGCTGTAACCCTTGTACCGCAATCGTTTTGCTGAAACCGACACATACTTTTGATACGTCCCTTTTAACATTGACTTACCATCAAAGCCAGTAATTTGCCGTCTTTGATCGCAAGCGATAAACCAACTGAAACCTTTTTGTTGCATGTCCTTTAATAAATGCGGGTACTGCCTGCTGGCTGTATTGATGATGTTTGGTGCCGTGGCGGTACAGGCACAGGATACCACTGCTGTATCGGTAGACCCGGAACTGGAAAACATTTTTCAGCAAAAAACACCCAAAGAATACATTGTTGGCTCCGTAGTAGTGACGGGCAATAAATACTTTGACAACGCTTTGCTGCTGTCTATTGCCAACCTCAATGTTGGCGACAAAATTGTGATTCCCGGTGGCGATAATTTTAGCCGTACCATCAATAACCTTTGGTCGCAGAACTATTTCAGCAATGTCACCATTTATATTACCCGCCTCGAAAAGCCCAACAAGCTGCACCTCGAAATTGAAGTACAGGAACGCCCCCGCTTGCAAAAGTTTACGTTTACAGGGGTAAAAAAAGGCGACATAGAAGACCTGCAAACCAAATCGGGTTTGGTGGCCGGCCGCATTGTAACGGAAAACAACAAACAGCTGGCCATTGATGCCATTGTAAAATACTATCAGGAAAAAGGCTTCCGCAACATCAAGGTAAAAGTGGCCGAATTGCCCAGCCCTACCGTTCCCAATGCTTCCGATTTGGTGTTTGATATCGACAAGGGCAAAAAGGTAAAAGTGGGCGACATCTATATCGGTGGCAATGCACAGGTGCCTGAGCTGCGGGTGAAGCGCCAAATGAAGGGTACGAAAGAAATGACCCGTATTACCCTGTATCCTGCCAAAGACACGCCACTGCTGGCAGAAAAAGAAACTGTAAGCATCGAAAAGATTTTGGAAAACCAGGGCTTCCTGCAACCAACGGTTATCAAAAACAATTTGGATCCTTATTTCCGTTTTAAACTCTTTAGCAGCGCCAAGTTCGATGCCAAGAAATACGAAGAAGACCGCGAAAAAATTCTGGACTATTACAATACCCTTGGCTACCGCGATGCCCGTATTGTAAAAGACACCATCTACGACAACAGCAAGGGAAGCCTGAATGTGGAAGTAATGATGAGTGAAGGCCGACAGTATTATTTCGGCAACATGATTTTCCGGGGCAATACCAAATACTCCGACTCATTGCTGCGTGTGCTCATGGGCATTAAGAAGGGAGATATTTACAACAAAGAAACCCTCGATAAATCGCTGGGTAAGCAAATGAGTGCCGATGGTGGCGGTACCGATATCAGTGCATTGTACATGGATGATGGATACCTGTTCTTCCGTGCCGAAGCCAACGAAACATCTGTTTACAACGATACCATCGACCACGAAATCCGTTTGTTTGAAGGTCCGCAGGCTACCATCAAAAACATCAACATCAGTGGTAATGAGAAAACGAAGGAATACGTCATTCGTCGTGAACTGCGTACCATACCCGGCGAAAAGTTCAGCCGTACCGATTTGATTCGTAGCCAACGTGAAATTGCCAACCTCAACTTTTTCAATCAGGAAACGATTGGTATTAACCCCGTGCCTGACATGAGTGATGGTACGGTGGACATTAATTATAGTGTAGAAGAAAAATCAAGCGACCAGCTGGAACTGAGTGCCGGTTGGGGTGGCGGTATTGGTTTGACAGGTACCCTCGGTGTAACCTTCAACAACTTCAGCATCAAAAACATTATGAAGCGGGAAACCTGGGATCCCCTGCCCAGTGGTGATGGCCAAAAACTGAGCCTGCGTTTGCAGAGCAATGGCCGAGCCTTCCGTAGCTACAACTTTAGCTTTACCGAGCCATGGTTGGGCGGCAAAAAGCGCAATTCATTTACTGTAAGCGTTTTCGATACCAAGTTTTCTAATGCTTATAACTACCTCACCGGCCAGTATGAACGTACACCATCATCGTACATTAAAACTACCGGTGCCAGCGTGGCCCTCGGTCGTCAGCTCAAGTGGCCCGATGACTTCTTCAGCCTGCTCACGTCTGTAAGCTATTCTCGTTATACACTGAAAGACTACCAGTTTTTCGAAGACTTCCGCAATGGGGTGAGCAACAACCTGAGTTTCAAAATTGCTTTGCAGCGGTCGAGTATCGACCAGCCATTGTTCCCCCGCAGCGGTAGCAATTTCACCGCCAGCCTGCAGTTTACACCGCCATGGAGTGTGTGGGGCAAATCGAAAGTGTACAACACACCAGAAGATCGCTACAAACTCATTGAGTTTCACAAATGGCGTTTCAATGGCGAGTGGTATGTGCCGCTTAGCCGTCCGCATGGGGCCGAACGCAATAAGCAACTGGTGTTGAAACTGGCTGCCAAATATGGTTTCATTGGTCGCTACAACAAAGACCTGGAAATATCGCCGTTCGAACGCTTTCAGGTGGGCGATGCGGGCCTGAGCAACCAGTTTGCCCTCATTGGTTTTGATGTGGTGGCACACCGTGGTTATCCGGTATATCAAACCAGCGATCCTAGAATCAACCCCGATCGAGCAGGGAGCCAGCCGCTACTTCACCATCTTCAACAAGTATGTGGCCGAAGTTCGCTATCCGCTCAGCCTCAACCCCAGCAGCACCATCTTTGCCCTCGGCTTTTTTGAAGCTGCCAACGGTTGGTACAGCATGAAGGATTATAACCCTTTCAAACTGCGCCGCAGTGTAGGCTTGGGTATGCGTTTCTTCCTGCCGATGTTTGGTTTGCTGGGCTTCGACTACGGTATTGGCCTCGACCGCCTTACACCGGGCAACGGCTTGAAAGATGCTACCCGCTTCACATTCATGCTCGGCTTCGAACCGGAATAATAAACAATGGCCGCTGGCTATTAACGCTTTGCTAACCCTTTTACTGCAGGTGAAACGTATCAACAATAACCCCCGCAAAAACTGCGAGGCTTTAACAGCAAAGCAGCGTTGCAATCTTTATTTTCATGTACTATAATCTTTTGCCATGAAGAAACTTTTTGTACTACTCGCCATCATTGCTACCACAGCCGTATCGGCCATAGCACAGCGCTACGCCATTATTGATACCCGCTATATACTCGACAAAATGCCGGAGTATGCCGAAGCCAAAAAGAAACTGGATGCTACGGCCAATATGTGGCAAAAAGAGATTGACAACAAACAAGCGGAGCTCGAAACCATGTACCGCAATTTTGAAGCAGAAAAAGTAATGCTGAGCCCAGAGCTCATCAAAAAGCGGGAAGACGAACTCTTTAATAAAGAAAAGGAAGTACGGGATTTGCAAAAGAAGCGTTTTGGTTTTGAAGGCGACCTTTTTGCCGAACGCCAAAAGCTCATCAAACCCATACAGGATAAAGTGTATACGGCAGTACAGAAGCTGGCTGTAGCCCGTTCGTATGATTTTATACTGGATAAAAGTGAAGGCATTACTGTTATATTTGCCGACCCAAAACTGGACAAGAGCGAAGATGTACTTCGTGAATTGGGTGTGAAGTCCTAACATTCTTAAAAAAACCAAACAAAACGAAAAACATTCAAGCATGAAAAAAGTATTGGTGGTTGCAGTGGCCATGCTCGGCTTTATGGTAACCGGAACTCAGCAGGCAGCTGCGCAAACTACCCCGAACAAATTCGGCTACTTCGATCTGGAATATGTACTGGGTCAAATGCCCGGTATTGAGAAAGTAGATTCACTGATGCAAACTTTCGAAAGAGATTCACTCAATCCTGAATACCAGTTTGAACTGGAAGAACTGCAGCGCCTCGACAGCACCCTGAAAGCAGATAGCGCCAAAATGCCTGCCCGTTTGTACCAACAGCGTCAGCAAGAGCAAATTCAGCGCTACTACAAGTTGCAAAACTGGCAGCAGTACAGCCAGCAGGTAATGCAAGCCAAGCAGCAAGAACTGATGGCTCCTTACCTCAACAAAGTGCTGGATGCTTTTCAGGCAGTGATTGCAGAAGGCAAATACACGTATGTTTTCAAGCGTGAAACTTTATGGCAAGCGCCTCCTGCCGACAACCTGATTCCACTGGTAGCTAAGAAACTCGGTATCAAACTGCCCGTTGACCCCAACGCTCCGGCCGAAGAAACGAAGCCAGCTCCTAAGCCAGCTGCTCCAGCTAAGAAGAACTAAGCCATTGGCAAACACATAAAAAAGCGACCTCATTTGAGGTCGCTTTTTTGTTTACTGCCTTATGACTACCGATGTGCCCACAGGTACTATTTGGTACAACTCATTCAAATGATCGTTGCGCATACTAATGCAACCTTGCGTCCAGGGTTGCAGGTTTTCTACCGCCCACTCTTCGTGGGGCCAGGTGCCGTGTATGCCAATGTCGCCCCCTATTTTGGCATTTGCGGGTATAATGCCGGCCTTTTTGCGGGCTTCAAACTTGGCGTAGTCTTCTTTGGTGGGGTAATCAATCCGCATAAACTTGTTCCATTTTTTATGCGGGTACTTACTGGTTATTTTAAACCTTCCCTCAGGCGTACGGCGGTCGCCTTGGTACAGCTTGTCGCTGATGTCGTTGTTGCCAAAAGTGCAGGGCCATTGTACCAGCCAGTCCGATTGGTCGTACAACGTTATGGTGTTCTCGCTTTTGTCTACCACCAGATATAATACTGAGCTGGTAGAGAAAGAAGAAACCTGCAGGGTAGCAAAGGCCAGCAGGCCACCCAAATGAAGCATTCTGAAGCGCATAGTGTAGGCTGTTTTTCACATCAATCAATAGCACACTAACGCAGCCAATAATTGGGCCAATATGCAAACGCTGCTTCAAAATTTATTTTAGGAAAACGGTAACGCTCTGCAACAGCAGTAGCTCAGATAACTACACTATTTACCTTCCTGCTCCTTCCACATTTGGTTGAAGGTTTTGGCAGAAAAATCCAGCGGCGCATGTTGCTTTTTCCAATCGCTGAAAAGGCCGTTGACCACTTTGTTTTTAAGTGAACCATTGCCCATGTTCATCATGGTGCGGCTGAGGCTGGCAGTTTTCCAGGCTTTCCAGGCGAGGCGTTCGCTGAGTTTGCTTTCACCTTGGGTTACTGCCTCGTGACGGTTGTGCAGCAGCAGTTCGTGCAGGTTGATGCGTACGGGGCAAACTGCTGTGCAGTTGCCACAAAGGCTGCTGGCGTAGCTCAGGTGTTTGTACTCATGCATGCCTTGCAGCCATGGCGTAATTACTTTGCCAATGGGGCCGCTGTAAGTAGTAAGGTAGCTGTGGCCGCCAATATTTTTGTATACGGGGCAGGCATTGAGGCAGCTGCCGCAGCGGATGCAATACAACGCTTCGCGGCTATGTGCATTCGCCAGCAGGTTGGTGCGGCCATTGTCGAGCAAGATGACAAACATCTGTGTAGGGCCATCACTTTCGTTGCTTTGTCGTGGGCCACTCACCAGGCTATTGTACACCGTTACTTTTTGCCCCGTGCCATAGGTGCTGAGCATGGGCCAAAACAGCGGTAAATCGTGTATAGAAGGAATACATTTTTCGATGCCCACAATAGCGATGTGAATATTGGGAAAAGCACAGCTAAGGCGGGCATTACCTTCATTTTCGGTCAGGGCAATACTGCCAGTATCGGCTACAATAAAGTTGGCACCGGTGATGCCTACTTCAGCCTGCACATATTTTTGGCGGAGCTTGTAGCGGGCTACTTGTGTAAGCTGCTCGGGGCTCAGGTTGGGCTCGCAGCCCAGTTTATTGGCAAAGAGGCGGGCTACATCTTCTTTGCTTTTGTGCATGGCTGGCGTTACAATATGGTAGGGTGGTTCGCCGTCCAGTTGCTGTATGTATTCACCCAGGTCGGTTTCGATGCTCTCGATATTGTTGCCTTCCAAAAATGCATTGAGGTGAATTTCTTCTGTCACCATGCTTTTGCTTTTCACCACGGTGCGGCAGTTAGCTTCGCGGCAAATTTGCAAAATGGCATCTAAGGCTTGGGCACTGTTTTCGGCCCAAATCACTTTGCCGCCCCGGGCAGTAAACTTGGCTTCAAACTGCAGCAGGCTTTCATCGAGATGCTCTATAGCCTGCCACTTGCGGTTTTTGGCCAATTGGCGGGCCAGCTCCAGCTCGGCAAATTGGGCTTTGCCCTTGGGCACGGCCGCATTGTATTTGCCAATGTTGAAGTTGATTTTGCGCCGGTGATCGAGGTCGGCAGCTTTTACAGTGCTGCGGGCAATAAATGCAGCGGCTCCTCCGGTGGAGGCATGCACATCAGCCTTGGTAGCAGTATCGGCCATGCAGCAACGGTAAAAACGGTGATGAAAAAGAAAACAACAGCCCTACGCAGCAGCAGGGCTTGCTGGCATTAGTGGTGACCGTGGTCGCCCTTCATGCTTTCGTGCTTGCGCAGTTCGTAGAAAATAGAAATAATGCTCAGCACAGCAAAAGTGAGCAGGCCTACAATGCTGAGTGCTACTGCCCAACCCTGACCATAGTCGATGCTTTTGATGAGCATCATGAAGCACAAAATGGTGATGAGGATGGTGGTAGCAAAAAATGGAAATTTCATGACCGGAATGATTTGCTGCAAAAATAGGGGGAGAAGGGGAAAAGCCGAAAGCGAAAAAGGCTGAAGGCAAAAGGCAGAAAGCAAAATGCCAATCATTGCTGAAGGCAATCTCCTCTGTGCTCTCCAGAGCTCTGTGCGAAAAAAATCTCAAACGAAAATCCTTAGTCGAAAAGCTGAAAGCAAATGACTAACAGCGAATTGCCAAATGTCATTCTCACTTCCCTTGTATCTCAAAATAATCCTGCGCTACGGCATCCAGCGCTTCGTAAAAATCCTGCCCGTATTTGCGGATGATGGGTTCTTTTAAAAACTGATACACGGGCACTTTCAGCTTCTTGCCGAGCTTACAGGCAGGCTTGCACAGGGTTTCGCGGGGTTCGTAGTTTACGTATTCTGTATCGCCGTTTTTGCTTTGCTGAATACGTATGGGAAACAGGTGACAGCTGATGGGTTTTTTCCAGGTTACTTTGCCATCGTTATAAGCTTGCTCAATGCCGCATTTTACAATGCCTGCCGCATCGGTAATGGCGTACACGCAAATGCCACCATTAATGGCCGGTGTTACCCAACCAAATTCGCGGTCGTATACATAGCGGCCCTGCTTGTTGATTTCAGCTACATGATGCGCAGGCAGGTAGGGCAGCACGGCATCAAATACTTCATCAATACGAGCTAGTTCTTCTTTGTCCAGTGGCGCACCAGCGTCGCCATCTACACAGCAGCCGCCTTTACACTTTACCAGGTCGCATACAAATTGTTCTTCTACCAGTTCATCACTCACCAGTTTGTTATCAATAGCTATCATAGCAGTAGTTGGTTCGGTTAATTGTTTTTCCAGCGAAAGGTTTCAATCATGTGCAGCAAGTCTTGCTTCAAAAAATCATTGACTGGTTGCAGTGAATCTTCGTTGGGGGTTACATCAAAATACAATGCGCCCCGCAAAAAATGGCGGGTAGAATCTGTTACAAAAAATTGATTGGCGGTAGCAGCATTGCCACCTACTTTAAAGTACACACCGTGTACGCCATTGGTGGTGTGCATTACGCTGTCATCAATAGCCGTGGCCTTGCTGGTATGCTTATAAGTGAGGTTAAAAGCATCGTTGACAAGTTTATCAAAATTTGACTGCCGCAAATCTTTGTAGCTGATATGGATGCGGCCATTGAATTGCGGAAAGTCGATGTTGATCCACCATGGATTTTCTGGCGTGCTATCAAAGAAGGTAGAATCTTTTACCACAGTTGCGTATACGGGTAACTCAAATGCATAGGGATAGCCTGACTGGTCAAACGTTTGATATTTCTTTTCTGGAAAAGCAATTTCAAAATAGCCTTTGGGCTTGGGCGTAAATGGGCTGTTGCAAGCCACGCTGCAGGCAAGTAGCAACAGCAGGCATATGTGACTGATGGAAAATCGATGCGAGAGATAATGCATGTTGATAGAACGAGTAAAAGCCCGGGTCATTATTCTTCCACCGGCCTGATGGTCACTTTAATTTTTTGAATACGGTTCTTGTTGACCTCGAGCATGGCAAAGTCGAAATCGCCTACAGTGATGATGGCGTTTTGCTGTGGTATTTCACCCGACACTTCGAGCACCAATCCGGCCAGCGAATCGCTTTCACCTTTTACTTCATCAAAAGTATCGGGGCTGAGGCGCATAATGCGGCACACATCATTTAGCATGGTTTTTCCTTCAAACACAAAATTGTAATCGTCTATTTTGCTGTTGATGGTTTCTTCTTCGTCGAACTCATCTTTGATTTCGCCAATGATTTCTTCGAGAATATCTTCCATGGTAATGATGCCGCTGGTGCCACCAAATTCATCTACCACCACTGCAAAGTGCGTTCGCTTTTGCTGAAACTCCTGCATCAGGTCTTCAATCAGCTTTTGCTCATGTATAAAAAATGCGGGGCGCATAAGGCTGTGCCAGTCGAAATCGGCAGGCTGTTGCAGGTAGCCCAGCAAGTCTTTGGTATGTACCATGCCTTTGATTTCATCGAGTGAGTGATGGTACACTGGCAAACGGCTGTAATGCAGCTCTTCTACTTTTTTCTTTACTTCTTCAAAGTTGCATTCGTACGAAAGGCCATGCACATCCAGTCGGGTTTTCATCACCTGTTTTACAGAGATGTTGCCAAACTTCAGTACTCCTTTCATGATGTTTTTTTCTTCCAACGAATCGTCGGAGAGGTCGATGGCATGCTGCAGCTCTTCAATGCTGTTGGCGGCAGAACGCTGCCCCAATCTTTTTTCAATGCCATCGCTCAGGTCTACCATTACACCGGCCACAAGTTTAAACAGCAGGTGCAATGCCTCCACCATCCAGCTCAGGTCTTTTGCAAAGCGGATATTGTTTTGCGCTGCAAATGACTTTGGCAATATTTCGGCCACCAACAAAATGACAGCAGCAATCAACATCACTTTAATGGCGAGCAGCCACCATGGGTTTTCCAGGTTGAGGTATTTGTCGATTAAAAAATTACTGATGATGATGACGCCGATGTTGGCAATGCTGTTGGCCATCATGAGAGAGCCCAGCAGGGTCTTGGGCGATTCGAGCAGGGTAATGATGCGTTTATAGCCCGGCTGCGATTTTGTTTTGAGGTAGTTGATGTCTTTGTAGGTGAGGGAGAAAAACGCCACTTCGGCACCAGAAGCACAAAAAGAAACGAAGAGCAATACAAACAACACCAGCACCAGGGCAGTGGTGAGCTCAGTAGTGATTAAAAGTAATGGCGCTAAGGCCGGTAAATGATCCAAAAGAAACAGATTGATGAATAATGATATGAAGCTAAGCATCATACATGGATTAGCTACAAAGTAAGGGGCATTGGCGCCGGCACTTTGCTACAGCGGCAAAAATAACATTCGGAATTAAAAGCCTGCAAGGTCGGGGCCATCGCCGGCGGGTGGAATATCGCTGCCGCTAAAGTTGTCGATGCCTTCGGGGCCAAAACCTTGGCCTTGTGCAAAGCTGCCATCGCCCCGCTTGTCGAGCATAATCAGGTTTTCGCCCACTACTTCGGTGGCAAATTTTTTGTTGCCATCCTTATCGTCCCAGGTACGTGTTTTCAGGCGGCCTTCTATGTACACCAAACTGCCCTTGTGCAAATATTTTTGTGCCAGCTCGGCCAGGCCCCTCCACAGCACCACCATGTGCCATTCTGTTTGGCTGATGAGCTTGCCGGTTTTGTCTTTGTATGTTTCAGTAGTAGCCAAAGGAAACTTGGCTACAGCAATATTGCCTTCCAAAAATTGCACGTCCGGCTCTTTGCCCAGGTTGCCTATCAATGTCACTTTGTTTACACCACGCATACGCCAATGCTTTGTTGCAGAAATGGTTATTGCTTAAAGTTAGTTTATTTCTGCAAACACAATAAACGCTATGCTGCCTAAAACAAATTGGTTTGAGCTGCGGAAGATGAAGTCAGATAGTCGCGGAGCAACTTGGGAAAAGCCAGTTGTCGAAGTGTTTCAGCATTTACCCACTGCCCGGCTGGTACTGCTTTTGCTGAAGGCAGTGGGCATTCAATAAAACTGGCGTAAATGGTTTGGTGGGTGAGCAACTGCCGGTAAGGTCCGTGCATGGCAGCAATATGTTTTACCTGTGGCGCCAGCTGTTGTGCCAGCTGCAGCCATTCGGTCTCGCTTCGTTCAACAGGTTGTGGCTCTTCCACTAGCGGAAATTCATACAGGTCTTGCCAAATGTCTTTGGCTTGCCGCTGACGCACCAGTATTTGCTTGCCCACCCTGAAAAGGAAATAATAGAAATATCGATCCCTCTTGATGAGCTTTTTCGACTTCACCGGCAGGCTTTCAACCCGTTGTTGTTTGAAAG
Organism: Phnomibacter ginsenosidimutans; assembly: GCF_009740285.1. Classification (GTDB taxonomy): domain Bacteria; phylum Bacteroidota; class Bacteroidia; order Chitinophagales; family Chitinophagaceae; genus Phnomibacter; species Phnomibacter ginsenosidimutans. The sequence continues at coordinate 424,592 of NZ_CP046566.1, forward strand.
CGACGCATTGGCTTTGCATGGGACAGGTGCCGCACAATGGTGCCGCCGGCTTGCAAACGGTAGCGCCAAAATCCATGATGGCTTGGTTGTAGGTAGCAGGTGCATCCTGCGCCAGATGCGCATCGGCCTCTTGGGTAAAACGCTGTTTGCCGGTAGTGGTATCAAATGGTTCATCAATGCCATAAAAGCGGGCCAGCACCCTTATCACATTGCCATCTACCACGGCATGCGGCAGTCCAAAACCAAAGCTGGCAATAGCGGCCGCGGTGTAAGGGCCCACACCTTTCAGGCTCAAAATATCGTTGTAATTGTTGGGAAAACGCCCTTCAAACTGCTGCATTACCTGACGGGCGGCAGCCAGCAGGTTGCGGCAGCGGCTGTAATAGCCCAGGCCTTCCCACAACTTAAAAACTGCTTCATCGTCGGCTGAGGCCAAATCGGCAATTGTGGGATAGGCTTCCACAAAACGGAGATAGTAGGCCAGCCCTTGTTCTACCCGGGTTTGCTGCAAAATGATTTCGGAGAGCCAGATTTTATAAGGGTCCTTTTCGCCCTTCCAGGGCATGCTGCGCTGGTTGTGGTGGGCATGCCAGTGCAGCAGGGTTGGAGTAAACCATGGCTGGCCAACAGGGCCTTTTTGACGACGGGAAGGGGAGGAAGACGATACGGGCATACAGTACAATTACAGCAAGGGTACAATTTCGTTCAAATAAGGCGTTTACCTTTGATAATGAAATATTTACAAAAAACGATTCCAATTATTGCAATTCACGTTTTCCTGTCTTACTTTTAATGACAAACCGTTGTAAATCATTCTAAATCATGCGCAAATCAGACCTCATCAACCAAATTGCCGATAAAACCGGTATTCCCAAAGTGGATGTTTTGGTGACACTCGAAACCATGTTTAAAGAGGTGAAGGAAAGCCTTTCGAATGGTGAAAATATTTACATCCGTGGGTTTGGCAGTTTCATTACCAAAAAGCGGGCTGCAAAAATTGGCCGCAACATCAAACGCAATGTAGCCGTGGAAATTCCGGAGCATTTCATTCCCGCCTTTAAGCCCAGCAAAGAGTTTGTGGCAGAAGTTAAATTGAAGACCAGCGGCAAAACCGACGCCGCTGAATAGCTTGTCCGTATACCTTTGCTGCGCTGCAGACAATTTGAGGCAAAGGTGATATGAAAAATACACAAAAGATTTTGATAGGCGTAGCCCTCGCTGCCACAGCGGGGCTTTATTATTTTGGTAGCACAGTGGGGCCAAAAAAGGCGGTGCCAGCCCTCAGGCTCAGGCGGCCGATACCAGCCACAATCACGACCCGCTTGATCGGCCAAGGTAAGAGCCGGTGCCATGAGCCAACTAAGCCAGGCGCAGCAGCAATATATCAATACGTTGGAAAATACCGTGAGCCGTGGCGATGTAAAAAGCCAGCAGGCAGCAGCCCACCGCAGTTTGGCCAGCTTCTGGAAAGACTCTGTCGCCAGTCCCATCCTGCATTTTCAGCATCTTTCATTAGCTTCCGAATTGGATAATACCGAAAAAAGTCTCACTTTTGCCGCCCATTCTATTTTAGGCTATCTGCCCTATGCCCACAATCATTTGGAGCAGGAGTGGCTGGCCAATAGAGGAAAAGAGTTGTTTGATAAGGCTTTTGCAATGAATGAATCGAATGATTCAACCATTGTAGGATTAGGCGGAACCATCATGTATGGTGCCAAAAGTGCGGAAGGTCCAATGGCCGGCATTATGAAAGTGCGGGCTGTGGTTGAGAAAGATTCCACCAACATGTTTGCGCAGTATATGCTTGGTGTAGGTGGTGTCATCAGTGGCCAGTACGACAAGGCAGCGCAGCGGTTTGAAAAAGTAACCAAAGCGCAACCCGACAATCTGGAAGTGTGGTTTAAGCTGGCCGAAGCTTACGAGTTGGCCAACATGAACCCGCAAGCCATCAGCACTTACGAAAAAATTGAACAGAAAGTATCTGTTCCGGAAATGAAAACCGAAATACAGAAGCGGATTGCGCAACTGAAGTCGGCAGCTCCCGGTAAATAAGATGCTTTTTCATATTTAGAACTTATAAAATCATAGAACTATGCCTTGCGGTAAAAAAAGAAAGCGTCATAAGATTGCGACTCACAAACGCAAAAAGCGTTTGAGAAAGAATCGTCATAAGAAGAAGAATAAATAAGTAGCTCTTTTTCTAGCGCATTTACCTGCCTGTAAGTGTACGGGCAGGTAAATGTTTTTTTGGTTTATACTGTTGCCTGCCTGTTTCCCCCGTGCATATTATCCCCCCAATGTATTTACATGCTGCAGGCCTCAGGGCATTGCCATGTACCTAATTCATACACAAACTGATACCATTTTGTGAACAAGGAACTTATTATCAATGCAACACCACAGGGGGTTGAAATTGCATTATTAGAAGACAAAAAGCTGGTAGAACTTCACCGCGAAAACACCGAAAACCCTTTTGGTGTGGGCGATTTATACCTCGGCAAAGTAAAAAAACTGATGCCGGGCCTCAATGCTGCCTTTGTGGATGTTGGCTTTGAGAAAGATGCTTTTTTGCACTACACCGATTTGAGCCCATACGCCAAAAGCCTGCTGAAAATCACCCAGATTTGTCAGGAATGGAAGGCCAAAGAGCCATACGATTTCAGCCGTTTTCATGTAGAACCCGAAATTGTAAAAACAGGGAAAATCACAGAAGTGCTGAATGGCAAGCCCAATATTTTGGTGCAAATTCTGAAAGAACCTATTGCTGCCAAAGGCCCCCGTTTGAGTTGTGAAATTTCGCTGCCCGGTCGTTTTGTGGTGCTTACACCCTTCAACGACATTGTAGCCGTTTCCAAAAAAATTCATACCAGCGACGAACGCCGCCGGCTCCAGAAAATCATTGAATCCATCAAACCCAAAAACTTTGGGGTGATTGTACGTACGGCTGCGGAAGGTAAAAACACCGCAGAGCTGCACGACGACCTGAACCAATTGGTGGCCAAATGGAAGCAGATTCAGCAAAACTTGCAAGGTGCAGCCGTGCCTTCTAAAATTTTGAGTGAGCAGGATAAGGCTACGTCTATTCTTCGAGATTTGCTGAGCCCCGATTTCAACCGCATTGTTGTCAACGACAAGAATATTTACAACGATATACGCCAGTATTTGGTGCGCATTGCACCCGAAAAGGCGGACATCGTGCAGCACTATCAAAGTGGCTCACCGGTATTTGATACCTACGCCGTTACCAAACAGGTGAAAGGGTCTTTTGGCAAAACGGTAAGCATGCCCAGCGGCGCTTACCTCATTGTAGAAGCCACAGAAGCGCTGCACGTTATTGATGTAAACAGCGGCTACAAAAGCAGCAGCAACAATCAGGAAGAAAACAGCCTGCAAACCAACCTGGAAGCTGCCGAAGAAATTGCCCGTCAGCTACGCCTCCGCGATTTGGGCGGCATTATTGTGGTCGACTTCATTGACATGAAGCTGCCCGAAAACAAAAAGAAGCTGGCCGATGCCATGGAAGGATTTATGCGTACCGACCGTGCTCGCCACAGTATTTTGCCCATCAGCCGTTTTGGGTTGATGCAAATTACCCGCCAGCGGATGAAGCCCGAGGTAGACATTAAAACCGATGAGCTGTGCCCCAGCTGCGGTGGCTCAGGCAAAATCAGCAGTACGCTGGTGCTGGAAGATGAGATTCGTAAGAACCTCGATTATCTCATCACACACGGTCACAAAAACCTGGTGTTGATGGTGCATCCAATTATGGCAGCCTATTTGCAAAAGGGCTTCCCCAGCAAGCGGATGCAGTGGAGCCTCAAGCACAAACAATGGATTAAAATTCAGGAAAGCAATACACTGCACTTGGTAGATTTTAAATTCCTCGACCAGGATCATGAAGAAATAAAGCTGTAAAAGCGCAGCTGTTTCAGCTCAAAACCAAGCGGGCACAAAGCAAGATATTCTTCTTTGTGCCCTCTCTATATCTATACTATCGTGCTTGAAGTTATGCTTTCGATTGCAGGTGTTTGTGAAACCAAAATGGTCCGAATGGAACCACCGAAGCAACACAGGCCAATACAAATGTCCGCATGCTCCAGTGAAAGGTTTCTTTACAGAGATAAGCTACAGCTAAGTAGCCCACAAACAATACACCATGCGCCATGCCTACTATGGAAACGGCTTTAGGCATACCCGCCATATACTTGAGTGGCATGGCTATTCCCAGCAACACAATAAATGAAATGGCTTCTGCCAGCCCGACGGCATAAAAAATTTTGTTGAGGCTTTGCTTCATGATGAATAAATGATGGCTGCAAAAGTGCAGCATTTATTTTGCTGTAGGTAATGGGTAGTAAGCATCGAGCAAAAACAGGTAAGGTGCCAGCATGTGGTGTACAAAATAGTTTTGACCATCAAACACAAACTTGCTGCGGTAAGCATCGTTTGCGGCCAATATTACAGGGCTGCCGGCAGTGGCATAATTCATGGTGCCAGCCAATGTTGGTTTGGCAAAACCTGGCAATGGCTTCGCTGCCAGCTTGTACAGTTTTTTGCCGAGGTATTTTTCAAATTGCTTCGATGCTTTGTTGCTGCTGCGGGTGAGCTTGCCATATACACTGTTGAGAAATAACCGTACCACAAACTTTTGCTTTCTAATGGTACTCTTGGCATTGCTCAGCGGGTTTACTGCATTGTAATCGTTGATGGTTTGAAGCGATACCGGGGTTTCTGGCACCCAATCGGCATCGTTGATCACCCGAAAGCCCATTTGCCCACGGCTGATGAAATCGAAATCATACGCATAATATTGATTGCCCGGTTTGGGGGCGGCACTTGCATATGTTTTTAGCCGCACGGCTATATTCATAGCTGCATAGTGGTAGTGCAAAAAAGAAGTGGTTAAAAAAGACAACGCACCACCCTGGCTATGGCCTGCTATCATCAGGTCTCTGTGACCGGCTTGCACCAGGCTATCCAGTGTGGGCAGTACTTCTTTCATCAGAAAACCCACACCTGTAAGCCAACCCACATGCACTGTGGCTTGTGGATTGCTGGCCAGCTTGTACACAAATGTGTAATCGTTACTCAGCTGCAGGCTACCAGTTGCTGGCACCATGCCAGCGTAAAAATTTTCTAGCCAGCTCTCCATTTTGTTGACAGTGCCGCGAAGTTGCAGTACCACCACGCCGTCTTTGCGCAGGTAAATGCCACACTTATTATACAAACCCACTTCTTTGGAAATGCGCAGTGTTCGATAGCTGTCTTTTTCCAACTGCACGGGTGGCGTTTGCTGCATGCTGTCTTTCAGTCCATAAAACTGAAGCCACAGCATGTCGGCATATTCCTTCCTGTCGAAACCTGGTTGTAATTGTTGTGCCAGCAGTGGCTGACACGATAACAGCACTGCTATTAAAAATGCATAGCGACGAAAAGGGGTGAGCATGATGTTGTGTTTAGTCAATTAAAATAAAGGATTCTGCGGAGCTGGCAAGGTTTCGTGGTTGCTCGCTATTCGACAAATGCAGGGCTGTTTGGGTTCAAATTAGCATCGCTTTTTTACAACGGAGCCATTAGAAGCGGTACTTTTACAACTCAAATTTTTAGCGTACACATCACTTAAATTTTCGCACATGAAAAAACTGTTGTTGGCAGCATTGTTTGCACTGCCTGTATTGTTTGCCGCTGCACAAGCCAAGCCCGAATGGAAAGAAATGAAAGACTTTCACACCGTGATGAGCCAGACATTTCATCCAGCTGAAGAAGGCAAGCTCGATTCCATTAAAAACCGCATTGGCGAAATGATTGATTTGGCAAAGGCCTGGCAAAAAAGTACGCCGCCTGCTGAGTTCAACAAACCTGAAATCAAAGAAAACCTGAACAAGCTGATGAAGGGAGCCAAAGCATTGAGCAAGCAAATTAAAGCAGGTGCTGATGATGCGGCCATTACCAAGCAACTGACTGTACTGCACGACGTGTATCACGATATCGTTGGTCTTTGCAAAGACGAAGGCAAGCACTAATTCATGTTGCTTTCGCATAAAAAAATGCACTCCGGTCGGGGTGCATTTTTTTATGTAGCTGAATTCGATTGCTTATGCTTCCAGCAAAGGATTGATATGACTGCAGATGCGGTCGAATATTTCGTCGATGGTACCTTCGCCTTCCACACGGCTTACTTTATCCTGGTTTTGGTAATAGCCGGCCACAGGCAGGGTTTCATTTTTGTACACTTCCTGGCGCTTCCGCTGTATTTCAGGATCGGCATCATCGAGGCGGCCACTGGTTTTGGCACGGCCTACCAGTCGGTTGATGAGTTCTTCTTCATTCACCATCAAAAACAACACGGCATGAATGGCTGTTTTTTTCAGCGTCAGCAGTTTGTCCAGCGCTTCGGCCTGAGCAATGGTGCGGGGAAAGCCATCGAAGAGAAAACCCTTTGCTTCGGGGTTGGCATCGAGGGCAGAGCTAATCATGCCTACCACTACTTCATCGGGTACCAACTGGCCTTTTTCAATCAGGCTTTTGGCTTCGTTGCCGAGTGGGGTGCCGGCCTTCATTTCTTTGCGCAGCAGGTCGCCGGTGCTCAAATGAATCAGACCATATTTTTCAATCAGTTTTTCACTTTGGGTGCCTTTGCCGCTACCCGGAGGGCCAAAAAGAACGAGGTTGAACATGATGTTTGCGATGCTTGAGCCGCGAATATAACACTGCTTAGGAAATGTTTAACAGACCTTAGTCACCTACAAAATTTCTGTTAAGCGTACCTCCATTTATTGAACAGTATTCAATGAGCATTGTAATATTTACAGTATGAAAAACGTAGGCTTACTTTTGGTTTTATCGGTGTGCTGTTTCAGCTGCTCCTTTTCGCAGGCCGATTCAAAAACCAGTAAATCAGCAAAAATGGAAAACGAAAAACCCACGAATAATCCGGTGTACAACCGCGTAGATAGTGGCAAGGTAAACCTCACCGAGGCCGAATGGAAAAAGATTCTACCGGCTGATGTGTACTACATTGCCCGCCAAAAAGGTACCGAACGCCCCTGGACAAGCAAGTTTGAAAACTTTAAAGAAATTGGCACTTACTACTGCCTGGCCTGCGGCAATCCCCTGTTTAAAAGCGATACAAAATTTGACAGCGGTTGCGGCTGGCCCAGTTTTTACGAGCCCATCAGCAAAGGCGCCATCATTTACACCCCCGACCATTCGCATGGCATGACCCGCACCGAAGTACAGTGTGGCCGGTGCAAAGCTCACCTGGGCCATGTGTTTGAAGACGGACCGCCACCTACAGGTTTGCGGTATTGCATCAACGGGGTGATTCTTGATTTTGAAAAAGCCAAAGAAGCCGAAAAGAAGGCGGGCTATAACAAGCCGGCCGGAGAATAATATTCGCAGTGTGGCGAATGGGATAGTGTGTGTGGCGATGAAAAAGGGTTCTGTCTTCGGGCAGGACCTTTTTTAATACCGGATGCTGTGCGCCATGCATTCAAACACATTGAGGGCTGCCGTTGCCGCCTGTTCGTTTTTCCATTGTTTGGCATCGTTGTATTGCAAAGGCTTCGTGCCAATATTGCCATACAATGCCGCTACGCAAATCAACAAGGTGAGGCCTTGCCAAAACAACCGCATGGTTTTATTGTCGCTGCTTTTTTTCACACCAATGGCATGGTGCAGCAAGCGGTGCAGTAAGTACAACAGCCATGCACCCACACCAGCCAGCAAAATAATAATGACCCATGGCGCATCTGTCATGAGTTTCTTATCTGCCGCCTGCTGGCGTATCAGTTCGTGAAAGGTTTCGCCGCTGGCATGCTCGTTGTACGCTATGAGGTTGGCTACATCAATGCCATACAATAAAAGCAGGAGTGAACTGAAAATGGTAAACACGATGATGCCAAACTTTTTGCCGGCACTGCTTTTAAACAAATGCAATGAACCGCTAAAACTGGCCAGCAACACGGGCAATGTAAACAGGCTTACATAACGCAAATCGTACTTGAAACCCAGCCACAACAATTGACCCACACTGGCTGGCGCCGGCTCGGGGGCGAACAATGCAAGTACAAACAATCGGTAAGCCATCATGAGCAACAGCATCACCAGCATAGTAGCCAGTATCCACGCTATTGACTTTGGCATTTTAAGCATAGACATCCGCACAAATGTACATGCATTGCCACATGTCAGCCCTTGCCTTTTGATGAGTGCAACAACACAGACTAACAATTGTTAGTTTTATTATTGCACTTCAATTGCTTGCCCTATGAAAACGCTTCACAACTATGTACTTGGCCAATGGGTGCCCGGCGATGGCGATGGTCAGTTGCTGTACAACGCAGTAACCAACGAACCCATTGCCACGGCTTCTACCAAAGGCATTCCTTTTGCAGATGTGCTGCAGTACGGCCGAACTATTGGCAATCCTGCCCTGCGCAACATGACTTTTCACGAACGTGGATTGATGCTAAAAGCATTGGCCCTGTACCTGCGGGAGCACCTCGATGAATTGTATGACATCAGCTACCAAACCGGTGCCACCCGGGCTGATAGCTGGGTGGATATTGAAGGTGGTATCGGCAATTTGTTTGCTAATGCCAGCCTGCGGCGTAAGCTGGGCAATGAATCTTTTTACGCTGAAGGTGAAACACATTTGCTGGGTAAAAACGGCACTTTCATCGGGCAGCATTTGCTGGTGCCCAAAGAAGGCGTGGCCATTCACATCAATGCGTTCAACTTTCCGGTGTGGGGTATGCTGGAGAAAATTGCGGTGAATCTGTTAGCAGGTATGCCTGCAGTTGTAAAGCCGGCTACCGTTACATCATTTTTGACTGAAGCAGTCGTACAAAAAATCATTGCTAGCGGCATATTGCCAGCGGGTGCATTACAACTGCTTTGCGGCAGCGCTGGCGACATGCTCAACCACACCACGTTTCAGGATGTGGTTACGTTTACCGGTTCTGCCAGTACAGGATTGATGTTGAAATCGAATCCACACATGTTGCAGGAAACCGTTCCATTTACCATGGAGGCCGATTCACTCAACTGCATGGTATTGGGCGAAGACGTAACACCGGAGATGCCCGAATGGGATTTGTTTGTAAAAGAAGTACGCAAAGAAATGACGCTGAAAGCCGGGCAGCGATGCACGGGTGTTCGCCGCATTTTTGTACCTGCCAATAAGCTGGAAGCGGTGCAACAATCATTGGCCAAAGCACTGGCACAAACGGTGATTGGCAATCCGCTGAATGATAAGGTACGCATGGGCTCACTGGCCGGTCAATCGCAACGGCAAGAAGTGAAAGCACAGGTACAAAAACTAATGCAACATGCCAGCATAGCCTACGGCACTTTGGATGATATTGATGTAGTAGATGCCAATGGAACGGTAGGTGCATTTATGAGTCCGCTCTTGCTGCTGAATACGCAACCTTTCGATGCCAGCGAAGTACACGATGTAGAAGCTTTTGGTCCCGTAAGTACCTTGATGCCTTATAATGGTTTAGACGAAGCCATTGCCCTTAGTAAAATGGGTAAGGGCTCACTGGTGTCTACCATTGTTACGGCCAGCCCTTCCATTGCCCGCAAATATGTGATAGGTGCAGGCACACACCACGGACGCATATTGGTGCTGAATGCCGAATGCGCCAAAGAAAACACCGGACATGGCAGCCCACTGCCATTGCTGGTGCATGGCGGCCCCGGCCGTGCCGGTGGTGGTGAAGAAATGGGCGGCTTGCGTGGCGTAAAGCATTACATGCAAAGGCTTGCAGTACAAGGTTCTCCCAATATGCTTACAGCAGTCACCGGTCAATACCAACCCGGTGCCGATGGGCAACACTCAGCACAGCATCCGTTCACCAAATACTTTGAAGAACTCAGCGTAGGCGACCAACTCATTACCGAACCTCGCCTCATTACTGCTGAAGACATTACCGCCTTTGCCGATTTGAGTGGCGATCATTTTTATGCGCACCTCACCGATACCGATTTTACTGATACCGTGTTTACCGGCCAGGTGGCACATGGCTATTTTATTATGAGTGCAGCTGCCGGTTTGTTTGTCGAGAGCTATCAAAAAAATCCGGTGTTGCTCAATTATGGTATTGATGAATTGCGTTTTACCAAACCTGTGTATCCCGGGGCCAGTATTCACGTTCGTTTTACTTGTAAAGAAAAACTGCCGCAAGAAAAACGGGAAGCCACTGACATACCACGAGGCATCGTAAAATGGTATGTAGAAATACTGGATGAGCTCAATGAGATTGTAGGTGTGGCTACTATTTTAACCATGGTAAGAAAGCGGGAAGAATAACCTGAAGCAGGCGAGTGAGACAGCATTGCCTGCTACCTTTGTATTGTAAATAACGATTGCTGTTGAGCAATCCTAAATGCTTGCCATTATGACTACTTCATCACAAGCTGGCGTGAGGTATCACGTGCACAATCATATTGCTACCGTTCAGTTTCAGCATCCACAGAGCAACTCGCTGCCGGCGCATTTGCTCAATCAGTTGGCGCAAACATTTCATGCCTTGGGCAATGATGATGACTGCCGTGTGATTATTCTACAAAGCGAAGGCGAGAAAGCCTTTTGTGCCGGTGCTTCTTTCGATGAATTGATGGCCATACAAACCGAAGCAGAAGGGCTGCAATTTTTCAGCGGGTTTGCCCATGTCATCAATGCCATGCGTAAATGCAATAAGCTTATCATTGGTCGCATTCAGGGCAAATGTGTAGGCGGTGGTGTAGGTCTGGCAGCAGCTTGTGATTATGCCATTGCGCATCATTCGGCCGATGTAAAACTGAGTGAGCTGGCCGTAGGCATTGGCCCGTTTGTGGTGGGCCCTGCGGTAGAAAGAAAAATGGGTACCTCGGCCTTTTCTCAACTGGCCATTGATGCCGGCAAGTGGCGCAATGCCGAATGGGCCAAGCACAAAGGTTTGTTTGCAGAAGTGTACGACAACATGGAAGATGTGGATGAAGCGGTTCGCCATTTAGCCCACACTTTGGCACACAGCAGCCCCCAGGCCATGGCCGATATGAAGGCGATGTTTTGGAAGGGTACCGAGCATTGGGATATCCTGCTTCGGGAAAGAGCCGCCATTAGTGGCAGGCTGGTGCTCAGCGATTTTACCCGCAAAGCCATTGCCGGTTTTAAGGCTGCCCGCAAATGATTGCGTAGATTTTTCGGCTTTTTTATAACCCTGCGTTATGCGTGGCCTGCCATTTTTGGCGGGCAGCCTAACTTGCGCCTTTAATGAACACAGATATATTAATCAGCAACATTACCAACCCCACGTTGCTGTTTTTTTTACTGGGCGTTGTAGCTGCTACAGTAAAAAGTGATTTGGAGATTCCGGCGAGTTCTTCGCGGTTTATTTCGTTGTATTTATTGTTTTCTATTGGCTTCAGAGGAGGCGAGGAACTGGCGCACAGCGGCATTACCAAAGAGGTGGCTGTTACATTGGCAGCAGCTATTGTGCTGGCCATGCTGGTACCTATGTATTCATTTTTTATTTTGAAAAGAAAGCTGGCTGTGCCCGATGCAGGCGCCGTTGCGGCAGCGTATGGCTCGGTGAGTGCTGTTACTTTTGTAGCAGCTGCTACTTTTTTGGAAGGTCGTCAAATAGCCTATGGTGGGCATATGGTTGCGGCCATGGCACTCATGGAAGCGCCAGCTATTATCATTGGAGTGCTGCTCATTCGCCGCTATGATAAAGAAGCTGGCAATGCCACTTCTATGAAAGGTGTATTGCACGATGCATTTACCAACGGAAGTGTATTGATGATTATGGGTAGCCTGCTCATTGGCATCATCAGCGATGAAAAACAGGCCAAGGGTATTGAGCCGTTTACCAGCGATATTTTCAAAGGATTTCTGGCGGTGTTTCTGTTGGAAATGGGTATGGTGGCAGCCAGGCGTTTTAAGGCTTTCCGGCACTATGGCTGGTTTGTAACGGTCTTTGGTTTGCTGATGCCGTTATTCAATGGATGTATCACTGCATGGGCCTCGGGCATGCTGCATATGCAGGAGGGTAACAGATTGATGTTGTCGGTATTGGCGGCCAGTGCCTCATACATAGCTGTACCGGCAGCCATGCGGTTGGCAGCGCCCAAAGCCGATCCGGGTTTGTACATCCCGATGGCCTTGGGCGTTACGTTTCCGCTGAATATTACCATTGGCCTGCCATTGTATTGGGGCCTGGTACAAATGACCTGATATTACAGGTCGTCGTATTCGTAAATATGATCGAGATGGGTATTTGCATCCATGGTGACCAATGGTTTTAAAATGCCGTTGGCAAGGCTGTACACCCAGCCATGCAAAATGGGGCGTTGTTCATGCTTCCACATTTTTTGAATAATAGAAGTTTTAGCAAGGTTGAGTACTTGTTCCTCCACGTTTAGCTCCACCATTCTGTCTACCCGCTTGTCTTCATCTTCAATGGCGGCCAGTTCATCTTCGTGCAAGCGGTATACATCTTTAATGTTGCGCAGCCACTTGTTGATGATGCCGAGGTTGTGATGGCTGAGTGCCGCTTTCACACCCCCGCAGCCGTAGTGTCCGCATACAATTACATGTTTTACTTTCAAGTGTACCACTGCATATTCCAGTACACTCAGCAGGTTCAGATCGGTGTGTACCACCATGTTGGCAATGTTGCGCTGCACAAAAATTTCACCGGGTGCTGTGCCGGTGATTTCATTGGCCGGCACACGGCTGTCGCTGCAGCCAATCCATAAAAATTCGGGTGTTTGAATGCCCACCAATCTTTTGAAATATTCAGGATCAGCATCCTTCATTTCTTTGGCCCATGCCTTGTTTTCCAGCAATAATTTTTCGTATGATTTCATAGTTGAGTTATTTAAAATGAAGGGTTAATCGATAACCATTTTGTTGTCGTGGAAGAAAGATTTTGAAGCAGAATTGCTGAATTTAATGTACACTTTTATGCCTCTGGTTTCTGCATTAATAATAAAGTCATTCACCATGTCAATGATGTCGCGGTCAATGAAATCGCTTTTAGTAGCATCTACCAGTACAGAAGTGCCATCGGGGATAGATTCCAGAATGCCTTTCATCAATGCTTTGTTGAGAAAACTTACTTCCTTGCGGAAACGAATAAGATAACGGTGCTCATCTTTGATAAAGAAAATAGCCGACTTAAAGTTGCTACGCAATACAAAGTACATGCCTACCACCATGCCAATTAAAATGCCTATCAGCAAGTCTGACAACAGAATGGCAATTACAGTAATGATAAAGGGTAAAAACTGATCCCAGCCTTTGCGGTAGTGCTCAGTAAACAACTTAATTTTTGCCAGTTTATATCCTGTAAAAATCAAAATGGCAGCAAGGCTTGCTTTGGGTATCAGGTTGAGATAGTCGGCAAAAAACAACACTGATAGCATGAGCAAAATACCATGCATAATGCTGGATAGTTTCGACTTTGCACCGGCACTCACGTTGGCAGAGCTACGCACAATAACCGATGTAACGGGCAGGCCGCCCAACATGCCGGATACAATATTACCCACGCCCTGTGCTTTCAATTCTCTGTTGGTAGGGCTGATGCGTTTTTGTGGGTCTATTTTATCTACGGCTTCAATGCTCAGCAAGGTTTCGAGGCTGGCCACAATGGCCAGTGTAATGGCTGTAATCCAAACCTGTGCATTGGTAATGCCCGCAAAACTGGGTGAGGGCAATGCTGCTACAAAATCTGTTGGTTTGTCAAATACATCCAGCTTTACCAAATGATCGCCAGACAACGCAAACTGCGGAAAAGATTGCAAAAACAATTGATTGACGCCAATGCCGGCTGCTACTACAATCAGCGGGCCGGGAATGAGTTGAAAAATCCGCTGCTGTTTAATTGTTTTGGTTTCATACACCAATAAGATAGCCGTGGCTATGAGTGCAATAATGATGGCACCTGCCGAGATATAATTGAAGGCATTCAACAGTTCCGAAAACGTGTTTTGATTATCGGGTTGAATGAAGGTTTCATCGCCTTCGGGGTCGGCATCATAACCCACAAAATGGGGCAGCTGTTTCAAAATAAGAATGAGGCCAATGGCAGCAAGCATGCCTTTGATAACGGCATTGGGAATGAATTCTCCAATCATACCGGCTTTTAAAAAGCCGAACAACAATTGGAGGCCACCTGCCAGTACTACACTCAGCAGGAAAACACTGTAAGAATCTAATTTACCAATGGCACCTGCTACAATGGCGGTAAGGCCCGCTGCGGGTCCGCTTACACTCAGCTGGCTACCGCTGAGTGCTCCAATAACAATGCCGCCAATAATGCCCGCTACAATGCCGGTCACCGGGGCTGCATCGCTGGCTACAGCTACACCAAGGCATAGCGGCAACGCCACCAAAAACACAACGATGGACGCAGGTATATCAGCACCTGCATTCCTGAATAAATTTTTCATGAATGGAAGAATAAGTGGGAAGATCAAAACCTAATGAGTACATCATTGCCGGTTGAGTAGACCGACAATAGAAAATTTACACTCAGGCTTTTGGGGGAGGAATCACGATATCTTCCGCAGGACCTTTCGGTACCATTTCTTTAAGTAATGCGCTGCTACTAAGCCGGGCTATACATATCCAGTTGAAATGGTCTGCAGGATGCAAAAAACTATGAGAAGCGTACAGAGGTTCCTTGCATTTCTCTTCCAGCAATTGCGGGGCCTGCTGGTGTACTTCCTCATTTAATGTATTGCTGGCCAGCAACTCGCCAATTTGTGAAATTGGCAGAACCGTGGCGCTGAACACCAGCAACAGCAATACAGAAATGATTTTGCGACGCATAGATGGTTACCGGCAAATATAACCGAGGGTTATCAATGAGATGCTGAAAATTCCCGGTTACGCAGGTATAAAAATAAAAAAAAGCCGGACTAGAAAATCCGGCTGTGAGCGTGATGAGAAAACAGCCTTAAAAGGACAGGCTAACGGTGTGATGCTTGTCCGTTTGTGTTATGTATTGCAGGCAGCATGCTAAGTTGAAAATGAGTGGCGGGTAGCCAATAGGGGGTTTAAGGGTAGCCCGCTGCCTGCGTGTTTGTTTGCGGTTATTCGAAGAACTTTTGTGGTGAAAAGGCCAGGCAGGGACCTTACGGGATCCTACCCCTGGTGGCTTTTCGAAGAATCTTTCAACCGTTCATGGCAGAACCTGTATTGAAAGGGTTGTGTGAGGGTGTGTTTGTTTTGATGAGACAAAATTGTAGACCGGGCTGCAGGTAATCAACCGTGTTTCTGCGGTATTTTATGCGTAGAAATACGCATATTCGGCACTTGTATTCTCCTTTACCTTGCATTAAATCCTAAAACGTTAAAAATCAAAGTTGTATGGCAAAAAAAATCCCGGCTGCACAAGCTTTCACCGCCTTGGCAGCCAGTAAGCATTCCATTTCCAAAGCCAATGCCGACAAATGGGCAAAGCGCTACCAGAAGTTTGTAAAAGATTTGGCCAAAGCAGTGGCTGCCGGCACTCCGCCACCTGCCAACACGCCAGAGATGGGCTATGCTTTTTCTTTCAACAAAAAAAGTGTTCAGAAAATCCTGAAAGAATCTGGCGCAGTTGGTTTGCGCATTTACCCCGGCATTAATGATGATGCAAAACTGACCATGATTCTGGTAGCATTTGATGAAGCTGGCAACAACATTACCTACACCGAGATGCCGGCTGCAGCCAAAGGCAAACCTACCAAGGGTGTAAAAACAACAGCTGGCGACGATCCGGACGATGGGTTGCTCGATGATGCACAAATGTGCCCGCCTTACCCAGCACCCGTAGTGCCTTAATTCTTTCGAACAAATTCAGTTGCATGAATATTTTGATCATCAATTTTTTGATGGCAATGACCATCTCGCTGGCCGCTATTACAGGGGCCGTCAGGTGGCAAAAAATCGATCCGTCCAACAGGCCAATTATTTTGGCCTGGTGGACGGTCGTAATAACAGAAACGGCACAGTTTATCGCCATTTCTTTTGGGGTTTATCCAAACCCTATTTACAACATTTACATTCTGCCTTTGCTGGCGTTGTTGTTGTTTCAATTCAAAGAATGGGGCGTACTCAATATCCGTTGGGCCATACTCATCTTTGTAGTGCTGTCGCTGGTATGGGTGGCCGATTTTTTCATCATTGATGGCTACCGTTTTACAGCAAGAAGAAATATTTACCGGCTGTGTTTTAATCTGGTGATGGTGGTACTGGCAGTTACCAGTATCAACAAGCAAATTATGTCTGAAAGAAAAGTGTTGCTCACCAACCATCGTTTTCTCATTTGTATCGGCCTTACGGTGTATTACACCTACCGGGTACTGGTAGATGCCTTTTTTCTGAAGGGCTTCAGCAATGAATTTGTAACCTACCTCAGTAGCTTCAACCGCTACTTATTACAATTCTATTACCTCATCCTATTTTTAGCAGCCTTATGGATCCCCAGGAAAAAGAATTATATACTGCCATCCTGATAGCCACTTCAATTATTGCTGCTATTCTGCTGTATTTTATTTTTTCCATTATCTGGTATCAAAAAAAATACCGCAGCTTATCCAAGGCTAAAATTTCGGCAGAAATCAATACACTGGAAAAAGAACGCCGCCGTATAGCCAGCGATTTGCACGATGATGTAGGTCCGCTATTGTCTGCCGTAAAGCTCCAAATCAATCACCTCGACGGGCAAAACGAAGAAGAAGCCCAACTCATCCGCAAAAGCAGTCGTTATATTGACGATATTATTAAGCGGATGCGGGAAATCAGCAACGACCTGTTGCCCAATGTGCTCATTCGCAAAGGGCTGGCTGCGGCCATTCAAGATTTTTTAGGCAAAATGTCGGACAGCTCCGACCTGCGCATCACCTTTACCTGCCCGCAGGAGCAGCGGGTAGACGGAACCATTGAAGTAAATGTGTACCGCATTGTACAGGAAATTGTACACAACACGGCGAAGCATGCGCAGGCCAAACACTTACAAATTCAACTGGTAATAGATGATCATACGCTGCGCCTTGCTTCGGTAGACGATGGCAGAGGTTTTGACTACAAAGAAATGATTGCTAAAAATGGTGGGCTGGGTTTACTTAATTTGCAGAGCCGAGCCGAAGTAATGGGTGGCGAATTTGATTTCACTACCGAGAAAGGCAAAGGCACCAGATACCTTTTTGAAATTCCTTTGAATAAGAGTGTATGAGTCGTGTACAGCAGGAAATAAAAGTCATCATTGCCGATGACCATGAAATTTTCAGAGATGGGTTCAGATTAATGCTCAGCAAGAGCCCTTTTATTGCATTGGTGGGCGAAGCAGAAAATGGCAGAGAGCTGGTAAAACTCGTGGAAGCGCATCAGCCAGATGTGGTGATTACCGACATTAAAATGCCCATTCTTGATGGCATAGAAGCCACCCGGATGATACGGGAAAAATTTCCTTTCGTAGCCATTATTGGCCTCAGCATGTTTGATGAAGAAGACCTGATTTTAGAAATGCTGGATGCAGGTGCTTTGGGCTATCTCATAAAAAATGTAGACAAAGACGAAGTAGCCGACGCCATTCGAACGGTGTACAAGGGCGAACATTATTATTGCCGCTCCACCAGCCACAAGCTGGCACACATGATAGCCCGCAGCAAAACCCATAGCATGGGCAAAAAAGAAAAGGTGGAATTTTCTGATAAAGAAATTGAAATCATTCAACTCATTTGCAAAGAACTCACCAATAAAGAAATTGCCGATCAGTTGTTCTTAAGTGTTCGCACCGTAGAAGGCTACCGGCAAAAAATTCTGGAAAGAATGCAAGTGAAAAATACGGTTGGCTTGGTCGTGTTTGCCATCAACCATGGCTTGTTTGATCCGAAAGCAGCCAACTAATTTCCTTCGGAATTGTTCTTCTTGTCAACGCATTCAAGCTCCTCATGCAAACAGACTATCTGGTAATTGGCTCAGGTATTGCCGGCCTTACTTACGCCGTAAAAATGGCCAATGCCAAACCCAATGCCACTGTAACCGTACTTACAAAAACCTTCAGCGATGAAACCAACACCAAATATGCACAAGGTGGCATAGCGGGTGTGTGGGATGAAATGAAGGATAGCTTCGACAAACACATTGAAGACACGCTGATTGCCGGTGATGGATTGTGCAATACCGATACCGTAAAAATAGTTGTAACCGAAGGGCCAGAACGCATTCGGGAAATTATTGACTGGGGGGCACAGTTTGATGTAGATGCTGATGGTGAGTATGCATTAGGCAGAGAAGGCGGCCATAGCGAACACCGCATTTTGCATCATAAAGATGTAACCGGAAAAGAAATGGAACGGGCCCTCTTGCAAAAGGCTGCCAGCTTACCCAACATTCGTATCCTCAATCATTACTTTGTTCTTGATCCAATTACACAACACCATTTTGGTTACCTCGTTACCAAAAGTACGCCAGACATTACCTGCTATGGTGTGTATGTACTGAACCTCGAAACACACGCAATTGAAACCATTCAAAGCAATATAACGCTGCTGGCTACGGGCGGAAATGGTGCGGTGTACCGCAGCACTACCAACCCTGCCATTGCTACCGGCGATGGCGTGGCCATGGTGTACCGTGCCAAGGGCCGTATCGAAAACATGGAGTTCATACAGTTCCACCCCACAGCCTTGTACGAAGCCGGATTGCGTGGGCAGTCATTTCTTATTACTGAAGCGGTTCGTGGCGATGGGGGCATTTTGCGCAATCACAAAGGTGAAGCTTTTATGGAGCGGTATGACGAAAGAAAAGATTTGGCCCCACGTGACATTGTAGCCCGGGCCATTGATAGTGAAATGAAAATAAGCGGTACCGAACATGTGTATCTCGATTGCCGGCATATTCCATTGGAAGATTTTGTGCATCATTTCCCCAACATTTATGAAAAATGCAAAAGCATTGGCATTGATGTAACGCAGCAGATGATTCCTGTGGCACCGGCTGCACATTATAGTTGTGGCGGTATTAAAACAGATGAACACGGCCGCACCAGCATCCGCAATTTGTATGCTGCCGGAGAGTGTGCCTCTACCGGCTTGCATGGTGCTAACCGCCTAGCCAGCAATTCGCTGCTCGAAGCCATGGTGTATGCACACCGCAGTGCAGTACATGCTATAGAACAAGCGGAGCCCGTAGTGCCGCCTGCCCAAATACCCGACTGGGATGCCAGAGGAACCAGCAACCCAAGAGAAATGATTTTGATTACGCAAAGCCTGAAAGAGTTGCAGCTTTTGATGAGTGATTACGTTGGCATTGTACGAAACAATGTTCGGTTGCAAAGAGCCATGCGACGGCTTGATTTGTTGCACGAAGAAATTGAAGAGCTTTACCGCACTGCGATTGTTTCGCCACAATTGTGCGAACTACGCAATATGATTACTGTAGGTTATCTCATTGTAAAAAGTGCTCAGTTCCGGCACGAAAGCAGAGGGCTCCATTATAATACCGACTACCCTGAAAAATGTAACCTGGCTCAAAATATTGTGCTCTGATGACTTGTGATTGTTAACTGCGTAAAACATCAGATTTTGTATTATTTCTTACTGGCAATTTTTTATAGCTTATCTGTTTTGCCCATGTTTATTCTGTATGCATTGGGCGATGCTATCCGTTGGTTGGTGTTTGATGTTATTGGTTACCGCAAGGATGTGGTGTTGCGAAATCTGGCTAATGCATTTCCTGAAAAATCGGACGCTGAAAGAAAAACCATTGCCAAACAATTCTTTACTGGTTTTATTGATACCTGGATGGAAACCATCAAGTTTTTATCCATTAGCCAAAAGGGCTTTGAACGAATGATACAGTACGATTACAGCGTGTTGCACAAGCATGCAGCGGCGGGCAATAGTGTGCAATTAATGGCAGGTCATTTTATGAATTGGGAGCTCACCAACCTTACGTTACCGGTGCACCAGCCATTAGTTTGGGTGGGTATTTACATGCGGTTGAGCAGCAAAGCCATGGAGCGGTTGTTTAGAAAAATAAAGGGAAGATTTGGCGCCGTGTTAGTGCCTGCCGATGAAGTAAAAACTGACATCGAAAAATATTTAACCAAGCCCTACCTGCTGGGGCTCGGGGCCGATCAGAGCCCCTCCAAGCCGGCGCAATCTTTCTGGATGTATTTTTTGCAGCAGCCCACTGCTTTTGCACCCGGCCCTGGTAGAAACGCCTGCAAGCGACAGTTACCGGTTGTTTTTTTATGGATAGAAAGAAAACAGCGTGGCCGTTATGTTTTTCATGTGGAAGAAATGTTTGAGTCTGCTGCCGGGCTTACACCAGAAACACTAACGGTGGCGTATGTAAAACGCTTGGAGCAGGTAATCTGCATGCAGCCTGCTAATTATTTGTGGTCGCACAAGCGATGGAAGCATGCATGGAAACCTGAGTATGCACCTTTATGGATAGACAAAGAGCCATATCCGCCGGCAGATGCCTGTTAAAATTTGGGCTGAATAAGCTTTCTTCCGAAAGCCATTGCTGACAATGCCGTTTGATGTGCTCATCTTTGCGGGCTTTCATCCACTTATTTCAACATGGATCGTTTGGTATATGGTTTAATGTATGCTGTATCGTTGCTGCCATTGCGGGTGCTGTATGGTATTAGCAGCTTGGCGGCATTTGTATTGCACCGTATTGTCAGGTATCGAAAAGATACGGTGATGGAAAACGTAGCACAGGCATTTCCGCATCAATCATTGGCCTACAGAAAAAAAGTGGCAGCTGGTTTTTACCGACACTTTACCGACAACTGGGTTGAAACAATCAAGCTGCTCAGTATGCCGGAAGCAGCTTTAAAAAAACGCATCACCGGAAATTTTGAAGTGTTTGATGAGTTGCATAAAAATGGCAAAACGGCCAGCATTCTTGCAGCGCATTTTTTTAATTGGGAATGGTTGAGTGCTGCACTTAGTCTCAGGCAGTCACTACCTTGTATTGGTGTTTACATGCCCATATCCAGCCAGCCTGTAGACTCTTTGTTTAAGCGTATTCGCGGCAGGTTTGGAGCTCACCTTATGCCTGCACCTGCACTTGCCAAAGCCATCATTGGCTGGCGCAACAAGCAGTACCTCATTGGCCTTGTGGCGGATCAGAGTCCTTCCAATCCGGCCAATGCTTATTGGCTCAATTTTTTGGGGCGGCCTACCGCTTTTGTAACCGGGCCCGAACGCAACGCACAGGTGTTTAATCAGGTGCCAGTGTACACAAGGGTTACATGCCCTAAGCGGGGCTATTATCATTTTGAGTTTACAGTGCTATCGCTTACAAACGAAGAAATGCAAACGAAAGGTGAGCTTACCAAAAGATTGGTTAGGCATATTGAAGCAGATATTCAAACGCATCCGGAAACCTATCTGTGGAGCCATCGTCGCTGGAAGCATGCATGGGATGCATCATACCAACGACTTTGGATTGATGATGCGGCACCGGCAGCTGTTTCAACTCAGGATTGATGATTGGCAGAAAGTGACTGCGCCAACTCTTGCAACGACATTTTTTCTAACACGGTACGAATTGCCTGTTGGTGTTGCATTTCCCATTTTATCAGCCGTATTTCTCCTTCGTGTATTTCTATTCCGGTTATGTTGCCATCGCTAAAACAGCAGCAACCAGTATTGAAATAACCGGGTATCAGGTTGGCAAAATCTAATTGTACATAATCGTACTCCTGCCTGCGGCGTGGAATTTCTTTGTCGAGTTGGCGCAGCTTTTCATTGTCGCCATTGGCAGCGGCCAGTTGGCGCTGTAGCAGCAAGCGTTCCAAATGCGTAAGGGAGGCAAATACCGGCTGATGGGTGTGGCCCGTAATCAGCGCCAGCCCCGGCTGTCGGCTGCTCCATTGGTACATCATATTGTTGTGCAGACTTTTCAGCATTTTGCTGGCAGCAGGTGTGTTGGTATTGATGCGGAGAAAGGCTTGCAGTGGCCCCCATATATAGGTTACAAAAGCGGCACTCAACCAGTTGCCATCGCTGCTGGCATCGCCCTGGTGGCCATGGGTACACAGTATGTGCATGGCAGGTGCTCCGGGCTGTTGGTATTGCAGGAGCAGTCCTGGTAGTATGGGTACTGCTTTGCCATACATCTGTTTGAGGTATTGCGCCGCCAGTGGATCGAAATGCCAGAACACATCATGATTGCCATACACTTTTACAAAAGCCTGCCGGTTGATAAATGGCTTTTCTGCGGCAAACGTTTCCTTGTTGTATTTGAGAATGGAGAAAATATTGTTTTCCCAAAGCTCTTCACTATCGCCCAAATTCACGTACGTATATTGCTGCTGCTCATAAAAGTGAAGCGCAGCCAGATAGGCCGGTTCGTTGCTGGCAAAATCGTCAGCACCATTGCGTTTGCCTTTGTGATGGTCTGAAAATAAAATGATGCGACTGACATCGTTAATCTGCAGTATTTTTTTGGTATCAGCAAGCTGTGCTTGTTGTAATGCTGACAACGAGCTAAATACCGCTTCTTGCTTGGGCGACGACGAAAAACGATTGGCCAGCCAGGTCACCGGCTTGGTCAGCAATTGCTGTAAAAATGATCGAAGTCCGCGGAATAGCGAGATTGTCATGATGCCGTTTCGTTGTGTGGGTATAGAAAATTACAAATCATTTGCATTGCTTGCGCATAAAAAAAGGAATACCATCTGGCATTCCTTTTTTAGTATTGGTAAAATATGGTCAGTCTGCTTTCAAACGGACAATGATTTGTGCGCCACGTTTCAATTGCAATTCACCCGCAGTAAATTCAAACGCATCAGATTGCTCCAGCAATTTGAACAGCCGCTGCTCTTCTACCAATTTATTGGGGCAAGCCATCATAGTGCTACCCAATTTTGAAAAACGAACGGTACCGGCATTGGCTGTAGTAAACTGAATCGTCGCGTCGCCAAAAAAATTATTACAGCCACCATTGCCGCTGATGCGGCCTGCTACTTTGTCAAATTTTACAAAGGCACCACTGCCCAGCAACATACTGATACCTTTGTTGTCCTCAATTTCTTTTACAGTATAGCGGCTGTCGGTCAGCATCGCTTCATAGTTGATGTTGGCGGGTGTTGTAGGAATGGCTTCCATTGCAGGCTTTGTTAGTATGACAAATACCTGCCCTGCTTTATCCATCATATACAGATTGCTTCCCTTTACTTCCCATTGTGTGGCCTTTGTGAAAGCTTGCATCAATGCGGTTTCGTGATCCATATTGTTGCAGGCCATTTTGGTACTCATCAGTGGTCCGGTTTTTACTGTACCGTCTTTGGCTATCTGTATTTTACCCCATATACTGTTACATACCTTTGCTTGAATTGTACTGTCGCCAATTTTTACAGTAAAGTCTAACTCCTGCACAGATAGCAATACATTATTCACCAGCAGTTCTTTTATTATCCATTCGCCTTTCATGCCTTGTACGTTGGGTGCCACCGGTGTTTTACTCAGCACCTTTACCAGTTTGCGTTCTATGCTGCTGCCATCGGCCGGTGGATTAGCTATTTTCTTTTCAGTGATTTGCAAAGTGTAGTTGTACCCGGCTTCATGTGTAAAGCCTTTGATGCCGCCGTACATCCGTTGCCATTTACCCTTGTTGCTGTATCGGTACTGCAGGCACTGCATGGGTGCTACGCCAGTACAGCTGACTGTGTTGGGATGTATGTAAATTGTTTTTACCTGTGCCACTACAGGCAGTGAAAAAACAATTGCCAACGTAGCGAATAACCATTTTAAAGTCATATCCAGTGTTTTTTGCGTGATACAAATTGTTTGATTCTTTTAGAAGAACACAAGCATTAGATGTAATAAGACAGGCATTTGTACACTACAAAATGTTAATGCCTGCCTTGTGAAAACCTGTTAAAAAAAACTGTAGCTGTAACCTGTCAATGTTTTGGCGGCTTTTGCAATACGCAGCCTACACTTTGATGTAAATCTTTTTCTGTCGAGCAGATAAGCAATGAACCAATACATGCTTACAATGAGCACGGCATATAAGAGGGAGCCATTTCTCGGGTCGGCGCTGATGGGATCACATACGTTTTTGTAAAACCAGTTGAAGGCAGAGGTGTACACCACTTTGCCATCGTCAGCCACATGGTCTGTCCAGCGAAACATGGCTACTACCCGTGGCAAAAATCCACTGAGCACGAAAATGAACAATGGATTTTTGCCAAACACATCAAAGAACTTACTCCATGCACCGCTGGCCTGCCTGAATTCGATCAGGTAAATGAACACGCCAATGGTCATAGTGGCGAGGCCGGTGGTGTACAGCACATAGCTGGAGGTCCATATTTTTTTATTGATGGGAAAAAGTTCGCCCCACATCAGTCCACCCAATGCCATTACAATACCGGCCAGCAGCAGGTTGCTCAGCATTTCATAGTTCTTTCCTTTTTGCTGAATGTATTGGCCAACAAAATAGCCAAACACAACCTGCACCACGGCAGGTAAAGTGCTGCCCAATCCTTCGGGGTCGAAGGGTACGCCTTCGCCTTTGTACACATGGGCTACACCCATCAAATCTATATCGAGTTGAGTGCCAAAAAAGCCTTGCAAGCTGTATGGATCGCCACTGGCACCAAATGCTACGGTGATAATCCAATACAAAAGCAGCAGGGTACAACTCAGAAAAAAAGTGAGTTTGGTTTTGGTAAAAAAGACAAGAATGCTGGCAAACAAATAGGCCAATGCAATGCGCTGCAAGACGCCCAGTATTCTAATGCCCGACTCAGGATTGCTTGGGTCTACCCAATGTTTGAAAACCAAATGATCATCGCTCCATTTAATGAAAGGGCTCCAGTTGAGGAACAAGCCAATGATGAAGATGAGCACAAAGCGTTTGAGCACTTTCTTCCAAAATTCTGAAGGACCTGCCTGTTGTAAGCGGGGCATTACAAAAAGCCATGGCATTGCCTACGGCAAACAGGAAAAAAGGAAATACCAAATCGGTAGGGGTGCAGCCATGCCAGGGTGCATGTTTTAGCGGGCCATAAATGTGTCCCCAACTGCCGGGGTTATTCACCAAAATCATGAGGGCAACCGTAGCTCCTCTGAATACATCCAGCGAGTAGTAACGTTCTTTCACAGCAGGCAATTTGATAAGATGGACTAATGTAAGCAATGATAGAAGATAATGACCTGCCTACGCTCATGTAAATTAGCGGCAACGGTAAGTAATTTAGTGTCGGTAAATAGCCGGTGGCGGCGCTGTTCATTTCTGCACTACCTGCGTTTAATTGTATGTTTGCAAACCTTTCTAATTTATGCAATACCAAAAAAGCATCATCATCACCGGCGGAGCTGGTTTTATAGGCAGCCATGTAGTTCGGCTGTTTGTCAATAAATATCCTCATTACCGTATCATTAATTTGGATGCACTCACTTATGCAGGCAATCTCGAAAACCTAAAAGACATTGAGCAGGCCGCCAATTATGTGTTTGCGCAAATCAATATTCTGGATGCAGCGGCTTTGCAGCAATGCTTTACAGAATACGGCGTAACCGATGTGATTCACCTGGCTGCCGAAAGCCATGTAGACCGCAGCATACTTAGTCCGTTAGATTTTGTGTACACCAATGTAATTGGCACAGTAAACCTGTTGGAGGCTGCCAAAAAACAATGGGCCAATGCTTTTGAAGGAAAGCGTTTTTACCATGTAAGTACCGACGAAGTATATGGCGCTTTGGGTGACACAGGCTTTTTTACCGAAGACACCCGCTACGATCCGCATTCGCCATACAGTGCCAGCAAGGCCAGCAGCGATCATTTTGTGCGGGCCTACGGCGATACGTTCGGCTTGCCCACGGTGATTTCTAACTGCAGCAACAACTACGGGCCCAATCATTTTCCCGAAAAACTGATTCCGCTATTCATCAACAACATCATTCACAACAAACCGCTGCCAGTATATGGCGATGGCGGCTACACCCGTGACTGGTTGTTTGTAAAAGATCATGCCACTGCCATTGATTTGGTGTTTCACCAAGGCAGGCAGCACGATACCTATAATATTGGTGGCTTCAACGAGTGGAAGAACATAGACCTGGTGAAACTGCTGTGCCAGCAAATGGACCAGCGCTTGGGCCGTACACCCGGCACCAGCGAGCAGCTGATTACCTATGTAAAAGACCGGCCCGGCCACGACCGCCGCTATGCCATTGATGCCAGCAAAATCAACAAAGAATTGGGTTGGTATCCCAGCGTTACATTTGAAGAGGGCCTCAGCCAAACCATTGACTGGTACCTCAGCAACAGCGAGTGGCTCAATAATGTAACCAGCGGTGAGTACATGAAATACTACGACACACAGTACAAAAACAGATAACGCAGATTTGAACAACGCATGGAACTGATTGAAACTCCGCTGAAAGATTGCTGGCTCATCAAAAACACCATTATTGGTGATGAAAGAGGGTACTTTCTAGAATCGTTTAACCACCGGAAATTTTCGAACCTCACAGGTTGGGAAGGGCAATTTGTACAAGACAATCAGTCGGCTTCGGGCTACGGTGTGGTGCGGGGCTTACATTTTCAGCGGGGCGAATTTGCACAGGCAAAACTGGTAAGGGTACTGCTGGGTAAAGTGCTCGATGTAGCGGTAGACCTACGATCCGACAGCCCATCTTACGGCATGTCTTTTTCGGTAGAGCTCGATGAAAGCAACGAGTATCAGCTGTTTGTACCCCGTGGTTTTGCCCACGGCTTTTCTGTACTTACAGAAAAAGCAGTTTTCTTTTACAAATGCGATAATTATTACAACAAGGCCTCGGAGTCGGGCATTCATCCATTCGACCCCACACTGAATATTCAATGGAAGATTGACCCTGCTACCGCCATCCTTTCAGCAAAAGACAAGGAGGCGCAAAGCTGGCAGCAATACCTGGCCGAATTATAAACACCACAAAAAGCAAGGTTATGAAAGGGATTATATTGGCCGGCGGTTCCGGCACCAGGCTTCACCCCATTACCCGGGGCATCAGCAAGCAGCTTATGCCAGTGTACGACAAGCCGATGATTTACTATCCGCTCAGCATTCTCATGTTAGCCGGCATTCATGAAATCTTAATCATTACCACTCCTGAAGATCAGGCGCAGTTTCAGCGGCTGCTCGGCGATGGTAGTCAGGTAGGCTGCCGCTTTGAGTATGCCGCACAGGAATTGCCCAACGGACTGGCACAGGCTTTTGTGATTGGCAAAGAGTTTATTGGCAGCGATAAAGTGTGCCTCATTTTGGGCGATAACATTTTTTATGGCAGTAAGCTCAGTACACTGGTCAGTTCATTTACCGATGTAAAAGGCGCCGCTGTATTTGCCTACGAAGTAAGCGACCCCGAACGCTATGGCGTGGTAGAGTTTGATGCAGATTTCAACGCCATCAGCATTGAAGAAAAACCGCAGCAACCCAAAAGCAATTATGCAGTTCCCGGTTTGTATTTCTACGATAATGATGTGGTGAACATAGCCGCCAACATCAAGCCCTCACCCCGTGGCGAATACGAAATAACCGACGTAAACAACGAGTACCTCCGCCGCGGCACCCTCAAGGTGGGTGTAATGGACCGTGGTACCGCCTGGTTGGATACGGGTACTTTCGATAGCCTGCACGATGCCACCGAGTTTGTACGAGTGATAGAAAAACGTCAGGGACTCAAAATTGGCTGTATCGAAGAAATAGCCTGGCGCAAAGGGTTCATCAACAGGGCGCAGCTGGATGAGCTGGGCAACCAGCTGGCCAAGAGCGGGTACGGCCAGTATTTGCTGCGGCTGAAATAGCCTGCATGCTGCAACTGCATAAAGCCCCTACCTTTGGCACTTCTGTTCGAGACACCCCTATGAACAAAACCCTTCATTTTGGCCTGATTGGCTGTGGACGTATTGCTGCCCGACACGCTGACATTATGCAGCAGTATGGCAAGCTGGTTGCCGTTTGCGATATCGACGAGCCCAAGGCCATTGCCTTAGCCGCTGCTCACGGAGCACAATCATTTACCTGTCATACCAATATGCTGTCGGCTATGGCCGGCCAGCTGGATGTGGTAGTCGTTTGTTCGCCAAATGGTTTGCATCCTCAGCATAGCATCGATAGCCTGCAGAGTGGTTGCCATGTGCTTTGTGAAAAGCCCATGTCGTTTACCCGCGAAGAAGCCAATGCCATGATGGACGCAGCAGAAACCGCCGGCAAACAATTGTGGGTGGTAAAGCAAAACCGCTACAACCCGCCGGTAATGGCCGTGAAGCAATTGCTGGAAGAAGGGAAACTCGGTAAGATTTTAAACGTGCAACTCAACTGTTTCTGGAACCGTCCGGAAAGCTATTATGCCAATTCGTGGAAGGGTACCCTCGACCTTGACGGCGGTACATTGTATACGCAGTTCAGTCATTTCATTGATCTGCTGGTTTGGTTCTTCGGGCCTTTTCACCCAAGCTATGTGCAGCTGGCCAATTTGCAGCATCAGGGGGTAATTGAGTTTGAAGATACCGGCATAGTAGCCGGCCATTTTGATTGCGGCGCCATGGGCAGCATTCATTATACGGTGAATGCCTACCGGCAAAATATGGAAGGTTCCATTACCATTTTTGGCGAAAAGGGGACTATAAAAATTGGCGGTCAGTACCTCAACGAGCTGGATTATCAGCAGCTGGAAGGTGAACCCATTACAGGCTTGCCCGCCGGCAACCCGCCCAACCAGTATGGCAATTATACCGGTAGCATGAGTAACCACCCGTTGGTATACGAAGCCATTACCGGGCTTTTGCTGAAAAACGGCCACGGCCAATTGCTCAATACCAGTGCAGAGGCCGCCGAAGCTGTGGCTGTCATTGAAAACATCTATTGTATGGCGGGCCGCAGTTTTAAGCCACTGCAGCCAGCACAGGTGGCGTCGAGGTAGCTTGCTGCACCTTTACCTTTAGTCCTATATTTGTCTCCGTAGAAAACTTGCCGCACCACATATCAACGGGCTTGTTTTTCAACGCCTTGCATACCAATTTTTCTTTTTTTCGTTTGAAATACCGGCATGAAACTAACTGGCATTTTACTCCTCACCATGCTTCAGCTGACGCTGGCCACAGCAAGCTTTGGCCAATCATTGAATGCAGATAACCTGCGCAATGTTGAAGTATCTACCATTTCCGATGAAGACATTAAAGCCTACTATAACAAGGCCTTGTCTACCGGGCTTTCTGAAGAACAAATGTTTGCACTGGCCATACAGCGGGGCATGCCCGAAGTACAGGTGCAAAAGCTGAAAGACAGATTGGCCACCCTCAATTTGGGTGCCGGCAAAAAAACTGCTGCTACAACAACTGCCGCATCAGGCACTAATCCGGATAAAAAAATATCACCTGAATCTGCTGTTTCAGGCAAAACAAAAGTGGCGAGAGACAGCAGCATTTTTGGCGCAGAATTGTTTGGTGAAGTAAGCAATGTTTTTGAGCCCAACTACAAAATTGCTACGCCATCGGGGTACGTGCTCGGCCCTGGCGATGAATTGCTGGTGCAGGTATTTGGCTACAGCGAACAGAACTATAACCTGAAAGTAACGGCCGAGGGATTTGTGTACATTCAAAACGTTGGACCCATACAAGTAGCAGGTTTGAGTGTAGATGAGGCTGGCACGAAGATTAAAAACAAGCTTGGCGCCACCATTTATAAAGCTATCCGCACTGGCCAAACAAAAGTATCTGTTACGCTGGGGCAAATCAGAAGCATACAAGTAGCGGTGATGGGGCAGGCCAGCAAGCCCGGTAACTATACTGTGAATTCGCTGACGACATTATTCAACCTCTTGTATTTGTGTGGTGGCCCGTCCAACAATGGCAGCTTCCGCAAAATTGAACTCATTCGTGGCGATAAAGTGTATCGTACGGTTGACTTGTACAGCTATCTGTTGCGAGGCGACCGAAAGGACAATGTGTTGCTGCAGGATCAGGATATCGTACGGATTCCTTACTACGACAGCCGTGTATCAATTGAGGGCGAAGTGAGAAGAACCGGAAAGTTTGAAATGCTGCGCAATGAAAATCTCGACCAATTGTTTACCTACTGCGGCGGCTTTTCAGACAGTGCCTACAGGTCTGCTGTAAAAGTGATACGCATATCAGACACGGGCAGAATTTTGGCCGATGTTCCGGCAGCCAGCTTTGCCGCATTTACACCTCACTCGGGCGATGCCATTCGGGTAGGTAAAGCGCTGGCGAAGTACAACAACCGTGTCACTATTCGTGGTGCTGTGTACCGCCCCGGCGATTTTGAATTGAAGCCCGGTATGCAGTTGGTTGAATTGATTGCCCTTGCCGGCGGACTAAAACCTGATGCCTACAAAGAACGTGGTGTAATTGCCCGCTTGAAAGAAGACCAGACCGCAGCGAGTGTTTCCTTTCATGTAGGTAATATTAATTCAGGTAAAGAATCAATCAAACTTATCAAAGAAGATATTGTAACCATTGCCAGCATCTTCGATTTGAAAGATGCGCAAACCATAGATGTGCAGGGCATGGTAAGAACACCAGGCAAATTTCAGTTCCGTGAAAATTTGAGTATCAAAGATGCCTTGCTGTTGAGTGGTGGCTTTGCTGATGGTGCAGATTTATCTTCAATTGAAATCTCCCGCCGCATGGCATCCGTAGATGTTTCTTCAGATACCTATCGTCAGGCTGAAGTAATTCGGGTTGATTTAAAAGGTGGACTGGAAGGCGCTGCTGCCAATGTGATTTTACAACCCTTTGATGTCATCATGGTTCGGGCAAAAGGTGGCTATGAAAAGCAACGTTCCGTGTATCTGTCAGGCCAGGTGGTAACGCCCGGCATTTATCCATTAGGCAGTTCTAAAGAAACCATTTCACAAATTATTGCCCGTTCGGGTGGTTTCAAAGGCAGTGCCGATAGCAGCTCTATCAGTATTCGCCGCGTAGCCAGTTTCGGCCTTAGTAGCGAAGAACGACAAAAAGCTGTTGAGCGTTTGCTCATGATTAGCAGAGATAGTTTGTTGGCCGATCCTGAACTGCGGCGTAAATACCTGAACGAGATTGATTTTTTGAGTGTGAACGTAGAGAAAATCAAAGACAATCCTGGGGGTCCGGAAGATTTGATTTTGGAAGATGGCGATTACATTGAAGTAGCCCGGGCATCAAATTTGGTGCGGGTGAGTGGCGAAGTATACCATCCGGGTTTGTTGCCTTTTGAAGAAGGGGCGAATGCACATTATTACATCAAACGTTCGGGCAATTTTACCAGTAATAGCCGCAAGGCCAAAGCCTTTGTTGTGTATCCTGATGGCCGGGCCAAATCAGTGAAACGTTTCTTGTTCTTTAAATCTTATCCTGAGGTTACACCCCGCAGCGAAATCTTCATTCCTTCGAAAGACAAGGATGGCAAGAAAGGTTTGTCAACAGGCGAATGGATTGCCATTTCTTCCGTGGTGGCTACATTGACGACGCTGGCTGTTACGGTTATTAATGCGCTGAAATAACCAGCAAGAAATTTCATTGATAAATCAAACGCATGCATGTGTGGCATAGCCGGAATAATTGATTTTGCAGGCCGGCCTGTTTTACAGGAAGAGCTGCAGCGAATGACCGATGCCATAGCACACCGCGGTCCTGATGGGGAAGGTTTTTTTGTAGATGGCGCAGTTGGTTTCGGGCATCGTCGCCTGTCTATCATCGACCTGAGTAATGCCGCTGCACAACCCATGACCCGCTTTGGGCTGACCATTACTTACAACGGTGAAATTTATAATTACATTGAGCTGCGTCAAGCGTTGGAAAAGCAAGGCATTGCGTTTACCACACAGTCAGACACAGAAGTAATACTGGCCGCTTACCATTACTGGGGCAAGGATTGTGTACAGCGGTTTAACGGCATGTGGGCCTTTGCTATTTACGATGCCAGCAATCGAGAAGTGGTTTTAAGCAGAGACAGGTTTGGTGAAAAGCCCTTGTATTATACGCAACACCGCGGGAGATTTCTATTTGCATCTTCACTGAGGGCACTTTTGCCTATTACTGGTGCCCGGCTTGCCAACACCACCGTAGTAATGAATTATTTGCTGCATGAAAAAGCAGAGCCATTGCAGCAAAGTTTTTTCAAAGGCTACCATAAGTTAGATGCTGGACATTTTTTAATCATTAATATCCGTTCGGCTGCAGCAGCAATGCCTGTGCGTTATTACCAGCTTCCGCAATCTCAGCATTCAGCATGTTCATTGTCCAATGCATCTGAAGAACTCAGTTTTTTGATGCAAGATGCCATTGCCATTCGTATGAGGAGCGATGTAGCAGTAGGTGGCACATTGAGCGGTGGCATTGATAGCAGTTATGTGGCAGCTGAAGCGTCTGCTGTGGCTCGTGCCAAACAGTTGCCTGCTTTTGCTTCGTTTACGGCAGGTACCATGGAGTCGGCAACCAATGAATTGCCTTATGCAAAGCAAATGGCGGATCATTGTAAGCTTCGGCTATTTACCACAGTGCCAACAGAAGAAGATTATATGACAGCGCTGCTGCCTGTAGTGCTGGCACAGGAGGAGCCCATACAATCGCTTAGTGTGGTGATGCAATATGCTGTTATGCAGTTGGCCCATCAAAGTGGTTTGAAAGTGCTGCTCGATGGTCAGGGTGCAGATGAATTATTCCTTGGATATCCTGTTCATCTGGGCGTTGCTATGCGGCAGCTTTCATGGCCAAAGGCCATCGGGTTGGCCATGCAAAGCAAAACAAAGTACGGGCTATCAGCAAGTTTACTGGCACAACTGGCATTGTATCATGCGCATCCCTTGCGCAAGGCTAAGAGGCAGCAGGGCCGTTGGTCGGCAGTAATGCCAAATCAAGTCTTGCAGCAAGCAACGATTGAGCAAATTGCAGCAATGGATGTTGCGGTACAACAATCTGTACAGTCGTATCAGGTGTATGATATGGTAGCCGGTAATTTGCCTGCACTGCTTAGGCACGAAGACCGGAATGCCATGGCTTTTTCTATAGAAACAAGATTGCCCTATCTTGATTATCGGCTGGTAGAATGGGCATTGCAACTACCGCTGCAAGCAAAAATAAATGAGGGCTGGTCGAAGTACATTCTGCGCTTTACCATGCAAGAAAAGGTGCCCGCCGCAATTGCATGGCGAAAAGGGAAGATTGGGTTTGAGCCACCTGCTTTGCAAGAGCGAATCATTAGAAAATTGCTTGCACCTGAAAGCTTGCAGCAACGCGGTTTGAGGCTGCTGCCCAATGCACCCATTCATCAACTTTCGACACCTATGCGTTGGCGTTTACTTAGTCTTCAACTTTGGGCTGAAACATTTGATGTTACATTTGAGTAGATATGAAATCAATCAAGTTCATTTGCAACTACAGGCATCCATACCAATGGATTCCTTTAAAAATGGGTAAAACAGTATTTGCCCGTTTGACAATGCTTTAAACAGTTTTACATTTTTGCAGCTAATTATACACTTATGCAAACATTGATTCAAAAAACAGAAGCGTTATTCGGTCCATCAATTGGGTACCTGCTGAGGCGTTGGTATTGGATATTGCTTTCTGGTTTGCTAATTGGGCTATTGGGTATATTACTGGCCTGGGTGGCTAAGCCCAATTACATTTCCCGCCTTTCTTTTTCGGTGGATGAAGACAATGGGATTGCCAACAACTTTGGTAGTCTTGCTGCTTCTTTCGGACTGGACCTGGGCTCTCCGGGAGGTGTTTTTGCCGGTGAAAATATTATAGAGCTCGTTAAGTCGCGTCGTATTATTGAAGGAGCACTATTGAGTCCCACCACTTACAATGGAAAGCAGTTGCCGCTGGTAGAGTATTATTTACAGCAAAACCCCGATGAGGGCAAGAAGAAGCGTCCTGTTTATAGCTTGCAGCAAGCCCGTAGCAACTATTCCAGAGAGCAAGACAGTTTGCTGGGTGTGATATATAAAGGGCTGGTAGAAGGAGGATTATATGTAGGAAAAGTTGATAAAAAACTAAGCATCATAGAAATACAGGCAACGACAGGTAACGAAAAATTTTCAAAAGAGTTTACAGAAAACCTGATGGCAGAAATATCCAGGTTTTATGTAGATAGTAAAACATCGCGGAGCAGAAATAACGTGGCCTTGTTGCAAAAAAAAGCCGATTCTATCAGGAGTGTTTTATACGGTTCTATTTCGGCAAGGGCGGCTATACTGGATGCTAATATGAACCCGACTTTTCAGGCCCCAATGGCGGGGGTACAACGTAAGCAAACCGATATGGCTGTACTTTCGGCAGCCTACGGCGAAATATTGAAAAACCTGGAAGGGGCTAAATATGCCTTGTCTAAAGAAACCCCGTTGGTACAAATTATTGATGTGCCCATTTACCCACTCAAAATGAAAAAGCCAGGCAGGTTGATATACGGACTTGCTGGCGGTTTTATTGGTTCAATTTGCGCAGCTTTTTTCTTGTATTTCATGCTTATGCTTAAGCGGATTGGCAGCTCTCCGAAACAGCCATTGGTGGAGTTATAATCATGAACGATAAAGGCATCAAATAATGTACATCAGGAAAATTTTTCCGCCACTGATAATCCTAATTATGTGTATGGGTAAATCAATAGCTGTTGATGCGCAACAACTATTGATGGCTATGGAAAATCTTCCACCGGCTTCTGTTGCTTTTCAGCAGAAGGAAAAAATTACTTCTATACCGGTTTTGTATGCGTCCGATTTCGATCCGGAAGATGATGGGACAGCAGATGAATCATTATTGAAGCAAGCCGTTGCAAAAAAAATTCCTGATATCAATTATAAGGGTGTAGCTGTGCTCGATTGGGAAGAGCCAGGCTTTACTGTATTGGAAAAGGGTGATGCGCAATCTGTTTTGTTTCAGGAAACACTCAAAAAATATCTACGCTTATTAGCTTTGTGCAAGCAGCTACGGCCAAAGGCAAACTGGGGTTATTATGGCATCCCGTTTACCAGTTATTGGGATAGTGCAATGGTTGTCAATACGAATAAGCAGATAGCACCACTTATACAAGCAGTGGATGTGTTGCTGCCCAGCCTTTACAGCTACTACCCACAAGGCACACCACAAACAAATAACCAGGCTTATTTTGCTGCCAATGCTTCGGCTATGGCACAGCTGGCACAGCAAGTGAAAAAAAAATGGTACGTGTTTATATGGCATAGGTTTCATCCATCAAATGAGCAAAGCGGGTTGATGCTAATACCAAAAGCAGAGTTAGCACAACATTTACTTTGGATGAAGAAAGCCGCCGTACAAAATTCTATGGAGGGTTTTATATGGTGGGGTGCTGATGATTATTATTATAAAACAGGAAGCGCCGCCCTGAAACGGGAAGTAGGAAAAAAGTCATTTGTAAAGTACTGGAACAATACGATTACCATTTACGGGGCACTTATTAAAAAGCAATTAAACTAACCTTACTTTTTTATCAGCTTGATTACGGGTACTACATACCAACCAGAAATACCAACTACAGAAAGAAAAAAACTGGAAGCATTTTTTTCCATCTTTTTTCTGTCCCTTTTTTTTGCATACCCGCTTTCTACTTTCATTACTAAGTATGTTTTGCCTTCGTCAAATATTGTTTCTGTATTAGCAAGGGCATGGGTGCTCATACTCGGGCTTAGAGCAATTTATCTTAATCTGAAATGGAAGACAGGCTTGTACGGCACCCCTTTTTTAATCTTTCTGTTTTTGTGGTGTGTCTACAGTGTTCGCATTGCGTATGATACTATTTTGAATGCTCATGAACTTGGCTCCAGTCCTGCATTGTATTTCAACTTTGCAATATTGCTCAGTTTTATTACTACCATTGGCTGTTTTACCAAAGTGGCTTTTTGGAAATGGAAGCATTTTGTTAAGGTGCTGTTTATGGTGCTGATAATCTTAAATGTGCTGATAGTTATCAGCGTTGTAACTGCACCTACGGATTATATCATTGAACGAGGATTTCGATTTGAAGGAAACGAAAGGCTTAACCCAATTACATCTGGAATGATTGCAGCCTTCTTACTAGTGCTGATTTTTGTAAAAGTGCACAATGGTCAAATATCAAAAAAGACGGCCTTATTTTTCTTGTTACTGGCGGCATTGAGTGTAGTTAATCTCGTAACTACATTATCTAAGGGCCCCATCTTATTTGCTGTCCTTAGTATGCTGTTTATTTTATTCCGGCTGCTGACGAAAGGAGCATTGAAAACAGTTGCCATAATAGCAGTAGGTGTAATTGGGGTGGGCTCTATTATGAGTTATTTCGGAATTGTAGACATAGTGAATCTTGTGTTAGAAAGGTTTATTGGTATTGGCGAAAGAGACGAAAGTACAGCTGAAAGAATTTTGCTTTATAGCAATGCGTGGAAGCAGTTTTTAGCTGCGCCATTAACCGGCGATTTTTTGGAAGAAAGAGTATTGCGCATTTACCCGCACAATATGATATTGGAAGCATTGATGGCATTGGGAATTTTCGGCGGGCTATTGTTCCTGCTTTATTATATCATCAGCAGTTTGCGCATTGTTATAGTTATACTTCGTACAAATGTGCACATCGTTTCACTCATTGTATTTTACGGGTTCATATCCAGTATGATTAGCGGCAGCTTGAGTATGGGTCCGGAAATATGGTATTGTTTTGCTTTTGCCCATGTATTCTATCATCAATATTTAATCAACAGGCAGGCGCAAACAGCAGTCCTCCATTGTGTGTCATCGTAGTAGCAAAGTCTCTGTGTCAAAAAAAACAACAAGTTGCCCTTTCCATCATTGAATGAACCACATGCTTTCTAAAATTAAACACGAAATAAAAACCGGCAAGCTGCGAAAGGAAATCAGCGATTCTCCTTTTGTAAAAAGGTTTTTCGGCGTGTTTATTTTGGATGTACTGGCAAAGGGTTCTATGTTCCTTTTTTTGCCGCTGTACCTGCGGTTAATGACGAAAGAAGAATTCGGTACGTTTTCGTATTTGCTCTTTGTAATAATGAACATTGCTTACTTCATAAAGCTGGGTATGGATACAGCACAGGCAAAGCTTTATTATGACTATGAAGGAGTAGAAAGGAATAAACTATTATTCAATATCAATTTGCTTACTATCGTAGTATTTATACTGCTGTACGGTGGCTTGATTTTGTCGGGGTTCGATCTTTTTATATTTGAAAAAATTGGGGTTGAACAGGACTTGTATACAAGTGTTCGCTGGTTTGTTGTTATTTATGTGTTTGCTTTTATTCAGCAAATCATGTTGCAATCGTATCTGGTAGCCGATAACAAGGCAAGTAAGTTTCAGGTGTACAATTTGGTGAAAGTGCTGGCCATGAGTATTGGCGCTGTGTTGGTATTGTATTTTTTTGCCAGCAACAAAATCAGCAACCGCCTCTTGGTAGAATCTGTTTCGGCAGTATTGGTTTTTGCTCCACTTACTGCTTATTTCATCAGGCAAATGAAGCCTGTGATAGACAGACAAATGTTACTCAAATCAATACATATTGGCTTGCCCATGCTTGGCAGTGTATTTGTCGGTTTTGTGTACAGCTTTGTAGATAAATATTATTTGCAAAAAGCACATGGTTTTGGTGATGTGGCAGTGTACAGCCTGGCTATATTTTTAACCACACCGGTAAACCTCATTTTCAGTTCTTTTAATCTGCTTTGGTTCTCTAAATTTTTTCAGGAAAAAGATGCGCAACGCAATTACCGACAAACCAAAAAAGTGTACCTGATTATGTTGGCGGCATTTTCTGTGTTGTTTGTGGGTTTATGGGTTGCCGTTATATTGGCGGTAAAATTTCAGTTGATTGATGCGTCGTACCAGCCGGTTGCCATATTGCTGCCTTTTATTTTTTACTACAAAGTGTTAGAAAGCTTATCCAATTTATACACCAATTTTTTGGTGCAGGGTGAGCAAACCAAGCTCATCTTTCGCATTACCATGATTGTAAGCGGTTTGGCATGGCTGTCTTTCGCCTGGCTTATTCCGGTATATGGGTATCTGGCCGCAGCCATTATTTTATTTGTGATGGAATTATTCCGTACTGTCTGCCTTGTATTTTTTGCCCGTAAAATTGTGTTCGGCAGCAGCAAAGTATCGCTGCATCAAAACGGAGGTTTGGCGTGAAGCAACAAGACGTACTTATATTTCATAACATTCTCTGGAGCCACTATACTGGTGTTGTTTTTGGCCGGTTGTCTACACTTTTGGCGCAGCACAACGGTCGTTTATTTGTGGTACACGTGGCCGACTCAATGCACAGCCGAAAAGGTATAGGAGAAATTGATAAAAGATATCATCAGTATCCTTATCAGGTGCTGTTTCCAGGCTCAATAGAAAAGGTAGGCAAATGGCAACAGCTGGTAGCAGGTGGAAAAATACTGCTGTCGTCAAAAGCCACCGATGTGATGGTTTTCGGATACGATTTGCCGGTGTATGTGTTGGCTATTTTGCTGGCGCCATTGCTGGGCAAAAAACTGCATGTGGTGGCCGATGCAACTGCTTACGACCGGCCCCGCCATCCGCTTAAAGAAAAGCTAAAAAAGTTATTGCTAAAAAGAGCTACAACGGTTATTTGCTACGGGCAGTCGCACAGGCAGTACCTGCAGTCGCTGGGTGTACCCTTGCACAAAATTGCTATTCGCCTGCAGGCTACAGATAATGATCAAATACGACAATTGTATCAGCAATGGAAAAGCAATGCTGAAAATGCTGAACCTGCTTCCCGGCCCAGCTTTATTTTTATAGGCCGCCTTATCGAAGAAAAAAATTTGTTTATCCTCTTGCAAGCCTTTGCCCAACTGAAGAGTAACTGGGTACTCAAGTTGGTTGGTGCTGGTGTGTTGGAGCATTCGCTCAAAGCGTATTGCAAGAAACATCAAATAGAAAATGTAGTATTTGCAGGAGCACTACCACTGGCAGCAGCAGTAGCTGAGCTGGCAGCATCCGATGTATTGG
The DNA here is from genome assembly GCF_009740285.1 of Phnomibacter ginsenosidimutans. GTDB lineage: Bacteria > Bacteroidota > Bacteroidia > Chitinophagales > Chitinophagaceae > Phnomibacter > Phnomibacter ginsenosidimutans. The sequence goes on from NZ_CP046566.1 coordinate 463,561, forward strand.
TGCTGCCCAGTGTATCCGAAACCTGGGGCCTTGTAGTAAATGAAGCCATGCTCTGCGAAAAGCCGGTCATTGTTTCGCATCATTGTGGCTGTGCACTGGAGTTGGTGCAGCATGGGCACAATGGGTATATTATCAATCCTAACGATGTAGGTGATTTAGCCGCTGCCATGCAAAAGTTTGTTTCGGGCGAAGCAGACATGCCTGCCATGGGGGCCGCATCGCTGGCTATAGTAAAAGATTTTACACCAGAAAAAGCGGCATCGCAGATATTTGCGGCTATATCAGAAAATTGATTTTGCTGCATGGCACACCTTATTTCGCTGCTTACCAATACCGATGCAAGGGGCAACCTTACGGTCATCGAAAAAATTTTTCCTTTCGATATCAAACGCATTTTTTACATCTATGGGGTCGATAGTTCCGTTCGTGGTAAGCACCGGCATCATCTTACCCGCCAGGCAGCTATTTGTATAAAGGGTTCTTGCAGGGTGTCTAATCAATCGGGCAAGGGTCTGCCTGTTCAAGAATTTATACTCGATCATCCTTCTGTTTGCCTCATGATTGAACCCGAAGATTTTCATTGGATGGATCAATTTTCGCCAGATGCCATACTCATGGTGCTGGCTTCTGAATACTACGACCCCAAGGATTATATATTTGAACCTTATGAGTAAACTCAATATCCCCTACGAAGATCTTAGAAAGGTGAATGAACCTTTTGAGGCTGAGTACCGGCAGGTGTTTGATACATTGCTCCAATCGGGGTGGTACATATTGGGAAAGCAGGTGCAGCAGTTTGAGCAACAGTTTGCCAGCTACTGCGGGGCGCAGCATTGTGTGGGTGTGGCCAACGGTTTAGATGCATTGATACTGGCACTGAAAGCATTGCAGCTGCCGCCCGGCTCAGAAGTATTAGTGCCTTCCAATACCTACATTGCTACCATACTGGCCGTAACACAGCTGGGTTTAAAGCCTGTTTTGGTAAGCCCCGATATTCGTACATACAATATTGACCCTGCATGTATTGAGGCCAGCATAACTGCTCACACAAAAGCCATTCTTGTAGTGCATTTGTATGGCAAGTGCTGCAACATGCAGCCCATTATGGAGCTGGCCCGTCAGCATGGTTTGTATGTGGTGGAAGATTGTGCACAGGCGCATGGTGCTAAGTATTTCGGGCAAATGACCGGCACGTTTGGACACGCCAGCGGCTTTAGTTTTTACCCCACAAAAACCTGGGCGCACTGGGCGATGCTGGTGCAGTAACTACCAACGATGCAGCTATAGCCGATGCTATAAAAATGCTGCGCAACTACGGCAGCCGCACCAAGTATTACAACGAAGTGGCAGGCATGAACTCGAGGTTGGATGAAATGCAGGCAGCATTTCTCAGCATAAAGCTAAAACACCTTGATGCAATTACGCAGCACAAGCAGACCCTGGCAGCATTTTATTTGAAACATTTACATCCTTCACTCATACTGCCTGTGGTAGAAGAAGGATATGTGGATGTGTACCATATTTTCAACATTCGTACGGCACACAGAGATGCATTGAAAAGCTATTTGCTGGAAAACGGAATTAAAACAGAAATACACTACCCGGTGGCACCTCATGCACAAAAAGCCATGAAGGGAATTTTAGACGGACAATATTGCCCCATTGCTGAAGCAATTCATAACAGCACATTGAGTTTGCCTATTTCTTTTGGCACCTCATTGCATGAAGCCGGTATTGTTGTTGAATTTGTAAACCGCTTTATCAACCAGCACCCGGCATGAAATTAAAACACTACAGTTTTTTTAATTCTGGTGTAAAAGCCATTAATACCCGCGATAACTGGGATAGTGTGCGGCTTGATGAATCGGAGCGGGATTACTACATACCCGGCACTATTGAAGCTTTTGAACAGTTGCCCAGCGTAATCAATAGTAAGCCATTGGCAACATGGATTGCCCACCAGATGGCTTTGATAAATGCCCGGGCTCTTTACTCTATTGGCTGCGGAGTGGCTTATGTAGAGTACAACTTAAAAAAAACAGCGGGTATCCGTGTGGCGGTATCAGACTTTACCCCGTCGGTGATGCGGCTGCAGGCATTGCAGGTGTTTGATGAAGTTGTTGAACTGGATATTACTACCCAAGACCCCGCCATTTCGCCCGGCACTGTGCTGTACCTCGGCCGCATTGATACTGAACTTGCCGATGCACAACTGCAGCAAATTTTCGCCCGGCTTCATCAGTTGAATGTGCAACATATTTGTATGGTACCTGCGCAGCTGCTTACCCCCAAAGCAGCGCTGATAGAAGCCTACGTGTTGCTGAAAAGCATACTGCAGCGGCGCCCCCGCACTTTTTGTGGCTACAACAGGTCACTGGGTTTATTCCGGCAGCTGGCAGCCCGGTATTATCAACTCACTTTTCATACGGTAGAAGGTAAGCCCGTGTTTTGGCTGCACAAAAAAGATTAGCATGTTACATTTCTGTACCTATTTCGATAGTGGCTTTTTACCCAAGGGCTTAGCCCTCATCGATTCATTAAAAGCCCACACCCCCGATTTTTCAATAACCATACTGGCACTGGACGACAAGGCATATACCGAACTGGAAAAAGAAAAGATCCGGTGATTGAACTTATTGGCCTGCAGCAATACAAAGATTATTTCGATATAGACGAATCGAAGTATGCCGATAAAAAGCAGTTTTACTTTTCTATTACGCCCAATATCTGCCTGTATCTTTTTGAAACCAGGCCGGAGCTCAACCGCATTTTTTACCTAGATGCAGATTTGTATTTCTTTCAGTCGGCCAACATATTGCTGCAAGAAATGGGGGAGCACAGCATCCTGATATGTTCGCATCATTTCAACCCATTGCATCAGCTTATTGCTACCCATTACGGTCATTTCAATGTGGCTATCAATGGTTTTGTAAACAATGAGGAAGGCCTGCAATGCCTGCGCAGCTGGAAGCAGGATTGCGAAAGCTTGGTACCCGGGTATGCCGGGCTATCCGCACAGTTTTTTCAGCGATCAGATTTTTTTAGATACATGGCCGTCGAAATATTCCTCGTTGAAAATTGTGACAAACAAAGGCATCGACGTGGCCCCCTGGAACCTCAATAACATCCGCATTACCCGGCGCAACGGTGTGTTTTTAGCCAATGGCGAACCGCTGATGGTGTATCATTTTTCTTCGTTGGTAAAAACCGGCACAAACACCTGGAAAACCAACACCGCCAAATTTTTTGTGTCGGTAAAAGGGGATGTGCTGGCATTGTACAAGCAATACATCCAGCAGATTGAAGGCTATGGCTACGAAAACCGCATTGTACAAACACTGAATTTTAAAGCAGGAAGTTTGAGGCGATTGGTACAAAAAGTATCTGGCAAACTGTTTAATGAATTTGTGGAAGTATAAAGACATGTCAGATTAGAGGCAGAAATAATTCATACCCCATAAAGGGGATGATGCTGTATGGAGTCGCTGCCTATCTTTACGCCCCAAATTCTACTGGGGAGGTTGGCTACAAACGATAGTATTTCTGGCAGTCGTCCTACTCGAATCAGTAAAAAACTCATGGCAACAAAGCACTCTATATTGCTCACAGGCGGCGCAGGCTTTATTGGCACACACATACTTTCCATGTTTCCTGACACGCAATTTGTAGTAACCGATATACAGTCGCCACAGCAAAAGCAGCCCAATACCATTTACATAAAAGCCGATGTACGAAGCGAAGCCGATATGCTGCCCATATTTGAGCAGCACCGGTTCGATTGTGTGCTGCACCTGGCTGCCGCCCACAAAGATTTTGGCGTAGAGCAAGAAGAATATTTTGAAGTAAACGAAAACGGTACAGCGCTGGTAAGCCAGTTGGCTGGTCAGTATGGCATCAAAAAGTTCATTTTCTTTTCATCGGTAGCCGTGTATGGCGATTGTAACACGCCCACCACCGACAAAACACAGCCCAATCCAAGCAACGATTATGGAGCCTCAAAGCTGGCAGCCGAGCAGGTACTCAACCGATGGTGGCAGCAAGATGAAAGCCGCACTGTCATCATCATTCGCCCGGCACTGGTGTTTGGAGAAGGCAATGTGGCCAATATGTTTCGGTTGATTGATCAAATAAATAAGGGACTGTACTTCAACGTGGGCAAGGGCGACAATATCAAATCCATTGCCTACGTAAAAAATCTGGTTGAGGTAACCTGGTACCTGCTGGAATATCAGCAAAGCGGCATTCACATTTACAACTACGCCGATCAGCCACATCTTCGTACCGCCGAAATTGGCCTTACCATTGCTGCCGCTTTGGGCAAACCCAAGCCCAAAAGTATTCCAATGGGCTTACTGCTCATGATGGCTAAGCCATTTGACCTGCTCATAAAAATGTCGGGCAAAGACCTGCCCATTTCCAGCCACCGGGTAAAAAAGTACGGCACCCAAACCTACCATCAGGCACAGCAAATTTTTGCAGACGGCTTTAAGCCAAAATATACAACTCGGGAAGGTCTGGCAAAAATGGTAGCCTGGTATAAAGAAAGTGTTCAAAAAAATGGCAAATAGCTGCACCGCATGACTGTATCCATCATTACCGTCTGCTACAATAGCAGCCAAACAATAGCCGATACCCTGCAAAGTATTCGCCAGCAAGATTACCCTCATATAGAATCGATAGTGGTAGATGGCGGCTCTACCGACGGTACCATGAACATGGTGGCCCAATATGCAGATGTGGTTACCAAATCTGTGTCGGAGCCCGACAAGGGCATTTACGATGCCATGAACAAAGGCCTGACCATGGCAACCGGCGATATCATTGGTATTTTGAACTCCGATGATATGATGGCTTCGCCACACAGCATTAGCCAAATTGTGGCAGCTTTTCGGGAGCAACCCAATGGTTGTGTGTATGGAGATCTGGTGTATGTGCAACAGCAAAACACCCAACAAATTGTTCGGTATTGGAAATCGGGAAAAGGAACTGCCCGGAAATTTTATTTCGGATGGATGCCGCCGCACCCAACATTCTATGTATCGAGGCAGGTGCTCAATACTTGCGGCCAATATGATTTGCGGTTTCCTGTGGCAGCCGATTATGAGTACATGCTGCGGGTAATGGTGAAGCACGGTGTAAAAGCCGTATATGTGCCCGAAGTATTGGTAAAAATGCGCCTCGGTGGATATTCCAACCAATCCGTCAATAGCCGTAAACGCTCTTTTTCGAAAATCACGAAGCATGGCGGGTAAATGATTTGAAACCATATTTCTTTACAGTCTGGTTGAAAATAGCCCGCAAATTCAAACAGTATTTAGCAAAACCTTGAAAAGTATACCAGCAATTATAACCTTACCGCCTACCTCATGAAAACAGCACTCATCACCGGTATTACCGGGCAAGACGGCGCCTATCTGGCCGAATTATTACTCAGCAAAGGCTACCACGTTCATGGCGTAAAACGCCGCAGCTCCATGTTCAATACCGATAGAATTGACCACCTCTATCAGGACCCCCACGAATCGAATGTGCATTTTAAGCTGCACTACGGCGACCTTACCGATAGCACCAACCTCATCCGGATTATACAGGAAGTGCAGCCCGACGAAATTTATAACCTCGCTGCGCAAAGCCATGTAAAAGTGAGCTTTGAAACGCCGGAGTACACCGCCAATGCCGACGCCATTGGAGCCCTGCGTATTCTGGAAGCCATCCGCATTTTGGGGCTCACTAAAAAAACGAAGTTTTACCAGGCCAGTACCAGCGAACTCTACGGTCTGGTGCAGGAAGTGCCCCAATCTGAGCGGACACCTTTCTATCCTCGTTCGCCTTATGCAGTGGCTAAATTGTATGCCTACTGGATTACAGTAAACTACCGCGAAGCCTATGGCATGTTTGCTATGAATGGCATTCTGTTCAACCACGAAAGTCCGCTGCGGGGCGAAACCTTTGTAACCCGCAAAATAACCCGGGGTGTGGCCCGCATTGCCTTGGGCATGCAGGACAAAATCTTTTTGGGCAACCTCGATGCGCAACGCGACTGGGGCCATGCCAAAGATTATGTAGAAGCCATGTACCTGATGCTGCAGCAAGAAACAGCGGAAGATTATGTGGTGGCCACCGGCATTACCACTACCGTTCGGGAGTTTGTACGCATGGCATTTGCCGAAGCTGGTATCGAACTCGAATTCAGCGGCAGCGGTGCCGACGAAAAAGCAGTGGTGAAAGCCGTAGCATCGCCCGACATTAAAGTGCAGCCCGGTACAGTAGTTGTGGCTATTGATGCCGCTTACTATCGCCCTACCGAAGTAGACCTGCTAATTGGCGACCCCATCAAAGCCAAAACGCAACTCGGATGGGAACCTAAATATGATTTACCAGCTTTGGTAAAAGAAATGGTGGCCAGCGATCTGGCTTTGTTTCGCCGCGAAAAGTTGCTGAAAGACCAAGGCTTTCAGGTGTTAAATCAGTACGAATAAACCGCCGCCAACAGCATGGAAAAGCAAGCGAAAATTTTTGTGGCCGGCCATCGGGGCTTGGTGGGTTCGGCTATTTGTAAAAAGCTACAGGAAGAAGGCTATACCAATTTGGTGCTGCGTACATCTGCCGAATTAGACCTGCGCCAGCAGGATGCGGTGGCCGCATTTTTTGCCAGCGAAAAGCCGGAGTATGTATTTGTGGCAGCGGCAAAAGTGGGTGGCATCATTGCCAACAGCACTTACCCAGCCGAGTTTTTGTACCAAAACCTGGCCATTCAAAACAACATCATTCACCAGGCTTATGTGCATGGTGTAAAAAAGTTATTGTTCCTGGGTTCCAGTTGCATCTACCCCAAGCTTTGCCCACAGCCTATCAAAGAAGAATACCTGCTGACAGGCCCGCTGGAGCCCACCAACGATGCCTACGCCATTGCCAAAATAGCGGGCATCAAAATGTGCGATGCTTATCGCCAGCAATATGGTTGTCATTTTATTTCGGCGATGCCCACCAATATGTATGGGCCTAATGACAATTTTGATTTACAAAATAGCCACGTACTACCTGCACTCATCCGCAAAATGCATACCGCCAAAGTAACCGGGCAACCCCATGTAACCATTTGGGGCACGGGCACACCTAAGCGGGAGTTTTTGCACAGCAATGATTTGGCAGCTGCCTGCCTGCACCTGATGCTGCATTTTGATGAACCCGGCCCCATTAATATTGGCACTGGCGAAGACCTGAGCATAGCCGAACTGGCGCAAATGGTAAAAGAAGTGGTAGGCTTTGAAGGCCAACTTGAATTTGATACCACTAAGCCCGACGGCACTCCCCGCAAACTGCTTGATGTTAGCCGTATTCACGCCTTGGGTTGGAAACATCACATTGAACTACGCGACGGCATCAGCGATGTGTATGCACTGGTAAAGCCAGTTTTAAGTTAACGTGTGCTCATTGTTACAGCCGCTAAAAGTCAAGGTTGTATTTTTGCCGACTTCGTTCATGTGCAGTCGTTAGCCTGGTGATAACCGAATAGTAGCTAATGTTGGCTGGGCCGCATTTGGTCGAATAACCAAATTGTATCTATGAAAGTATTGGTGACCGGGGCGGCTGGTTTTATTGGTTATCATCTTACCGAAAGATTGCTCAAAGACGGGCATGAAGTGGTAGGGCTGGATAGCCTCAACGATTATTATCCGGTTGAGCTCAAACACGACCGGCTGCGGCAGCTGGGCATTGCTATTGGCCACGAGCATAACGGCGACCTGCTGCAGAGTAGCCACTATACTTCCTTTCAGTTTATACAAATGAAGCTGGAAGACCGTGAACCTTTGCAACAACTCTTTGCACAGTTTGCTTTTGATGCGGTTGTCAATCTGGCTGCACAGGCCGGAGTTCGTTACAGCATCACCCATCCGTACAATTACATTGATGCCAATATTGTGGGCTTCATGAACATATTGGAATGTTGCCGCCACCACAATATCGGGCACCTGGTATACGCCAGCAGCAGTAGTGTGTACGGGTTAAATGAATCCATTCCTTTCCGGCCCGATCAACCTGCTGATCATCCTGTAAGCTTATATGCTGCCAGCAAAAAGGCCAACGAAATGATGGCCCATGTGTACAGCCATTTGTACAAAATACCTACTACGGGGCTTCGCTTTTTTACTGTGTATGGCCCCTGGGGCCGGCCCGATATGGCGCTGTCGTTATTTACCAAAGCCATTGTAGAAAACAAACCCATCGACGTGTTCAACCATGGCAACATGGAACGTGATTTTACCTATGTAGGCGATATCGTAGAAGGCGTGGTAAGAGTGCTACAACATCCGGCAAAGCCCAACCCTGATTGGGATGCAGCTCATCCCGAATCGGATAGCAGTTCAGCTCCATACCGTATTTACAACATTGGCAACAATGCACCGGTAAAACTGACTGAATACATCGAGGCCATTGAAAACAAACTGGGAAAAAAGGCCATCAAAAACATGCTGCCCTTGCAACCCGGCGATGTGCCCCGCACCTTTGCCGACGTACAATCGCTGATGAATGATGTAGGTTACAAGCCTACCACACCTGTATCGGAAGGTGTAGGTCATTTTATCGATTGGTATCTCCGTTACTATCAAGTGCATTTGTCTTAGTACTTTTCCAGCCGGGCACACATGGCAAAAATTGCAATCATACTGGGCAGGCTGGTAATAGGTGGTACCACTATGGATACCTTACAGGTAGCCCGTCATTTGCAACAAGAACATGAACTGCTGCTGATAACCGGCGGTGGCCAAAAAGACGAGTTCGAAGCCGCCTATCTCACAGAGCATTTACCTTCTATCCGCCACGAAAGAATACAAGGTTTTGGCGGGAGTATTCAGCCCTGGCAAGACTGGCAATCGTACCGCCAGCTGCGCAAAGTACTGCGCCGTTTTCAGCCGGATATCGTACATACACATACCGCCAAAGCAGGGCTCGTAGGCCGTTTGGCGGCAGCCGCCGAAAAAGTGCCTGTCATTGTGCACACCTATCATGGCCTGCTGTTTCATGGATATTACAAGCCTTGGATAAGCCGGCTGATGGTACGCATGGAACGCTGGCTGGCTGCAAAAACTACCCGCATCATTGCCCTCAGCAATATGCAACGGCAGCAAATAGTAGAACAGTACCGCGTTTGTTCACACGAAAAAATTGCCGTGGTGCCACTTGGCATTGAGCTGGCCGCTTTTCAGGAGCAACGGGAGGAGAAGCGCCGCTATTTCCGCAGCAAATACAAATTGCCCGATTCGGCCATTGCCATTGGCATTGTGGGCCGAATTGTACCCATTAAAAACCATGAGCTGTTTATACAAACCGTAGCATTGCTTCAAAAGGCTCGTCCCCGGCTTCGTTTTTTTGTGGTAGGCGATGGGCATTTGCGCCGCAAACTGCAGCAAACCTGCACCCAGCTTGGTATAGATCAGGCCTATTTTCCTGAAGAACCCCGCCTGGCAACTGTTGTTTTTACTTCTTGGATTACAGAAGTAGATAAAGTGATGGCAGGACTGGATATGATAGTGCTCACATCGCACAACGAAGGCACTCCGGTTTCGCTGATGGAAGCTCAGGCTGCCGGTAAGCCGGTGGTGAGCACCAAAGCCGGCGGCATCGACGATATTGTTATTGATGGAAAAACCGGCTTCACTGTGGCCGAGCATCAACCCGAACAGCTGGCGGAAGCCATAATAAAGATTGCAGACCAGCCTTTATTAATGCAAGCCATGGGCGATGCCGGGCAGGCAATGGCAGAGCAACAGTTTAGAAAAGAACGCCAAGTGAATGATTTGAATAAGCTCTACCTGAGCTTGCTGGCAAATCATTAAACGCAATATGCAGTACTTATCTTTGTGTTTAACTTACCATGGATTTTTTAAAACAATTTGTCGCATTACCTTGTATAGGTATTTGTCACACTAAGGCCTTGCTTTTGTAACTGTGCGACTGGTGGTTAGAAAATCAAAAACAGAGAGCCATGGATGCGTTTACTATTAAAGACCTCGAAAATTTATCCGGCATTAAAGCCCATACCATACGGATTTGGGAGCAGCGGTATACATTTTTGAATCCGCAGCGAACGGATACCAACATCCGTTATTACAACAACCAAGAGCTAAAAACGCTGTTGAATGTGGCCCTGTTGAATAAATACGGGTTCAAAATATCGCACATCGATAAGATGAACCCTGAGGAAATGAAGGAGAAAATTCTTTCCTTATCACAGGTGCAGGCGCAACAAGAACGCATCATCAATGAGCTCATTCAAGCCATGATAGACTTGGATCTCGACAGTTTTGAAGAGATTCTCGACAATTTTATCATGGCACGGGGTATTGAAAAAACCATCACCCAAATCATTTTCCCCTTCCTCGAAAAGATTGGTATTCTGTGGATTACCAACCATATTAACCCAGCGCAAGAGCATTTGGTAACCAATATCATTCGCCAAAAACTCATAGTAGGTATAGAAAGCACGGGTTCGCATTTCCGCAGCGACAAAGCATTGCTTTTGTTTTTGCCCGAGGGTGAACACCATGAGCTGGGCTTGTTGTTTATTTACTACCTGCTCAAAAGCCGTGGCGTAAAAGTGTGGTACCTGGGTGCCAACGTGCCGCTGAAAGATTTGGAATATGTAGTGAGTATGAAAAAGCCCGATTACGTGTATGCTCACCTTACCTCAGTGGCCCATAATTTCAATTTCGATCGCTTTTTGCAGGCCTTTAGTATCAAAATGCCGGGCCAAAAGCTCATCGTTTCCGGTCAGCTTACACAAAACTACAAGAAGAAGCTGCCAGGGGCTATCCAAATGAAATCCTCGCTTTCGGAAGTAATGGAGTACATAGCTATGCTGTAAACCAGCACGTTAGACATAAATTAAAAAGCCGGGCCTGTGCTCCGGCTTTTTTAATGCCCTGCTGTAAAATCTTGTTTTATCTTTTTTTGTTTTTTTTAAACAAAAAGTTTGGAAAGCTGAACAAGAGATGTTTAACTTTATATCCTAATTATTAAACACTCTTTGTGCTATGTCTACGGTAGAATTTGATCAGTTGTTGTTGGATAATGCAGACTTTCTCCGGCCATTCGCGGTTACGCTTACCCGCGACCATGAGACAGCCAACGACCTATTGCAAGAAACAATGTACAGGGCGCTGGCCAACAAGGAAAAGTATAATGTTGGCACCAACATCAAAGCATGGTTGTACACCATCATGCGAAACATTTTCATCAACAATTATCGTAGAAAAGCCAAGCAGCATACCATTTTTGATAGCACCCCCAACGAATTTTTACTCAACTACAATCAATCTGTAGTGGCCAATCCTGCTGAGGGTAACATGAAGTTGAAGGAAATCAACAAGGCGCTGGAAAGCCTTCCGGAAATATTCAAAAAGCCATTCATGCTGTACTTCGATGGATACAAGTACCATGAAATTGCCGATATGCTGCAGGAGCCGCTGGGTACCATTAAGAGCCGCATACACTTTGCCAGAAAGCTCTTAAAAGCCCATCTGGAACGTCATTAAGCGGTTTCAACTTTTTTCAACTATTTTCCATGTCCCGTTAAACAAAACTGACGGGACATTTTTTATTATACAAAGCCAACACGTTGAATAAGAAAGCAGTAGTAATAGGAAGTGGATTTGCAGGAATGTCGGCTGCCAGTTTTTTGGCCAAAAGCGGCTGGCAGGTAACGGTGGTAGAAAAACATACCCTGCCGGGTGGCCGGGCACGCAAGTTTGAAGTGGATGGTTTCACCTTCGACATGGGCCCCAGCTGGTACTGGATGCCCGATGTGTTTGAACGCTACTTTGCCAGTTTTGGCCACAAAGTGGAAGACTATTACAAGCTTATTCGCCTCGACCCATCGTACCGGGTGTACTGGCCCGACGACCACTGGGATATACCGGCAACCTACAGCGAACTGGCCGCTATGCTCGAAAGCGTAGAGCCGGGTGCAGCAGCTGCCTTAGACAAAGTGATGGCAGAAGCAGCGTACAAGTATGAAATCGGCATCAATAAACTGGTGTATAAACCTGGCCAAAGCATAGCCGAGTTTTTAGACAAAGACTTACTGAAGGGGGTATTTCGACTCGATGTTTTTACTTCCATCAAAAAGCATTTTGGCAAGCATTTCAAACATCCCAAAACAAGAGAGTTGCTGGAGTTTCCGGCCCTGTTTTTGGGTGCCCTGCCCGAAGATACGCCTGCCTTATACAGCCTCATGAACTACGCCGATATTAAAGGAGGCACCTGGTTTCCGGAGGGGGGCATGTTTAAGATTGCCGAAGGCATGTACAAAATGGCGGTAGAGCTGGGGGTGCAATTTCTGTTTGAGCACGATGCACAATCAATTGATGTAACAGGCAAGCAAGCCAGGTCGGTAATGGCTTTGCACAAAGGCACACCCGTTGTATTGGAAGCCGATGTAGTGGTGAGTGGTGCCGATTATCATTTTACTGAAACCAAACTGCTGCAGCCGCAATACCAGAGTTACAGCAGCAGCTACTGGAACAGCCGGGTGATGGCGCCCAGTTGTTTGTTGTACTATGTAGGCCTCAAGAAAAAGGTGCCGGGTCTCAAGCATCATTCACTGTTTTTTGATACGGCTTTTGCGCCCCACGCACAAGACATTTATGCTACGCCCCGCTGGCCAAACAAGCCGCTGTTTTACGTAAGTGCCACTTCTGTAACCGATGCCACCCAGGCACCTGCCGATGGCGAAAACCTGTTCTTTTTGATACCGGTAGCAACAGGGTTGGAGGGTGACGATGAAGCGTTGCGCCAACGCTATTTTCAGCAAATCATAGAGCGTTTTGAAGAGCGGCTGGGTACAACCATCAAAGACGATATTGTGTATTACCGCTCCTTTGCCCTCAGCGATTTTGTGCACGACTACAATGCCTTTCGTGGCAATGCTTACGGACTGGCCAATACACTCATGCAAACAGCTATTTTAAAACCTGCAGCCAAGAGTAAAAAGATCAGTAACTTGTATTATACTGGTCAGCTTACTGTGCCCGGCCCTGGTGTACCACCCAGCCTTATCAGCGGCGAAGTGGTAGCCACTCTCATCAACCAAAATTTTAGCTAACTCATCAAACCGAATGCTCGATTGATTGTTACAATGCCTTCAATCTTCATCCGATAAAAACCAAGGCACTCAAGTATGATGCAATTGTTTCACCAGGTAAGCGAAATCTGCAGCCGAGTAACCACGGAGCGATACAGCACTTCGTTTAGCAGTGCTATCCGATTGTTGCATCAGGACTGCGCGGCAGCCCATTCACAATATTTACGGTTTTGTTCGCTTTGCCGATGAAATAGTAGACACTTTTCACGACTTCGATAAGCAGCAATTGTTTCAGGAATTTAAAAAAGAAACCTACGCAGCTTTGGAAAGAGGCATCAGTCTCAATCCCATATTGCATAGCTTCCAGCTCACGGTCAATCAATACCATGTAGACCGCCATTTGATAGAAGCTTTTTTCTATAGCATGGAGCTCGACCTGAGCAGAAAAGTTTATGATGCCAGTGGCTATCAGCAATACATTTATGGCAGTGCAGAAGTGGTAGGCCTCATGTGCCTGCAGGTGTTTTGCGATGGCGATAAAAACTTGTACGACAAACTAAAAGATCCGGCCCGCAGTTTGGGCGCCGCCTTTCAGAAAGTGAATTTTTTGCGGGATGTGAAAGCCGATTATGAAGGCATGGACCGGGTGTATTTTCCCGACTGCGATTTCCGCAATTTCACCAACGAAGAAAAGCGCCAGATTGAGGCCGATATTGAAGCAGATTTTAAAGATGCTTACCAAGGTATCATTCAGCTGCCCATGAAAGCAAGGTTTGGTGTGTATGTTGCCTATAAGTATTATCTCTCGCTGTTCAAAAAAATAAAGCGGCTGGAAGCCCGTCGTATTTTGGAAGAACGCATCCGTATACCCAACTATGGCAAAGCCATGATTGTGGCCAAAGCAGGCCTGCGCAGCCAGTTCAATATTTTATAAGTTTTCTTTTTGGGTAAGGGCATGCATGTTGCTGCTTTTGCCTTTGTTTGCATTATGATTCAAGCATCGCCCGACGTAATACTGGTAAATGAGCAAGATGAACCCATAGGTACCATGGAAAAAATGGCGGCTCATCAGTCGCCTCATTTGCACAGGGCTTTCAGTATTTTTTTGTTTGATAAACAACAACGCATGTTGCTGCAGCAACGGGCCCACAGCAAATACCATAGTGCCGGCTTGTGGACCAACACCTGTTGCAGTCATCCTTACCCCGGTGAGCCTGTAGCTGATGCTGCCGCCCGTCGGCTGAAAGAAGAAATGGGTATTAGTGTGCCCGTTGAAAAAGCTTTTCATTTTACTTATCAGGCCAGCTTCGACAATGGCTTGTACGAATATGAATTTGATCACGTGTTCATTGGTGAAATTGATGATGCTACCATCGAACCGGATCCGGCAGAAGTAGCCGCTTACACTTTTCGTTCCATTGAAGAAATCAATGCCGACATGGCTACTTCGGCACACAAGTACACAGAGTGGTTTAAGATAGCACTGCCATTGGTAGCACAACACCTGAAAGCAAATACGCCTGCATAACTGCAAATAAGTTAGCAATAAAAACAATTAGGAGATGAGTAGCAAAGGCCGGGCAATCATTGTGGGAGCAGGCATCGCCGGATTGGCTACTGCTATTCGCCTGGCAGTGCAAGGCTGGCAGGTGCAAGTGTTTGAAATTAACAGCTATCCTGGTGGTAAACTCAGTTGGTTTGAGCAAGATGGTTATGCATTTGATGCGGGCCCTTCTTTGTTTACCCAGCCGCAATACATTGAAGATTTGTTTGCTCTCGCCAACGAACCCATTCAGGATTATTTTCAATACGTACAGTCAGACGTAGCCTGCCGCTATTTTTTTGCCAATGGCAAACAAGTAACCGCTTGGGCCGATCATAGCAAGTTTGCTGCAGAAATGGAAACCCAACTGGGCGAACCTGCTGCCAATGTACACGCCTATCTGCAACGCTCCGCTACCACCTACAACAAGATTGGAAAACTGTTTGTAGAAAAAAGCCTGCGCCACTGGCGTCAGTTTAGCTGGAAGGAAGTGGCCACAGCCATAAAGCACAGCAGCAAGAGCTTGCTTATGAGTAGTTTGAATGCCTACAACGAGCAGGCATTTACGACGAAAGAAGCTGTGCAGATGTTTAACCGCTACGCCACCTACAATGGCAGCAATCCTTATAAGGCGCCGGGCATGCTCAGCCTCATTCCGCACCTCGAATTGAATGTAGGCACCTTCTATCCTAAAGGCGGCATGATTAGCATTACCAATGCGTTGCATCGGTTGGCCGAAAAGAAAGGCGTTCAGTTTCATTTCAACAGCAAAGTCGATCGCATTATAGAATCTGCCGGCAAAGCAGAAGGAGTAGTAGTGAATGGCCGCAACATCATGGCTGATTTAATTGTGAGCAATGCCGACGTTTATTTTACTTACAAGCATTTGCTGCGCAATGAACTGGCAGCAAAAAAAGTATTGAAACAGGAACGCAGCAGTAGTGCCCTTATTTTTTACTGGGGCATCAAAACATCCTTTCCACAACTGGGTTTACACAATATCTTCTTCAGCGATAACTATGCCGAGGAGTTTCGGCATCTGTTTCAAACCAAATCCTTTTACCCCGACCCAACCGTGTACATCAACATCACTACCAAAATGGAAAGTGGACAGGCACCCGAAGGCAAGGAAAATTGGTTTGTGATGATCAATGCGCCGGCCAATGTAGGCCAGCCTTGGAGCGAATGGATTCCGGAAGCCCGGCAGCGCATCATCAGCAAACTGAGTGCACAACTGCAGTGCGATGTAGAAGCTCTCATCGAAACAGAAGCAGTGCTCGATCCCGTAACCATTGAGCAACGTACGGCCAGCTATATGGGTAGTTTGTATGGCACCAGTAGCAACAGTCGTATGGCGGCATTTTTGCGCCATGCCAACGATAGTGCACAAATACAAGGGCTTTACTTTGTAGGTGGAAGTGTGCATCCGGGTGGTGGTATTCCGCTGTGTATGCAAAGTGCAGCTATCACCGTCAATCTTATTCAAAAACAATACAAGTTGAAGCATGTTGCCCATCACTAATTTCGCCGGACTGTCGCAGCCCGTTCGGGAAAAATGGGCCTTCATCATTGCGCTTGCTTTTCATGTGTCGGGCTTCATCGCCATTGGCATTTTCAAGAGTACATTTTTCATCAGTCTTACCTGGCTCAACTTGTTAGTCTGTCTCGCCTTGGTGCTGTGGACGCAGCCCGACAAAAACCGCTGGTTTTGGTGGTACGCCATTGGCGCTGCAGTTATTGGTTTTGGCACTGAATATATCGGCGTTACCACCGGATTGTTGTTTGGCAATTACAGCTATGGCAGTGTCATGGGTTGGGGTATCAATGGCGTTCCGTTGCTCATTGGTGTACAGTGGTTGGTGACTACGTACTGTGTAGGCGTGGCCATGCACATGCTGCATCATTGGCTGCTCAACCGGCCCAATAGCCGTGCCGCTCAAATGCCCAAAATTTGGCAGGCCTTGTCTGTCGTGTTAGATGGTGCTATGCTGGCGGTGCTATTCGATTGGGTGCTAGAACCCGTAGCCGTATCCTTGGGCTATTGGCAGTGGGCCGGCGGCGAAATCCCGCTATTCAATTATCTTACATGGTACCTCGTCAGTGTGGTTATCTTGGTCTTGTTTCATCAATTCCCTTTTCGCAAACAAAACCTCTTCGCTGTGCATTTGTTACTCATACAGTTCATGTTCTTTTTGCTACTGCGAACGGTGGGATAAAAAGTCGGAAAGACAGGAGACGGTAGTCCGAAGACCAAAGACAAATCTTTTCGAACTTGTGAACTCGTAAACTAATCAACTCGTAAACTAATACATATGCATTGGTCACTTTGGATACTCATTACACTCGGTACATTTTTCGCCATGGAAGGCATTACCTGGGCCACGCATAAATACGTGATGCATGGTTTTTTGTGGTACCTCCACGAAGACCACCACAATCCCCGTGGCCATGTGTTTGAAAAGAACGATGCCTTCTTCCTCATCTTCGCCATTCCCAGCTGGCTCTGCATCATGCTCGGTTTGCAAAACGGTGTGTATTGGGCGGCCGCCATTGGCTTCGGTATTGCCATGTACGGCTTTGCGTATTTCCTGGTGCATGATGTCATTATTCACCAACGCTTCAAATGGTTTACCCGCAGCAATAACATATACGTTCGCACCATTCGGTGGGCACACAAAATGCACCACAAGCACATTGGCAAAGAAGACGGCGAAAGTTTCGGCATGCTCTACGTAGCCAAAACCTACTGGGATAAAGTACGTTCCGACAGGCAACGACAGCAGGCATCCAAAGCGTAATTATTTTGTGCACAAGCTGCAGTAATCCTATTCAACTTCGTTGTGTCACTCCCTTCAACTTCTGGTAATCCTATTCAGCAGTTCGACCACATCATACTCGGTGCCGGTTGTGCGGGTTTGTCGTTGGCGGTACGCATGGCAGCTGAGCCTCGTTTGGCACAACAAAAAATATTAGTCATCGATAAAGCCCCCAAAGCAGGCAACGATCGTACCTGGTGCTTTTGGGAAAAACAACCTGGTTACTTTGAGCATTTGGTGCACCACAGCTGGCAGCAATTGTGGGTGAAACATCCGCAAGGCGCATTGCCCTTGCAGCTCGATGGCTATGCGTACAAAATGATTCGCAGCATCGATTTTTACAAGCATGGCATGCAGCAGTTGGCAGCTGCGCCCAACGTGCAACTGCATTATGGAAACGTACAATCAGTAGATGCAACAAACGGTGTCATTACCACCGATGGCGGTACTTTCAAAGCCACACATATTTTCTCATCGGTACTGCTGCAAGAGCCAGTGATGCAGCCCGATGAGTTTTACCTCCTGCAACATTTTCGCGGTTGGTTTATTGAAACCGAAGAAGATGTGTTTGATGAAGCCGCCGCCGACCTCATGAACTTTCGGGTAAGTCAGGAGCACGGATGCGCATTTATGTACGTGCTGCCACTTAGCAAGCGAAAGGCACTGGTAGAATACACGTTGTTTACCGAAGAAGTACTCACCGATGTGCAGTACGATGCGGGTCTGCAGCAATTCATGCAAGCCGAATTGAAGCTGCACATCTTTCACATCAGCGAAGTGGAAAACGGTATCATACCCATGACCAACCTCCGCTTTCCTGCACAAGAAGGTTGTGTTACTTACATTGGTACTGCCGGTGGCCGTACCAAAGCATCTACTGGATACACCTTTCAGCACATACAGCAGCACAGCGAACAACTTGTAAAAGCCTTGCTCAACAATCAAACTACGGCATTGTCCATGCCACAGCGTTTTCATTTTTACGACAGTGTGCTGCTGCAAATTTTGCATGAGCGAAAGTTGCCCGGTGCCGATGTCTTTTTCCAATTGTTTCAGCGCAATCCTGCGGCCCGTGTACTCCGTTTTTTAGACAACCAAACAAGCCTGTGGCAGGAGCTGCGCCTCATGAACACCACGCCGTGGAAACATTTTGTGCCCGCCGCCCTGCAGCAGCTGCGGCACCTGCGCCGCAAAGTCGGCTGACCTTTGTCACCCAACAAGTCGGCGTTTTTTCGGAGCATTGCGGCCACAACGCCGTTCTTATGATTGCCCAACCAACTACTGCCGGCCTGCAGCAGGCACAAGCATCCTTCTTACAACAGTACCCCGAATTTAGCAGCACCCAACTGCTCGATGACATGCGGGGCACGGAGTACAACCGCCTCGATGCACAGGGCCATTTGTACCTCGATTACACCGGCGGCAATTTGTATGCTGCTTCACAAGTGCAGCGGCATCTGGAACTGTTGCAGCAATCTGTGTTTGGTAATCCGCACAGCACCAATCCTACGTCGCAATTGGCCGGCAAGCTGATAGATGAAACACGCCAGTACATCATCGATTATTTTCAGGCGCATGATTATCACCTCGTCTTTACCGCCAACGCTTCACAAGCATTGAAGATTATTGGCGAGGGCTATCCCTTTCACAACAACGGACATTTTTTGCTGCTGTTCGACAATCACAACTCTGTGAACGGTATACGGGAGTATTGCAAAATGAAAGGCGCTTCGCATACCTACAGCCCGGTAGATATTGAAGACCTGCGGGTGAATGAAAACCAGCTGCAGCAATACCTCGAAGCTCATCCTGATAAAACAAACAAGCTCTTTGCATTTCCGGCACAGTCCAATGTATCGGGTGTGCAGCACAGTTTGGAATGGATTGACAAAGCCCATGCGTTGGGTTGGGATGTGTTGCTCGATGCAGCAGCATTTGTACCCAGCAATCGCCTCAATTTATCGGTGGTGAAACCAGAGTTTGTGTCGATGTCGTTTTATAAAATATTCGGTTACCCAACCGGTTTGGGAGCTTTGTTTGTACACAAAAAAGTATTCGATAAGCTGCACAAACAATGGTTTGCCGGCGGCACTGTCAAGTTTGTGAGTGTGAGCAGCGACAACTTTTTCCTCGCCGAAAACTATGAACGTTTTGAAGACGGAACCCTCAACTACCTCGGCATTCCGGCACTCAAAATAGGCTTCGAGCACATCCATCATATTGGTATCGATACCATTCATAACCGGGTGAGTATGCTTACGGGTTGGTTGCTGCAGCAGCTGCAAAGCCTGCGCCACAGCAATGGCGAAGCATTGGTGCATGTATTTGGCCCCAAAGACACCTCAGCCCGTGGCGGTACCATCATTTTCAATGTATTTGATAGTGCGGGTGTGGCATTGCCCTACCTGCAGGTGGAGGCCGATGCCAACCGCGAAAACATTTCGCTTCGTACAGGTTGCTTCTGCAACCCTGGCATCGACGAAATCAACAACTGCATCAGCACCGATGAGCTCTCGGCCTATTTTACCAGCCGCTCTGGTGGCGATTTTCAAGACATGATTACTGCCCTCGGCCGCATGCGGGGCGCCATCCGCATTTCGCTGGGCCTCGCCAGCAACTTTGCCGATGTGTACCGCTTTGTGCAGTTTTTAAAGCAGTACTTGAAATAGACGGGAAGTCGGGAAGACCGAAAGTCCGAAAGTCCGGAGTTGGTAGTCAGGAGATCGGAGAAATAGTCATGCTGACGATGGAAGCATCTCTGGCATCGAATACGGAAAGTCGGAAAGACCGGAAGTCGGGAGTGGGAAGTCCGAAGTACGTAGATGAGCAACCAAAGTCAACCACACCACTCTACGTCACCTCTCCTGTGGAGAGGATGGGTGAGGTAAATAAAGTCGGAAAGACCGGAAGTCCGAAGACCGTAGAAGAACCACCAAATTCAACCATCCCAATCTACGTCACCTCTCCTGTGGAGAGGACGGGAGAGGTTAATAAAGTTGGCAAGTCCTAATGTCCGTAGTCTGTTGTCTGTCGTCCTTTCCTCAATCTCCCTCTTCCAACTGAAACACTGTTTCTACCGGAACCTGAAACAGGCGGGCAATTTTCAGCGCCAGCACGGTGCTGGGCACGTATTTGTTCAGCTCCATGGCATTGATGGTTTGTCGGCTTACGCCAATTTTTTCCGCCAAATCGGCCTGCGTCATGTTGTGAATGGCTCGTTGTACTTTAATGGTGTTTTGCATGGTGGTAGGGTTTAGTCTTTGGCAGAACGGTTGCTGTACAACAGGTATAAAAAGCGCAGCAAAAAGAAAATCAGAATCGTCAGCATGTTGTGAATCATGAACGAAAGAAAGTCGCTGCCATACACCGCCCAAATACCGATGATGGTAAAAATGAAATTGGCCAGAATAGCCCAATGCCAGGAGCGTAGCCGTAGCTGCTGAATAAATTCATCTTCCTTTTTGGTTCGGGCAAAGCTCATAAAGAGCAAGGCGAGGATGGTACCGCTCAGCGCAATTTCGTCGGTAAAGTTCTGGTTGCCGGTAAACAGATTCCGATCCGTACCCTTGTACGAGAGCCAGGCAAATTCAAAATCGTTGTACAGGTTCATAAAGCCGAGGATGGCAAAAGGAACCAGGAGGCCCAAACCAATGAAGAAGAACCGGTGGGGCAAAGTCAGTTGCTGTTTCATGAGTAAAGATTTATTTACCAAATGTAAAGTATATTTTACAAATAGTAAATAATGGTAGTCAAAAAAGTGTAAAAAAGTCCGATAGACCGGAAGTCCGAAAGTCGGGGGGTGGTGGTAGTCAGTAGTCCGTAGAAGGGGGGAAGCTGTGAAGCGAAGCATCTCTAACATCGACGTCGGAAAGTCTGTAAGTCGGGAGTGGGAAGTCCTGAGTCCGTAGATGAGCAACCAAAGTCAACCACACCACTCTACGTCACCTCTCCTATGGAGAGGACGGGTGAGGTTAAAATCCGAAAGACGGAAAGACCGAAAGTCAGAAAGTCCGGAAGAAGAGAAGATGAAGCCCTGAGCTTGCCGAAGGGCGGCAAGTATGAAAGACCGGAAGACGGAAAGAAAAGTAGTTATAATTCGGTTTTGACTCGCCGAACTAACATCTAACATCTGTCATCCAACATCTCTCAACTACCATCCATCAACCACCAACTACCAACCATTTTCCCCTGTTAGCCAGCGTAATCTGCGGGTAAAAACGATTTGTGCCAAAGGGGGTGAAACGGCTACATTTGCGGCCGTTCGATGTTTTTAAGTATTGAGATTTATTGGTTGATATTTTTTCAATAATATCTCCTGAAGAATGGAAAAACATCAAGAATCATTCAAACCGTTCGCATAATGAGTAATCAAGCTACAACGCTGTTCGACAAAGTATGGGATGCCCACGTGGTGCGTAAAATTGAAGATGGCCCCGATGTATTGTTCATCGACCGCCATTTTATTCATGAAGTAACCAGCCCCGTTGCTTTTTTGGGACTGGAACAACGCGGCATTGGCGTTTTGTACCCCGAACGCACTTTTGCCACCGCCGACCACAATACACCCACCATCAACCAGCACTTGCCCGTGCAAGATCCGCTGAGTGCCAACCAGCTCAAGGCCCTGGAAACCAACTCTGCCAAATACGGCATTTCGCACTGGGGCCTAAACAACCCTAAAAATGGTATTGTACACGTGGTAGGTCCCGAAAACGGCATTACCCTGCCGGGCATGAGCATTGTGTGTGGCGACTCGCATACTTCCACCCACGGCGCCTTTGGTGCCATTGCGTTTGGCATTGGTACTTCCGAGGTAGAAATGGTGCTCTCTTCGCAGTGCATCATGCAGCCCAAGCCGAAGAAAATGCGTATCAGCGTCAACGGACAGCTGCAAAAAGGCGTAGTACCCAAAGATGTGGTGCTCTACATTATCAGTCAGCTCACCGCTGCCGGTGCCACCGGATACTTTGTAGAATTTGCCGGCGATGTGTTTGAAAACATGACGATGGAAGGCCGCATGACCGTGTGCAACATGAGCATCGAAATGGGCGCCCGTGGCGGTATGGTTGCTCCCGATGAAACCACTTTCAACTACATACAGGGCCGCGAAAAAAGCCCCCAAAGGCGAAGCCTGGGACAAGGCGATGGCCTACTGGAAAACGCTGAAAACCGATGCCGGCGCCAGCTTCGACAAAGAATATCAGTTTGATGCGGCCAATATCGAACCCATGATTACCTACGGCACCAACCCGGGCATGGGCATTGGCATCAGCCAAAGCATTCCTACCGCCGAAGCCATTGGCAGTGGTCAGGCCAGCTTCGATAAATCGATGGCATACATGGGATTTCAGCAAGGCGAAGCCATGATGGGCAAAAAAGTAGATTATGTGTTTGTAGGCAGCTGTACCAACGGCCGCATTGAAGATTTCCGGGCCTTCGCTTCGGTGGTTAAGGGCCGTAAAAAAGCCGATCATGTAACCGCATGGATTGTGCCTGGTTCGCACATTGTAGAAGCGCAGATTCGGGAAGAAGGCATTTACGATATTTTGACTGAAGCAGGCTTTCAGCTGCGTCAGCCCGGCTGCTCTGCTTGCCTGGCCATGAACGACGATAAGATACCTGCCGGTAAATATGCCGTCAGTACCAGCAACCGCAACTTCGAAGGTCGCCAGGGCCCCGGTGCCCGTACGCTGCTCGCCAGTCCGCTGGTAGCTGCTGCCGCTGCCGTAACCGGCGTAGTAACCGACCCGAGGGAATTGCTGTAAGGCTGAAAGCCGAAAGCAAAAGGCTAAAGGCAAAATCTCCGTGTGCCTCTGTGCGGACCTCCTTCACCTCTGTGGTAAAAAAATCAGACATCACAAATCAGACATCCGAAATTCTTTATGGCTTACGATAAATTCACCGTGCTTCAATCATCAGCAGTACCCCTGCCTATTGAAAACGTAGACACCGACCAAATCATTCCTGCCCGTTTTTTGAAAGCCACCGAACGCAAAGGTTTTGGCGACAACTTGTTTCGCGACTGGCGATACAACAACGACGATTCGCCCAAGCAAGACTTTGTGCTCAACAATCCCATCTACAGTGGTAAAATACTGGTAGCGGGCAAAAACTTTGGTAGTGGCAGCAGCCGCGAACACGCCGCCTGGGCCATTTACGACTATGGTTTCCGTTGCGTTATCAGCAGCTTCTTCGCCGATATTTTCAAAGGCAACTCACTCAACATTGGCATTTTGCCCGTGACGGTGAGTGCCGAATTTCTCGACAAGATTTTCAAAGCCATTGAAGCCGATCCGAAAACGGAAATCAAAGTAGACCTGCCAGAGCAAAAAGTAACGATTGTAGCTACGGGCGAACAAGAATCGTTCGACATCAATGGCTACAAAAAACACAACATGATGAACGGTTTCGATGACATCGATTACCTGCAATCAGCTAAAGAAGACATCAAGGCATTTGCTGCCCAATCGCTGTATTAACAGCACTTACAACCCACGGCATGAAGAAGCATATCGAAATCATGGACACCACGCTCCGCGATGGTGAACAAACCAACGGCGTCTCTTTCTCTCCATCCGAAAAGCTGACCATTGCGCAGCTCTTGCTGGGCGAAGTAAAAGTGGACCGTGTGGAAATTGCTTCTGCACGGGTATCGGAAGGCGAACTGGAAGCCGTGAAAAAATAACGGGCTGGGCAGCTGCTAATGGCCTGCTCGACCGCATTGAAGTGCTCACGTTTGTGGATGGCGATGTATCTATCAAATGGATGGAAGAAGCCGGCGCTAAAGTGATGAACCTGCTCACCAAGGGGTCGCTCAACCATTTGCAACACCAGTTGAAAAAAACACCGGCGCAGCATTTTCAGGAAGTAGGCGAAGTGCTGGCTTTGGCCGCCAAGCGGGGCATCACCGCCAATGTGTACCTCGAAGACTGGAGCAACGGCATGCGCAACAGTCCGGACTATGTGTACAGCTACCTCGACTTCTTAGCGACACAACCGGTAAAACGGATTTTGCTGCCCGATACGTTGGGCGTACTCATTCCTTCGGAAACCTACGACTACCTCAGCGCTATTGTGCAACGCTACCCCGGTATCCATTTCGATTTTCATGGGCATAATGATTACGACCTCGGCGTAGCCAATGCCCTCGAAGCCATTAAAGCTGGCGTAGATGGCCTGCACCTCACGGTAAATGGCATGGGCGAACGGGCAGGAAATGCCCCACTGGCCAGTGTGATAGCCGTGTTGAATGATTATGTGCCCACCGTAGAAACAGCTGTGGTTGAAAAATCATTGTACTCGGTGAGCAAACTCGTTGAAACCTTCTCCGGATTTAGGGTAGGGCCCAACAAACCCATTGTGGGCGAAAACGTATTTACCCAAACAGCGGGTATACATGCCGATGGCGATAAGAAAAACAATCTGTACTTCAACGATTTGCTGCCGGAGCGATTTGGCCGCAAACGGAAATATGCACTCGGCAAAACTTCGGGCAAAGCCAATATTGAAAACAACCTGGCGCAGCTGGGCATTCAATTGGCCGACGAAGATTTGAAGCGGGTAACACAACGCATCATCGAACTGGGCGACCGTAAGGAAACCGTTACTCAGGCTGATCTGCCTTACATCATCAGCGATGTGCTGGACAGTGCCAGTGTGATTGAAAAAGTGAAAGTAGAGAACTATGTGCTCACCCATAGCAAGGGCCTCAAGCCATCTGCTACTGTACAAATTGTATTCAACGACGAAGTGTTTGAAGAAAATGCACAGGGTGATGGCCAGTACGATGCGTTCATGAACGCCATTAAAAAAGTATACATCAAAAAGAAACTACCGCTGGCTGTGCTCACCGATTATGCGGTGCGTATTCCGCCTGGTGGAAAAACCGATGCCCTCTGCGAAACCATCATTTCCTGGGAGCATAACGGAAAGGAATTTAAGACCCGTGGCCTCGACAGCGACCAAACCGTTTCTGCCATCAAAGCCACGAAGAAAATGCTGAATTTGATTTGGGAATAAGCTGAAGGCAAAAGGAAATAAGGAATAATAAATAAGCAATAAAGAATAAGGAAGTAGAGCCGCAGGTTGAAAACGCTTCACCAACTTTGGAACTTTTGAACCCGTGGAACTCCCGAACATTCAAACACAAACATCAACAACAGCAATGGCAACAAAACACATAGCAGTAGTACCCGGCGATGGTATTGGTAAAGAAGTAACGGCGGTAGGTAAAAAAGTATTGGAAAAAATTGCGGCGAAATATGGCCACACATTTACCTACGAAGAAGCGCTGATTGGCCACGTAGCAATTGAAGCCACCGGCGATCCGTTGCCTGCCGATTCATTAGAAATCATGCGCAACAGCGATGCGGTGTTGTTTGGTGCCGTAGGTCATCCCAAATACGACAATGATCCTTCGGCCAAGGTACGCCCCGAGCAAGGCCTGCTGAAAATGCGCAAGGAACTGGGCTTATATGCCAACCTTCGCCCCATCAAATTATTTGATGAACTGCTCGATGCCAGCAGCATCAAACCCGAAATTTTACGTGGTGCCGATATCTTGTTTTTCAGAGAGCTCACTGGTGATGTATACTTTGGCAAACGGGAACGTATTGAAGACGGCGAGGCCGCTTACGATACCATGATTTACTACAAGTACGAAGTAGAACGCATTGCCCGCAAGGCTTTTGAAGCAGCCATGACCCGTGGTAAAAAACTGATGAGTGTAGATAAGGCCAATGTGCTGGAGAGCAGCCGCATTTGGCGGGAAACGGTACTCGAAGTGGCCAAAGACTATCCTGAAGTAGAACTGGAACACCAGTTTGTAGATGCAGCCGCCATGCTGCTCATCAAAGACCCCCGCCGTTTTGATGTGGTGGTAACCGGCAACCTCTTTGGCGATATCCTTACCGACGAAGCCTCGCAAATTGCAGGCTCTATGGGCATGCTGGCTTCTGCTTCTGTAGGCGATGGCACGGGTGTATACGAACCCATCCATGGCTCAGCCCACGACATCACTGGCAAAGGCCTGGCCAACCCCATGGCTTCTGTGTTATCTGCCGCACTGCTGCTCGATATTTCCTTTGGCATGAAGCAGGAATCGCTGGATGTGATTAACGCCGTAGATGCTGTGCTCAAAGCCGGCTTCCGTACCCGCGACATTGCCAACGCCGATACGCCTGCCGACAAGTTGCTCGGCACCGATACCATTGGTGAAGAAATCTTAAACCGCCTCTAAGGGTAAATGATAGAAGTTTGCAACCTGTGAGGTTTCAAGGCCTCACAGGTTTTTTTATTTTTTCAAACTGACATAACCAGCGTTTCATATGGATATAAGTGCCGTACTCACCATTACGTTTACTCTCTTTGCGGTCATTGATATCATCGGTTCTGTGCCGCTGCTGGCTTCGCTTAAGCAAAAAATGGGGGGCATCAACGAGCTCAAAGCCACACTGATTTCCGGCGGCCTCATGATCCTGTTTTTGTTTGTAGGAGAGCCATTTTTACAATTGTTGGGTATAGATGTAAAATCTTTTGCCGTAGGCGGTTCCATTGTCATTTTTATCCTCGGGCTGGAAATGGTTTTGGGCCACGAGTTTTTCAAAAGCGATGGCGACCCTAAGTCGGGTACGGTGGTGCCCATTGCTTTTCCACTGATTGCCGGTAGTGGTACGCTTACCACTATCATTTCATTGCGGGCCAACTACGATGAAATTCCGGTACTGTTGGGTATTCTGGTCAACCTCATTTTCATTTACCTCGTACTGCACAGTCTCGATTTTATTACCAAACTGTTGGGCCCCGCAGGCATGCTGGCCATCCGCAAGTTTTTTGGGGTAATATTGCTGGCCATTGCGGTAAAAATCTTTGCAGCCAACGCTCCCGGCCTGCTGAGCTAAGGGGTGTTGGCTCTTTAGCGTAATTGTTGCACATTTGCAGCCCGCTACGGCTTCGTAGTACAATGGATAGTATAAGAGTTTCCGAAGCTCCAGATCCAGGTTCGATTCCTGGCGAGGCCACAAGAATAAGCCAGCTACACAGCTGGTTTTTTTGTTTCCGAAACTCCGGATGCAGGTTCCCTGTCTGCTTGACGCAGTCAGGCAGGGATTCCTGGCGAGGCCACAACTTTTTTAATCAGCCTGCATGGCTGATTTTTTGCTTAAAAGCCGATACTTCAATCTTCTATCACCAATCGGCACACCGTTGTAGCAGGGTAAGCGGCCCATTTCATGAAATGAAAACCGGTGGCGGCATCGCTGCCCACAGCACTGCTGTAAGAAGCATCAGAAAAAAGACGTTGCCGTATATCGCCAGCACATGTTCAATCGAATTGTTGCCATCGATACCGCCGTTATTGGTACCATTATCTGTCGATGCCCGCCAGCGTTTGGTGGCCGGATTGTAGCTCATGCGGCAGCTGCCAAATACAGATACACCTGTACTGTTGGCATCAAAACTGCTCATCGATACAATCGCCAAACAGCCTTCTTCATCGGCACAGGCATCGGTAATAATATTATCAGGGATAGCAATGCTGCTGCCTGTTGGGTGCGACGCATTCAGCTCCCACACATAGCGGCGCTTTTCCACAGTACTGCTGGTAAAAGTGCTGCTGCCATTCACCGATTTCAACCGTACAAACTGGTTCATGTTGGCCAGCTCTACCCAATCGGTATTTTGCATGAGCCAAAACGATTGCGTGTCTGTATCAAACACCATCAAACCAGTAGCGGCATTGAGTATGTTTTTACGTTGTGTGCTGGTCATGCGGGGCATTAGCAATCCCCGGCTGTTGTCTTCAATGTCCAATGCAGCACTGGCATCAGGCTTTGTGGTGTTGATACCCACTGGCTGCGCCAACAAGTTGCTGCAATACAAAAAGCATAGAATGGTAATTATTTTTTTCATGGGAAAAGGGAAGAGATAGTAGCTATAAAGAAACGGGATTGCCAACAGCCCCACAATGGGCCATTAGGCGTATGGCGGCAAGAGATCTATACAAATGCTGGCTGAAAGAATCTTTTTCTACTGCATCTTGCATGCCTGTTTACCATTGCTCCGCAACCATCATTTGTATATGAACTGTAGAAAAACCGCTTGTTTGTGGATGACCACATTGCTGATGTTAATCGTCTCGCAGGCAGGCGCACAACTGGGTGGCCGGCATGGCTTTTACAGCAGCCATCGATTTCCTGTACAATCTTTTCAACCCGCCCAACTGTTTTTTGCAGGCGATTCTTCCTGGGTGGGTTTTATCTCAATTGCCGGTAATGCCAACGCCGACAACGGCTACATCAATGAACTGGCGTTTGTTTCCAGCTTACCCAATGATACCACAGCCGTGCTGAAAGGCAGCTCCGTGATGCGGTTGCAACTGGCCGATAGCATTCGCTACATTCAACTGAAAGAAGGTGGCAAACTGGTCTTTCAGCAAATGGGGCACATGAGTTTTCTGATGCGGATTTTGTACGAAACCCCAAAGGTGCTGCACACCTGTTTGTACAGAGACAGCTGGGAAATACTCTCCTCGAAAACTGCCGCCAAAGAGAGCTACAATACTTTTTTTGTACTCAAAGACAAAGGCCCTGTGCAGGCCGTGCAGGGCGTAGCTATGTATAGTCCCAAATTTGCGGCCCGCAGAAGTGAGAAAGCCTTCGTCAAAATGTTTGCTGCCCACCCGG
The DNA here is from genome assembly GCF_009740285.1 of Phnomibacter ginsenosidimutans. Classification (GTDB taxonomy): domain Bacteria; phylum Bacteroidota; class Bacteroidia; order Chitinophagales; family Chitinophagaceae; genus Phnomibacter; species Phnomibacter ginsenosidimutans. Next base: position 492,685 of record NZ_CP046566.1, read on the forward strand.
CTATTGTAGAAAGGCTTACGCAAAAGGACTTCTTTTTGATGCGGCAGGTATGCAACAACTCCTGCAGCAATACAGCGAAGCACAATAAGCTTGCTGCCCAATTGCCTGCTGTTTTTTTACCTGCTGTGGAAACAGGTAAGATTTTCATCTTAGCATTACAACCATTGGCGTAGAAAATAACTCTTGTAATGTAGGTGCAATGGTCTATTTAACTAACTTAACAGCATAAATACCTGACCGATGAAGAAAATCCTGTTGATGATGAGTCTGGCACTCACCAGCTTTTTGGCGCAAGCTCAAAACGACCTGCCCGATTGGGACGCCATTCGCTTGCAAGTAAAAGAAGATTACAACGCCACCGCCAACCGGGCTGCCTGGCAGGCCGCTGCTTATTTGCTCACCCACCCCATCGACAAAGAAGACAAACTGCGGGGCAGTGCTACCCGCTATGTCATTGAATGGATGACCGGCTCACCCGATTATTCTTTTACCATTGATGCAAAAGCCATGCGATTTGCCAAAGACAACGATGATTGGATGGCCCTGTTTTTGGCTGGCATGGTATATTATGCTGTATCCAACAATGCGCCCAAAGCCGATCCGAAACTGGTTACACTCGAAGCCTGTAAACAAGTGGTGGCTTATGCCAAAAATCCGGAGAACCGCATCCGACCCAACGCCGAATTCAAAAAAATGATCAAGGCGGCCGACGAAGGCAAGCTGAGCGAATACCTGAAATAGCACTAGCACGTATATACATTGATGCAACCTAAACAAAACATTATGAGAGTCATTGCTTTGATGCTAATGGCCGCAGTCCTCACCGGATGTGCCGCAAAACGAAAGTCAGCCACAACGGCCACGGCCAGTACCTCCGGCGATAGCCGCACAGTAGCAGTCACTATGTTGAACAACAACACATACCTGCTTGCTACGGCCAGTGCCGATGAACGGTATGCTTTCAGTAAAGATTTTCCGGTGAAAGTAGGCGGTGGTTTTGGAGAAGGCCCCCTCAACGAACGCCGCTTTTTAAATGCATTGCTGGGCCCCGAAGGCCAACTAGTGCATTACACCCGCATGGGCAGTTGCTGCGGTTTTACCACACCCAATAGTCCCATGGGTACCGGCCTGCTCGATCGCTACAAAGTATACTGGGAAGGAGCTACAGACACCAGCTATCTCTATCTCAACATGTACGACAAAGCCGATCTCTTCATTCCCAAAGGCTTTACTGCAAAGCAGTAGGGCCAATGATGAATGTCATAAGACCAGCCTGCTGAAAACAATAGTTTGGCGGCATGAATCTCTTCCAGACTATTGCTGTATACAGCATCTCAATCATTACCTGCAGCATGTGCTGCAGCAATTCTTCATTGGCACAGGCACAGCCCATCGATTCAACCTCCCGTCATTGGCAGGCTGGTGCTGAACTGGATGTATTGCCCTATGCTACCGGTGGTTATTTTGCTGCAGGGTGGGTGGGCAAAAAACAGCTGCGGTTGAGAAGCCTGTATGCAGTTGTGAACAAACCTTCTTTTTTATTGCCAGATGGTTTTGCTGCTTACAAAATTCAATCGGCAGCCGTGTTGGTAGATTATTTCAGGAAGCCCAACTGGCAAGGCTTTTGGGTAGGCGCTGGTTTGGTGTATTGGAACAACGAACTACGGACTGATGCAAATCAATCTACCGGACAATTCAACTTGTGGCTGGCCAATGGCAGCATGGGCTATCACTGGCGTTTGGGCAAGCGGTTCTATATTTCGCCATGGGCAGGCATGAGTATGCGTATAGCTGGAGCCAAGGCCGTAGCGGCAGGTCCGCTTTCGTACAAACCACCCTTTCTCAACCCCGAGTTGTCTGTAAAGGGCGGTATTATTTTGTAACTGCAATACGGTAGCACCCGCAGTGCATGATTGGATGCTGTATTTTCATGCTACAACACATTATCCATGAACATGCGTTTCACTTTCTTACTGATGGCTTTCGGCCTCTGCACTACTTTGTTGGCTCAACAAACACCTGCCGAAAAATTTGTAGCCAACTTAGCACAGCAAAAAAACAAATGGCTGATAGCCCAACGCTACGACAGTCTGCGCAACATACTCGATGCCCGCTGCCTCTATGTGCACAGCAACGGCTGGACGCAAAATGCTACCGAAGTAATTGCAGACATGCAATCGGGTAAACTCCGCTATCAAAAAATACACTTTTCCGATGTACAGGCCCGCCAGTTTGAAAGCATGGTGATTGTAACCGGCAAAGGACAGTTTGAAGGCAACATGCAGGGCAAAACCTTCGCCATACAATTGGCATTTACCGAAGTATATGTAAAACGCAAAGCCAGTTGGAAACTGGTGAGCCGCCACGCCTGCAAAATCGAGTAAGCAGCGGGCATTGTTGCTTGTATTTTCGCAGCTTTCATTGTATACAGAACAATCAGCCAATATGGATTTACAGATTTCGCAGCAGCACTTTTTGGTATGTGGAGCCTCGGGTGGTTTTGGCAAAGCCATCGCCGAAACCTTGTTGCAGGAAGGGGCGCAAGTAACTGCTGTGGCCCGCTCAGCCGACAAGCTACAAGCCTTGCAAACAGCCTATCCGAAGCAAGTAAAAACTGTGGTGGCCGATGTGACTTCGGAAGAAGGTTTGCAAATAATTACTACAGCAATACAACAGCCGTTGCATGGCATGTTGCTCAATGCAGGTGGCCCGCCGGCCATGTCGGCACTCGAAGCCACACTGCCCGATTGGGATAACGCTTATGCATCTGTGCTGCGTTGGAAAATTGCATTGTTGAAAGCTTTGCTGCCTGCCATGCAGGCACAACAATACGGCCGCATTGTAAGCATCGAAAGTGTAAGCGTAAAACAGCCTGTTGAAAATTTGGTATTGAGCAATGCCATTCGCATGGCGGTGGTGGGTTATCTCAAAACATTATCGCAGGAAGTAGCAGGGCAGGGCATCACCATCAACATCATGGCGCCGGGCTATCATGCCACCGATGCCATGAACCGCTTGTTCGATAAAAAAGCAGTTGTAGCAGGTATTAGCCGCGAAGACGCCGCTGCGGCAATGGCACAACAGATACCGGTAGGCCGCTTGGGTACGGCTACAGAATTTGCTTCACTGGCGGCATGGTTGTTTAGCCCGCACAGTGGTTTTGTAACCGGACAAACCTTTGCCATAGAAGGCGGTTTGTACAAAGGCAGTATGTAAGGTTTGCTTAAGTAAGCTGCACAAATTCGTACGAACAGCTAAAGCCAATTCTTTCATCGGGCTCCAGCTCTATCAGGCCCATGCGGTTGTTGAATACATCGGGTGCAGCACTCAGGTTTTCAATAGCAATACTTTGCCGGTGCGGTGGCGTGTACACCTGTAAGTACGGGTAATTTTCATTGGCATAAATGCAAATGGCGTTACCACTGTGTGGGTCTTGCAATACGCATGCCGGCTCCTGGCTGCTGCGGGTGAGCAAAAAGCAATTGTCGAGTTCGGTATTTGCCAGCATGGCGCCATCGGTAAAGCGCTGATCGGGTTTGAGCACACCGGTAGGAATCAAGGCAGCATCAAATTCGAGTATCGTATCGGTGGCTATTTGCAAGTGCAAATCATTTACACTATTGCCCAATTTAAAATACGGATGCCAGCCATCAGCCAGTGGTATAGTGCTGCTGTGGCGGTTGGTTACTTCTGTGTTGATGGCAATTTTTCCTGACTGCAGGGTGTATGTAACCGTCATGTCGAACGGGAAAGGATAGCCTGCATCTGTAGCGTTGTAGCGGTGCTGCAAAATAGCCATGGCCGGATCGTCTGTGGCTTCGTGGTGCAGTATCTCAAAGGGCACATTGTACAGCAAGCCATGCAAAGCTGCATCGTTGAGGATGAACTTGCCAATTTTGTATTGAGTGCCTTCGTATTCGTACAACTGCTGGTTGAGCCGGCATACATAAGGCGACAACTTGCAACTCCTGAAACCTTTGGCTTCGGCATGGGCCACAAAATCTTCGGGGCTGTCGTAGCCATCAATCAGTTCGATGGTGCTGCCGTTTACATGCTGTGTCCAGCGGTTGAGCAGGGCGCCATGTGCCGGCCAAATTTCGGCGGTTGTGCCTTCGGCAGACAGCGTAACGCGGCCCTCGTGTATGCTTACATAGTTCATGCCGTAAATGTACGAGTGGGAAATTGAGATAGGACGCGGATTTTTGATGGGACACGGATTTTCACGGAAACAAAAAATACAAGGCTTAAAGCTGAAGGCCGAAGGCCAAAAGCTAAATCCTCTGATAGCTCTGTGCCCTCTGTGCGACAAAAACCTCCGACGCAAAAAGCTAAAGGCCGAAAGCTACAAGCAAACCCTCTGTGCCCTCCAAATCTCTGTGCGAAACATACACTCATTTGCCGAAGGCAAATAACCCTCCATGCCTCGTTGCGAAAACACTTATTGTAACTCAAATCAGAAATCAGCCATCAGAAATCATACATCAGACATCAATCCTTGTTTTCTTTGCAGCAAAGTGAGGAATATGCAGATGGGAATTATTGGCGGCGGCAGCTGGGCTACCGCACTGGCCAAATTGCTGACAGACAACGGACATGCCATTCACTGGTGCCTGCGCAGCGAAACGAGTATTGCGCATTTGCAAAAACGCCGCCACAATCCGCATTACCTCAGCAGTGTGTATTTCAATCCGGAATTGCTCACACTCAGCACCGATGCGGCCGCTACCATTGCCGCCTGCGATACCGTTTTAATCTGTGTGCCGAGCTCTTACGTACTGGAAACATTTCAGTATTTACCAGCTACAGCGTTCGAAGGCAAGCGGGTCATCTCTGCCGTCAAAGGCATTTTACCCACCGAAAAATTTCAGCTGCTCAATGAGTGGCTGCACGAAAAATTTGCGCTGCCCACCGAACATTATTTCACCATCATGGGCCCCTGCCATGCCGAAGAAGTAGCGGCTGAAAAACTGTCGTACCTTACGTTTAGCGGTGAAGATGTGCCTGCTGCCACAGCCATTGCAGCCATGTTCAAAACCGACTACCTCAACACCGTGGTGAACCACGACATCTGGGGTACGCAATATGCCGCTACGCTCAAAAACATTTACGCCGTCGGTGCCGGCATTGCCCATGGCCTGGAGTATGGCGATAACTTTTTGAGTGTGTACATCGCCAATGCCGCTGATGAATTGGTGCATTTTATCCGCAAAGTGATGGAGCTGAAACAAGCACCTGATGCCGGTAAAATCAACTACTCCAGCAGCGTGTACCTCGGCGATTTGTTGGTAACCTGCTACTCGCTGTACAGCCGCAACCGTACGTTTGGCAACATGATTGGCAAGGGCTACAGCGTAAAAGTGGCGCAGCTCGAAATGAACATGGTGGCCGAAGGATACCCTGCCAGCCGCGGCCTGTATTTTACCAACCAAACCGTGCTGGCGCACATGCCCATTGCCACTACCATCTACCGTATTTTGTGGGAAGGACTGCCTGCCGCCGAAGGCTTCGCCGCCATTGAGCAGGTGTTGCAGTGAGGCATTCTTTTGCGCAAAAAGAGAAGCTCAATATATCAGGCAACCTACTTTCAGAAGCACGACATCAGGGTGTTATAGCTGGGCACTACAGTAGCACCATTGCTACATCAGGGTACCCACCCGAGATTTGGGTGTAATAAATCTCGGGGGCCTTTTTTGGGTACCTTTTTGGGCAAGCAAAAAGGTACAAATGCCTTTCTTGAATTGGGTATTTAAAAGCAACGAAGGCTGCCATACTTACCGCTCATCAAGCCACCACTGGGGCTTAACGTTTTGCTATACCTACACTGCAACAGCAATTCGTACCTTGTTGTACAACCATGCCTCTATCATTTTCCATATTGGGCGATTACGCCAGCCTTGCAGCACTCGGCCTTATCTTATTGGCCAAGGCCATACACTATGCGTGGCGCAAATTCAGCAAACAATCTGTTTGATAGTTGCTGAGAAAATCAGGAGATTAAAAAGCGAATCAAGATTCGGATTTCACGATTCATACATATTCACAGCAACACTCCAATCCAACAACGCCATGCCCCAACCCGGCAACAGACTGCCTGCAACCGCTTTGCTTTTATGCAACCGTATGTAAAGAGTGACTCCCACCAGCCAACATTTTATCATACTGCCACACAGGGGGAGGCGTTGGCCTGGCAAAACGGGCGGAGCCATCGGGTTTGCCTTGAATTTTCTTTGGTTACTTTCTTTTTTCAAGAAAAAGAAAGTAACAATGCTGCTAATACAACCGCTTTGATTGTTGGGGCATGCAAAAGAAGATAAGCTGTAATTTTTTTAGTCGCAACAATTACACAACACATTCATCTTAATCCTCACTCGCAAACAACGCCGACGCAATATGATCGGCGTAGAGCTTGCCGCTGTTGGTGAGCTGCAGCAGGTGGCGCTGTAAGGTTACCCAACCGTTTTGCATAAATTCATGCAGGTAATCTTGCGCCGAAGCCCACTGCGTAGCGGGGTAAGTATAGCCGCCCATCTGTTGTGCCTCGAGGTTTACCGGCAAACCCTCGCTGGTGCGCAACAGCGTCATGATGGTTTCGTTCATGCGTTGTACCGGGCTCAGCACTTCCACTTCGTAGGCAGGCGCACCGGCTTGCAGCAGGCGGATGTATTCGCTGTTGTTGGCGATGTTCCACCAGCGGGTATGCTGCCCATCGAAGGAGTGGGCAGAGGGGCCGATGCCCCAGTAGGGCTGGCCCTGCCAGTAGCTGCTGTTGTGGCGGCTGCGCTTGCCCGGCAGGGCATAATTCGATATTTCGTAATGCTCGTAGCCCTGTGCTGCGGTCCATTGCATGAGGGCCTCAAAATGGCGGGCCTGCAGGGCATCGTCCATGGGGGCCACTTTGCCTTTTTGTACAAAATGATGCAGGGCGGTTTTCTCTTCCACCGTAAGCGCATAGCAGCTCAGGTGCGGCACCTGCAGTGCCATGGCCTGCTCCACATTGTGCTGCCAGCGCTCCATGCTCATGCCGGGTACCCCATAAATAAGATCGATGCTGAAGTTGTGAAAACCTGCTGCTCTAGCGGCGTGTATGGCCGCCAGCGATTGGCTGGCCCGGTGGGCACGGTTCATCCAGCGCAGGTCGTCGTCGTGAAAACTTTGCACCCCCATGCTCAGGCGGTTGATGCCCAGCGCCAGCCACTGCTCCAGCCGGGCGGCATCAATATCATCGGGGTTGGCTTCGAGGGTAATTTCGGCATCGGTACTTACGGCAAACTGTTGCCGCACGGCCACCAGTAATTGCCCCAGCTCAGCGGCACTCAGCAGGCTGGGCGTACCGCCGCCAAAGTAGATGCTGCTGATATGCGTGGGCAAGGCAACGCCCGTTGGCAGCTGGCGCTGTTGCAACTGCTGCAGCATGGCCTGCAATACCTCGGGCCTGCGGTGCAGCGAGGTAGAAAAGTGAAAATTGCAGTAGTGACAAGCCTTGCTGCAAAACGGTATGTGAAAATAAATGCCGGCCATGTGTATGCCGCAAAGGTGCAGGAACTTGGGGGAAGAAAGCGAGGCTTTGGTTTTACCAGCAACGTCGCCTGCGGGAGACGTTGCTGGTAAGGAAAACCTATTGTTAGCGAAAAACGGTCGGTGTCAAAATGAAAGTTCTATTTATATCGGTTATTATCTTTCCTTCTTCTGCTACCCGCTCAACTTGTCGTATGATAGTTCTATGGGTCATAGCGGTTTGCGCAATTATGTACAAGTACTGTTGGCCCGATATATTCTCTTTACTAAAAAACTGTCTAAACTCAGGAATATCCGAAATGCCTCCTGTGTTGTTAAAACCAAAAGCATAACCAAAGCAGTCTTCCTTTATTTCGGTATTTGGTGCAATCATGTTTACTGTATCCAAATAATGATTCATAAAAAAGAATCTCATAAAAGTGGAGTCATGTAAATTAATTTGAAAGTGGTTAAAGTCTTCGAGATTTCTCGTACCCTTAAAAGTTATTAATCCGTTATCTTGGTTAACTATTAATTTGCCCGTACCTCGCATTACTGGTTGATGACTATCCGTCTCATCAATAATCTCAACGTTGTAGTCCTTATTGCTTAGGTAGGATTTGATATCCTTTGAAAATTGGCTTTCAGGTTTGGGTACCGGTTGATGACAAGCGATTATGATAAAGTATAAAAAAAGTAGTCGTTTGTTCATGTTAGTTTCTGCCAATGTTTGAGAATTTGTGGCTAATTATGTAATGCTTCAGCTTGAAGCCCTCGCCGGTGTTGGTCGATTATTGCTACCGGTGTTGGTCGCTGACCAACATCACGCCTTTTTATTTTGACTTGTCGTAAACCATGCAACTTTTTGTTGGTCAGCGACCAACAAAGGCGGAGAGCAGGAATTGTTAGCTGATGTTGCATTAGTGAGTCCGCCGCCATCCAATATTTTTACTGGGCGAAACTTCTGGGAAAATATCGTCTTTGGTATTAGGTAATCCGTCAATTCCTGCCGAAAAAAGCAAATAGGAGTCGCCAAGATTTTCATAATTGAAAAACATGTCTGAGTTGCCCGAGGTCGCTTTCAACGGATCTACAATCATGACAAATTCATTTTTGTTCAGCAGTTGGGTTAAACTGTCTGGGTATTTTCCATTTTCTAGCTTGAAGAACTCAATGTTCTTTACTAATGAGTTTAATTGAACCTGCGAATGTTTTGCCCATGCATTTTTACCAAAGTCAGATTTGAAACCAAAATAGAATAGTGAGGAATAAATAATGAGTGTAAACAACATGCATGCTATTCCGATACCAATCAAGACTTTGTCTTTGTACTTAATAATGCCGTAAAGGAGTAGCCCGAGCCCAACAAAAAAACCAACCAGCGGAATTAAACCAAGCAGCCCTAGTAGGTATGGAGGTCTTGATGTTTTAGGGCTTATGTTGTTTTGTTTCATAGTTCATGCTGTTTCCATGCAGTGTCGGCCAACGGTTTCGGGCTTTGCGTTGGTGGGCTTTTGAAACCGAAAACTGTCTGCCTACATCAACGTTTATTAATTGCTAAAATGTTTCTATTCGCACTGTCTGCCCACTAACGCAAAACCCGTGTTAGCGGTACGCCGTTCTTCTCGTCTTGTCATTTGTCTAGTGTTTTAGGTGGCATTGCATATTGTAAAGTTGTTTCAAAAGTCAAGCTGTCAGTAGTTTTCAATTCTGTCCTTGATGCAATCCTTACAAACCAATACAAAATGTCTAAGTCGTCATTTGTCATTTTACCTGTATTTTCATTGAATCTTGTCCTATGCTTTCGTAAACCATCGTGGATGAAAAATTCGACATTTGGATGGTCTGTCTTTTGGTATTGGGTCGTGTCTATACCCTTGACAATAAATTTGTCAAAACGAACCTGAATACTGTCCCAAGTTGCTTGTGAAACTGTCCCTTTAAAACAGCCTTTTCTGTCTGCAAACTGTCCACCGTAAAATGTTGCGGTCAAACTACTGTCAACACTAAATACTTGGAAAGGGCACTCACTTTCACAACCATAACCTGAAAATGCTACGGTCACCTTAGATATTCCTTTACTGTCAGGTCTTGGCTCTCCACATGCTATTAAAGTCAGTAAGATTAAAAATGTCAATATGTTGGTTGTTGTCTTCATACGGTTACCGCTAACACGTAAATATATGATACTGTTTTCAAAAAAGGCCTAACGCAACATTATTGATAATCAACACTAATGAATTAGGCCTTTTGTATTGTTTATTAGTACAATACACCCGGTTATACATTTTGTATTGTTGGTATTACCACCTTTTATTCATCCCGCTAAAGTGTATTCTACTGCGGAGTCATTGCTGTTATGTAAGCGTCGGCGGGTGACGATTTCCGATGATAAATAAAAAGTTAGTGGAAGCAACTGACCGATTTCCCCTGCAATGACATTGTAAGCAAAGCGAAACTAATCTGTAAGCTTGAATTCAAAAATCGTTACCGTTCGGGATTGCTCTACGGCGTCTTCTAGCACTTTTACGATGTGCGTGCCAAATATTGTTTTTACTTGAAACACATCATTCTTTTTATGAGCCAATACTGCCTGCTCAAATTCAAGTACCATCTCGCCAGATTTGAACCAACCTAAATCACAATCATATTGACTATTATCACTGAAGGAATACTTTTTGCACATGGCATCAAATGAGTGTCCATTTTTAATTTGGATTATAATCTTTGCGGCAATGGAATCAGTTTCTTGTTCTGTAAAATGAATGGGATCTAAAAGGATTTGCCCAGCCCGCATAGTATAAACAGAGTCGATATGCTGAATGAAGTAAAGAGACTTATATCCGTTGCGCTGTACCGGGCCTATGTAAGTGTCTTTCTTTCCAAGAATCAACAATGAATCAATCTTCGTATTGTTTGCAATCATTTTTTGAAACTGTGGTAATGCCAATGTTGTATCAACTTTTCTTACTTCTTTAATCTCAACAGAAGTACTATTTCTTACCATCCTCATTTCTTTTAGTTCAACTACTGCTTTTTGTGATAGCATCCACAAAGGGGAGATAATCATCAAGAATATTAAAACCTGTTTTTTCATATAAGTGCTGTTTTCGAAACAACTCGTTTGATTTCTATATTGTAATTTCCGGATTGCCGACTACTTGAAAAACTCAATCCTGACGGACTGTATAGTAATTGAATCAAAATTATACGCTCCACACGCCATATCTCCTCAATGCTGTTGTAGTTGCACAGCCGCATGAAACACAGATCATTCAATGCTGGCCATGCCCGCATAACGTTTGTATTGAGAAAACATGTTAAAACCCAACAGTCGCCATTCCATTACCCCCGACACCTGATACTGAAACGCTTTGTTGTCGGCACTGGTATGCACCATAATGTCGACAGGCCGCCAGGCTATCCCGCTTTCAAAACCGCTGGTATACGAAAAGGCTTTCAGGGGTACATGAATGCCATTGTCCCTGTTGGTAGCGTACGCAAAGTACAGTTCATAACTGGCCACGGGGCTGGCTTCGAGAATTACTTTGTGGGAAACATCGGCATAGGTTTGCAGGCTGTCGGGATGGACAAAGTGTACAGTAGTGCTATTGTTGCGAATAGCATCGCTACCGTTCCGGTTGCTCACCGCAAAACACCCTATCACAAATAGCAGGGCCACAAACAGTCCGTACTGTTCTTTGATATGCCTGGCGGCTTTGTAGGCGGCCACCAGCAGCAGCAACAGACAGGCGATACTCAGCAGTTCCCAAAAAAGATACAATATGGTCAAAGGGTGTGCAGTTGGTAAATTTCAGGAAAGATAAAGCTTGTCTATTTATGCAAAAAAGTATTTCTCCAGTGAAGAGACATAGCCACCGGCGGTGATTACACCCGACGATAAAACAACTCTTCCTGTCGGGTATTTTGAAGTGTTGTATCTCTTGATGAAGGATGACCTATATACGAACGTTGGGGTTCCAGATGCCATACTTGGCAGCGAGGGCTCTGAAGCCGCAACTCTGGGTTAAATACTCTTGAATAATCTGTTCTTTTAAGTCCATAAAATGGTTGATTTTTAGTCAACCTGTTTCAGGACGAGACATTACTACTGCTGATTGATTCAATGTCCAGCCACACTATTGGCAATACCAATGTTGTGTGAAGTTTTGGGTAATAGTCTATTCATTCTATCAATAGGGGCAGGATGGGTTTCAGATGCGAACGGGTTTAATGAATTGAGTCCGTTAAAAGTCAAACTAATACCCGCATTAATCATCATTTGATTGAAGTCTTCAGGGTTTGAATTATTCTTACACTTATGTAATAGTTCAAAGCTAAAGTCGTCTGCCTCATGTTCAATAGCATGATTATCATTTTTCAGCTTTTCAAACTGACTTAAGAACAACTCCGTATTTGAAGAATTGTCTAAATGTCCTTTAAAATAATGTCCAAGCTCATGCCCAATGATGAATTTTTCTGCCATTTCCAAAATCAACATATGCACAATTGTATTTTGTTCGTCTAAATGAATCATTGGACCCATTACTTTGTCCATCTCAAAGTAAATCTTAGGCAAAATATCTATGTATTCTAAAATGTCTTCTTTTGTTAATTCACCAGCAGGTTTTCTATTGCAATAGATAACAGAAGAAGGATTAGCAAGTGCCGTCAAGAGTTTGCCATATTTGTGTAAATAAGTAAAAAGACTGGAGTTTACAACTACTGCATAATTGCCTTTTTTGTCAGTAGTGCAGACTGCATTAATATCATTTGTGTTTACGCTACCTATTGATATTTTATTTTTGAGATGCTCATTCTGCTCCTGAGTCAGTCCCACTCCAAGTTCAGCAACATATGAATTTATAAGTTCGTCATAATGATTTTTTTTATGCCCTGGCGAAACTTTTGTTGGGTCGATACTCTTTAGTCTGTCTTTAGAGATTTGAAAAAAATCTTCACTCCATTTTTCCTGCTCATTGTCAAAAATAATGCTTGCTTCATTTTCCCAAACTGTCTGTAAATAACTCAAGAACTCTGCTGAATTGGTAAATGTCATTGTTTGGTAGGTTGTAAAAAATTTCACACAACGGTTTGCCGCTTGCCGCAGTGGGGGATTTCGGAGCACTTCACTGTCAACTAAGCACAAATGTTGATAGAAGCACTGCACTTGAATTAACCACGTCAGCCCCCATTGCGGCAAACGGCTGTTAGCGGCTGGTGTTTTGTTCATAATGATTTCAAGTTTGGTGTTTTTGAATTAGGCTCATTATTCGGTAGGTCAAACTTCATAATTATTGGCATTGGAAAATCTACACCTGTCAATACGGCTTCTCCTTCACCGAGTATTGGGAGAAATTCCAATGTATTTTTGTTTGCCGAACTACAAGCATTGCTGATTGCCTCTTTATCGTTATGATTAATAAGCCTATGAACAATGAAAGTTCCCATTTGGCTAAGTGTTCCGTGTGGTATATCTCGTGGCATTTGTGTTGCAATACAAAGGAAAAGTCCGTGCTTTCTACATTCTTTTGCAATGGAATCAAAAGCATCTAAGGGTTTACTATCAAAATATTCATCTTTAATGGATTTGTTTAGAAACTGATGTGCTTCGTCAATGAATACTACAACAGGCGAATTTTTGAACACGCCATTTCTTGCTTTTGTTAATAAAAATTTGCCAATAGCATTGACTAATGTTTCCCTAACTTGAAAATCGTATTTTACGTTTTCTAAATTTAACCGTAGTAAGTTGTCTGATGTGTTTTCTTCGGATATGAATTGATTGATAACATCAGTCAAATCGTTTTCTTTTTTCTCTTGTTGAAATCCGAATATTTGATTTAATTCAGGTGTGTTGGAAAGGTTTGTAACCCTTGAAATTAAGCTAACACAATATGAAACGTCAGTAGTTGCTACGTTTCCCCAAGCTGTTCCATTGTCAAAAATACATTCTTCACTTATTTGACGTGCTAATTTTGTAAAGTCAAAATCCGCCATACCATTTTCAATTACCGAAATATTTCGGTAATAAAATACATCATAAGGTTTCTTAGGTCTTCCATTCTTTTTTAGTAATCCACTATCAATTGGAATCATTTCTCCATTGTATTCAAGTTGAGTTACATTTCCTGCTATTTTTACCATTTTCAAAGACCTAATCGCTTCCATTAGCTTAGGTGTTTGTGTTCTTGGTGACGGTTTTAATAAGAAAAACATATCATCAACAGTAAGTTGAGAGTAATGAAATATATTTTCTCCATTGCCAATATCAATACTTTTTACTTTGTCGTAATTACCAATGTATTCGCCTGTTGCATCTATCAATATTGTTTTATTGCCTGTAACAATCAATGATTCTATCAACTTGCTTACAGTATAACTTTTCCCACCGCCTGTTGTTCCTACAACAGCACAATGACGACCAAATACTGATTGAATATTGACTTTTACTTTTGTGTCGGGATTGGAAACCAAATTTCCTATGTCAATTGATTGTATGCTTTCACCATTCTTTACACCAAATCTTGACATATACTCTTGCACAAGTTCTCCCGAACTAACAAATACTTTTGCTCCGATATTTGGATATGCTGTTAATCCCTTTTTTACTGTAAAAGGGTCGTAAAGGTCAAACGATAAAAGAATTTCAATTTTTCCTGTCGGGTGAAAATCACTTGTTTGAAATGCTTTTTCATTTAGTGATAATCTTTCTGATTCAGGTAATGAAAGTTCTGTAATACGTCCAAGAAATCCGTATTTCTCGCTCTCAATTACAACAAAATTTCCAACCAATCCTCCATTAAATTCCTTTCCGAAGTGCGTAAAACCGTTTAGCAAAATGGAAGAAGGAAAATGCACCCTTACAAATTGCGGGAACACTTGGTTGATATAACCAAGAAAATATTCGTGTCTGAATGGGTTAATCTTTTGACTGCTCATTTTGTAAACGTATTGCCTCAACTACGACACTTTCGTATGTTTTTATTTCAGGGAAGTGTTTCGCAAAATCTGTAAATGTTTCAGACACCATTAATATTCTTTCTGATTCCAACGCTTCTTTTTTAATTGTAGTCATTGCAGTAGAAACATTGTCGTTGTCAATTCCCGGGTCAATAACCGCAAGTCTGAAACCCGGATTTTGGTTTAAGGCTTCTTCAATAGCAGCGTTTATATGTTTATCATTGAAGCTATAACCGACACATATCAGCATTGTGTCATTATTCAATCTTAAATTACGCTGAAACCTTGCCATCATCTCAAAGAAAGGTTGTTCGTAAGAATCTTCATATTTAGCTTCACGGGGATAAACCATTAAAGGCTTTTCGGGATAGTCTTTTATTCTCACTTTTTTATCGCTATCCGTTCTTTCCCAATTAAGTGAGCCGTGTAATTTATGCAGATGAAAAACTCTTTGAATAAAATTATCTTCTTCTTGTAATTTGCTTCCTTCTCTTTGAACAATGTCGTAATCAAAAAATCTACCGCTAAATGTTCTCGGAACTGTAAAAGAAAAACCGTCAATAACTATTGCATTTACTTCTGTTGCTGCGTATTCAAACAGAAGGTCATAATTCAATGTAAATATTCTAACTCTCGGACTTGTTTGTTTTCGTTGCAGCAGTTTTTCGAGAAATGCTTTGTGTGGAAAATTGTCTTCTGGCTTTTTGATTGTGCAATGTGTTTTGATCAACTCAAAAAGTTCATCTTTTATTGCCGATAATTTTTTCTTTCCACCGACTAAATCAATTTCTTTGTCGCCTGAAAACTTAGCATATCCGTCAATTTGGGAAAGTAATGCTTCCAAATCGTTTTTGCCTAAATTGTAATTTACTGCTTCCTGAATAATTTTAAAACCGTCTGCCTTGTCCGTTTTGTATTTTTCTTCTGCCTTTTCCCATAGCTGCCCCATTGAAAGCCCTCCAACGTCCATAGACGAACCTGCACCCGATAACACCAACAAGTTTTTGAATGGTTTTTTGAAAAACTCAAAATATATTCTCCTTTTTATTTCGTTGGCATCGTGAACAGTTGGTTCAATAGGTTTGTCGTCTTTATCCTTCTTGTCAAAGGGTTTTAGTCCTTCAATAGAAGTTAAAACACCTTTTGTAAAGGTTGGATTCTTGACTTCAAGTTTTTTGAACTTTCCGTTAATGAGAATATATTTCCAAGTTTCGTTTTCTACCATTTGTTTAGATTTTTTTATCATTTCAGTGTTGTCTGTTTACACTTGCCGCTAACGAACAAGGCTTGGCGATGGCGGGGTTTTGAGTTGGGTCACGCTTGGCTGTCTGCCGTTGAATTGTGATAAAATAGTTGAATTTAAATTCTTGCTGTTCGGTCGAGTTCTGTCGAGCTGGAACCGAAGTTGAACAAAGTTCCCAAAGTTGCAATACGAGTTCCGTCACACCCCACTATTGCCAAACCTCCTGTTGGCAGCATACTCTTTTCCGTCTACCAAAATTTCCATTTGCTAATACCTGTCAACTCTTTTATTTTAATTACTTTGTCTGATTTGTTGTTACTTAATTCAAAGTCAAGCTGTCTATTAATTCCATCAATTATCCAAACGTCAAAGTCTGCACAAGAGCCAAATTCGGTTGTATTGCCATTGTAATAAGTATAAGTTTTGTCAACTTTTATTTGCCCTACAATTTGTATTAAACTTTCAACATTTTTGTGTCTAATTGGTGAATACCAATGAATGTTTGGGCTGTCCTTCCACATTGCAAAATTTAGAACTAAAACGGTAGAATTTCTAAAGTCGTCCAGAGATGGCTTGCTCGGTTGATTAATACGTGTTGCTGCAATTAAGTTGTTGCCATATTCAGTGTCATAAATTGCTTCCAATACAACTGCTCCTCCGTAATTTCCATTTGCAAGTTTGAACGTTACGCAATCCCCTTTTTCAAAAACGGGGTGAAGGATTTTAGATTCTTTCTTCTTTTTTCTTGCTTTAGCTTTTACCTTTTCAATTGAAATGTCCGCAAGGAATTTGTCAAGAACTAATTTCCTTTTTTTTAAGTCTTTTTCATCTGCCTCAAGTTGTCGCCAAACTTCAATGTCCGCTCCAGTGTCAACAATATTTTTAACTCGTTGATAAAGTTCTGTGTCAAGCTGTTTACATTCCCATTGTGCTTTTGCTAAGGCAAACCAAAAATTGTTACAGTCGTCTGTGTCATTAATTGTTTCTTGGTTAGCTTGAATAAGTCGTTGAGAAATTTCTTTAACCTCAAGCCCGTCATTATAGAGTTCGAAGAATTCGTCATAAATGTCTGCGTAAGTGTCGTTAGATGATATTGCTGTTCCCCAGGCTCCCATAATTTTTAGAGTGTCGCTTTAGAGTTGCTGCCAACACATAAATATATGATACTGTTTTCAAAAAGGCCTAACGAAACATTATTGATTGTCAATATTCTAGCGTTATACATTTTGTATTGTTTATTAGTACAATCCACCCGGTTATACATTCTGTATTGTTGTTGTTACCACTTTTAATTCATCCCGCTCAAGTGAATTCTCCCCGCCATGATTCGTGCCTCCACGAACCATCTCTTCACCATATATGTACACATAGAACCACCCTGCCCCATCCCGGCAGAAGACTCCCTGCAACCACCTCGAATTTATGCATCCATCTACAACCAATGTATCCCACTCGCCAGCTATTAATAATCCCGCCCCACAGAGGGAGGCGCAGGCCAGGCAAAACGGGCGGAGCCATCGGGTTTGCCTTGATTTTTTTGGTCCTTTTTGTATCAAGACAAAAAGGACAGAATGAACAGTGGAATTCATTTGCCACAAGTAAACCAACTTGCGAAAGCAATGCCCCTTAACGAATCAAAATCACCCTGTCCCATCCTGGTAAAAGCCTGCTTGGCCATACAAAAACGATATTCTAAACCGCTAAAAACGCTCCTTAGAGCAACCCTGCTGGCGCAAATACGCCCTGATAGCAGCATGATAAATACTGTCGCCCTGTGGGAGCTGTTCGGCAAAAGCCGCTTTCAGCACCGGGTCTTGCAATACGCTTCGGGCATAAGCCACGGCAGCGGCAAACCGGTTGTTGCAGGCCCTTTGTTGGGGGCTGAGCACCACGCCGCTCATATCGGGGTAGCGGGTCACCACCGTTTTGCGGCCATAGCGTTTAAAAACCAGGCGTTTACCAATTTGCCCGCTGACACCAAGGAGTTGAAGAGAACTGTTGTCGTGCATGAGTGTGTGTTTGACCCGACAAGATAATCACCCCCTTACACAAATACAAGCATCCCAATCCCTAATGCCTAATCCCCAATCAACCAATCAACTAATTAACCAATTAACCAATCAACAAATCAACCAATCCCCCCTCATCCTCCGTACATACGCCCACCATACCCGCCACATACGCCCAGCATACAAGCACCTTTCAGCACCCATACGCCCCGCCTTTGTTGGTCGCCTGACCAACAAAGAGCTGAAACATCGTTGATGTTGCTGGTGTATTCCCCCACCATGGTTCGTGCCTCCGCGAACCATCTCTTCACCAAGTATGTCCACCCAAAAAAGCCATGCCCCATCCAGGCAGCTTACTCCCTGCAACCACTTCACATCTATGCAACCATCCCCGCCTTTGTTGGTCGCCTGACCAACAAAGAGCTGGAACATCTCCGCCATGGTTCGTGCCTCCACAAACCATCCGTGCCATACCCCATCCCGGCAGAAGACCCCCTGCAACCACTTCACATATATGCAACCATCTTGCAACATCGTATCCCACCTGCCGACATCCAATTAACCCGCCACGCAGTGGGGCTTTGGCGAGGCCATCCCGATAGCTATCGGGATGGCCTCGCAACCTTATTGGCTTGCTTAGCTGGCGCAAGTGTGCTGCGTAGCAAGTTGTTTGTGATGGATCAAACCAGCCCGAATGCATCGGGTGTTGATGGCACGGCTGTTTGCTTTTCAGGCTACTATTTGTATACCCCGCCTTTGTTGGTCGCCTGACCAACAAAGAGTTGGAACATCGTTGATGTTGCCCTCGCCATGGTTAGTGCCTCCACGAACCATATCCCCGCCATACCCCATCCCGGCAGAAGACCCCCTGCAACCACTTCACATCTATGCAACCATCTTGCAACATCGTATCCCACCAGCTGGCATTCAATAAACCCTTTCCACAGAGGGAGGCGTTGGCCAGGCAAAACGGGCGGAGCCATCGGGTTTGCCTTGATTTTTTTGGTCCTTTTTGTATCAAGACAAAAAGGACATACAAGACAAGCAGTAAAGCCATTTGCCAAAACAAGTCCACCTAATCTCCCCGCCTTTGTTGGTCGCCTGACCAACAAAGAGCTGGAACATCTCCGCCATGGTTCGTGCCTCCACAAACCATCCGTGCCATACCCCATCCCGGCAGCAGACTCCCTGCAACCACCTCTCCACACAATATCTTCCTCAACCCTGTAGTTTTACAGCCATGCTGTGGCGCAAATGGATATTGCTGTGTGGCCTGTGGATGGCGGTGCTGGCCGGTTGGTCGCAGCAGCGGTATTCGTTGCAGTTTCATGCCGTAGATAAGGTGCTGGCCAAGGGCTTAAAAACACAATTTGCCAGCAAAGCATTGGCCCTGCAATATGTGGCGCAGCTACCGGCGCAGTTGCTGGGCAAGGGCTACCTCGCCGCCAGTGTCGATTCGGTAGCCGCCGATAGCAGCAGGGCACAGGTATGGTTGTATCAGGGGCCGCAGTATCGCTGGCGGCAGTTGCGCATGGATTCGGCCGCAGCGTATTGGTGGCAGCATGCCGGTGGCAATACACAGCAAGCCACCGCCTGGCCACCCGATAGTATTCAACGCAAACTCGTGGCACATCTCGCCGATGTGGGGTATCCGTTTGCATACGCCAGTTGGGATAGTGTGCAGCTGCAGCAGCAATGGATCAGCGGCTTGTTGCGATTGCACACGGGCCCCGTGTACAAAATCGATTCTATACAGCAAACAGGTAAGCCAAGGTTACGGCCCAGTTATTTGTACAAGTACCTCAGCATGCAGCCTGGAATGCCCTACAGTCAGCAAACCATCGATGCGGCAGATGCCCGGCTCAACGAATTGTTGTTTGCACAACCCGCACAACCATCGCAGTTGCAAATGCTGGGTACCGGTAGTGTGCTGCAGGTGCAGCTGCAACCACGGCGCAGCAATATCATCAATGTGCTGCTGGGTGTGATGCCGCAAAGTGCACAAACACCCGATAGCAAAACCATGATTACCGGCGATGTGCAAATACTGCTGCGCAATGCTTTTGCCGGCGGCGAAACACTCGGCATCAATTGGCAACAGTTACAATACAAATCGCCCCGCATCAACCTGCAGTATGAGCAGCCCTTTGTGTGGGCCAAGGCAGGCATTGAAACGCAATTTGATTTGCTGAAAAAGGATACGCAGTTTTTAAACCTGCAGTTTCGGTTGGGCATTCCGTATCAGATAGACCGCTACCAAACAGGCAAAGTATTTTACCTGCTGCAGCAAAACACCGTGGGCTTTGCCGATACCAACCGCATCAAACAAACACTGGCCCTGCCCGATATTGCCGATTTCAGCATTCATCACATTGGTGCAGCGTGGGGGTACAACAATACCGATTATCGTTTCAATCCACGGCGGGGTTCGCAAGTGTTGCTCACCGCTATGGCGGGTATCAAACGCATTCGGCAAAACAATGAAGTGGTAAGCATTCAAGACCCCAACCGGCCGGGCTTCAAGTATGCATCACTCTACGATACGGTAAAAATGAAAACGCATCAGCTGCGGTTGACAACACAACTGGCCCGCTATTTTTCATTAAGCAATTTTTCGGTATTGAAAGCTGGCTTGCAGGCGGGCTGGTTGCAAAGTGGCAGTTACTACCGCAACGAGTTGTTTCAAATTGGTGGCAACAAACTGCTGCGTGGTTTTGATGAAGAATCCATTTACGCCAGCGAATATGCAGTGGCCACGGTAGAGTACCGCTACCTCACGGGGCAAAACAGTTTCCTGTTTGCGTTTAGCGATTTTGGCACCGCCGCCTACAAAGACCAAACAAAATCTTTTCGCCATCAATACTGGGGGGCTGGGCTGGGCCTCAATTTGGAAGCCCGCAACAGCCAGGTCAACATTAGTTGGGCCGTGGGGCAGCGCAATGATCGAATCGCTGAACCTGCGCCAATCCAAGATCCACATTGGTTTTGTCAACTTTTTCTAAACAGCTGGAAAAAACGCCAACGCTGCGTACCGTGGCCAACGGTATTTTTGCCGCGAATGAAAAAAGCAGCAGCAATAGGATGGATAATCATGTTGATGTGCAGCATGTGCTGTTGTCTGTCGCAGCCTGCATGGGCGCAGTCTTACGTGGGCGATACGCTGCCTGCAACCTCCGTGGTGGATACCGCTGCAACAGTGGCCGATACTTTGCCGGCAATTGTAGCGCCGCCGCCACCAGTGCAGGTACAGCCCGATACACTGTTGCCGTACTTCTATCAGCTGCACCCGTTGTTGCCCATTCAGTCGCCGGTTATCTATCGCCTTGAAACTGATTTTGCAGCGCCGCAGCAAGACCGGGTGTTTTACTGGCTGGCGGGTTTGCTCTTGTTGCTGGGCATTATTCGTATGGGCTTCGCTAAATATTTTTCCGACCTCATCCGCATTTTTACCCATACAGCCATTCAGCAAAAATCGTTGCGGGAGCAGTTGGTGCAAAACCGCCTGGCCTCGCTGCTCATGAACCTGTTTTTCTGTTTGTCGGCCGGTACATTTTTGTACCACCTGGCATATTACAAAGGCTGGTTGCCTGCGGATATGCTGTGGTGGAAAATGCTGTTGCTCTGCATTGGTTTTGTCGCCGCCGTCTACATCGTGAAGTATATCAGCACGGCATTGAGCGGTTGGTTGTTTGGGTATCGGGAGCTGTCCGAAACTTACAACTTCATGGTGTTTCTGGTAAACAAGGTGGTGGGCATTATGCTGCTGCCGGCCAGTGTGGCGCTGGCATTGGGCGTGCCGGCCCTGCAATCGGTGCTGCTGGTTGTAAGCCTTTTTGGCGTAGCCTTTTTGTTTTTATACCGCTATGTTTTGGCC
Organism: Phnomibacter ginsenosidimutans; assembly: GCF_009740285.1. Classification (GTDB taxonomy): domain Bacteria; phylum Bacteroidota; class Bacteroidia; order Chitinophagales; family Chitinophagaceae; genus Phnomibacter; species Phnomibacter ginsenosidimutans. Next base: position 514,268 of record NZ_CP046566.1, read on the forward strand.
GTGCCATTGCTGCGCCAACATGTCCGCATCATCCCCATCCATTTTTTCCTATACCTTTGCGCCTTCGAAATCATCCCTGTCCTGGTAGTTTATAAGGTGATGTTATCGATGATTAAAGGATAGGAAAGATTAAAGTTTAGAACAAGCAACCGTGTGAACACATGAGCACAAAAGGAGCGAAGACCGGCACCAAAGCCACCAAACAACCACTGCAAATTCTCATTACCCAACCCCGCCCAACCTCAGAAAAGTCGCCCTATTTTGAGTTGGAAAGGAAATACGGTGTGCAGTTAGAATTCCAGCCCTTTATTGTGCTGGAAGCGATTCCTGCCAAAGAGTTTCGCCGTCAGAAAATCGACATCACCAGCTTTACGGCAGTCATCTTTACCAGCCGCAATGCCATCGATCATTTCTTTCGCATGTGCGAAGAAATGCGCATTACCGTCAGTCAGGATACTAAGTATTTCTGCGTAACCGAAGCCGTGGCACTCTACCTGCAAAAGTTTATTCTCTACCGCAAACGCAAAGTGTTTTATGGTGCCGATGGTACCAACAAAACCTTGTTTGATGTCATCAACAAGCACAAAGAGAACGAACGCTTCTTGTATCCCTGCAGCGAAAACCAGCAAGACAATGAAATTGTAAACTGGTTGAAGAATAACAAAGTAGGTTTTGAAACACCGTACATGTACCGCTCTGTAAGTGCCGATGTAAAAGGCCTGCTCACAGCCAAGCAGTTTGATGTGATGTGTTTCTTTACACCCAGTGGTGTTCGCAGCCTGTTCGATAACCTGCCCGACTTTGTGCAAAACGGCACGTTCATCGGCGGCTTTGGTGGCAACACCCTCAAAGCCATTGAAGAAGCGGGCCTCGAACTGCAAATCAAAGCTCCTACACCAGAATCGCCCAGCATGATTACGGCGTTGGATCGTTTTTTGGCCACACAGGTAAAAGTGAAAAAGTAACGAACACAAACAGGGGCAATCTATTTGGATGTTTCGAAGTGATATTAAAAAGCCGGCACCAGCCGGCTTTTTTCTTTTTTCACAAGAGGGGGCAGCCCGGGTGCTACATCTTTGCAGCAAATTGATGGTATGGCCAACCGTTTAGCACAAGAAACCAGTCCGTATTTACAACAGCATGCCCATAACCCGGTAGACTGGTACCCCTGGTGCCAGGAAGCCCTCGACAGGGCCAAGGCCGAAAACAAACCCATCCTCATCAGCATTGGTTACTCTGCTTGCCATTGGTGCCATGTAATGGAGCGGGAGAGTTTTGAAAATGTTGATACGGCCAATATCATGAACCGGCATTTCATCAACATCAAAGTAGACCGGGAAGAACGCCCCGATCTGGATGCCGTGTACATGGATGCGGTTCAAGCCATCAGTGGTAGCGGCGGCTGGCCGCTCAATGTGTTTCTCACACCAGAGGCGCTGCCTTTTTATGGAGGCACTTATTTTCCGCCGGTGCGGGCCTACAACCGCAGCAGCTGGCGAGAGGTGCTGCATGCCATTGCTAAAGCCTGGCAGGAAAAACCGCAGGAGATTTTGTCGCAGGCTACCAACCTCACCAGCCATTTGCAAAATGCCAACAGCTTTGGGGTAGTGGCCGGGCAGGCGCCTTTTACCGAAGATGCTTTGCTGGCCATGGCACAGCAGCTTCTTAAGGCTGCCGACACTACCTGGGGCGGCTTTGGTCAGGCTCCCAAGTTTCCGCAAACCAAGACCATTGGTTTTTTGCTGCGCCAATACCATTTTCTGACTAAGCAAAAAGAAGCAAGCAATCTGCCATTTGCCGCTACTGATTTGCTGCAGCAGGCAGAGCTGAGTTTGCAAAAAATGATGGCTGGTGGTATTTACGATCATCTGGCCGGTGGCTTTGCCCGCTACAGCACCGATGCCCGTTGGCTGGCACCGCATTTCGAAAAAATGCTCTACGACAATGCCCTGTTGGTGGGGGTTCTCAGCGAGGCTTACCAACTTACCCGCAAACCTGCGTATGCACAGGTCATTCACCAAACCATGCGGTTTGTGCAGCAGGAGTGGCAATCGCCCGAAGGCGGTTTTTACAGCGCCTACGATGCCGACAGCGAAGGCGTGGAAGGAAAATTTTATACCTGGTCGAAAGCAGAGCTGGAAACAGTGATTGATGATGCAGAAGCTGCCCGTTTGTTTTGTGCCGTGTACGATGTGTCGGAAGAAGGCAACTGGGAAGAGACCAATATTTTGTGGACGCCCGTACCGGTGGAGGAAGTTATCGCTTCCCTGGGTTGGGACAGTGCAGCAGCCCATACCTCGCTGGCGCAAAGCCGCAGCAAGTTGTTATCGCACCGGCAGCAGCGCATCAAGCCCTTGCTTGATGATAAAAAACTGCTGAGCTGGAATGCTATGATGATTGAAGCCAGTTGCAAGGCTTGGGCGGCCACCGGCGAAGCAGATTATTTGGCCATGGCCGAAAAGGCAGCCGCTTTTATAGAACAATACATGCGTCATGAAGATGGCGGGTATTTCCACAACGAGAAAAACGGACTGGCTCAAAACCCCGCCTTCCTCGATGATTTGGCAGGTTATGTATCGGCACTGCTCTGGCTGCAGGCCTGTACCGGCAGTCATGATTATTTGCACCAAGCAGGGCGCATCACCGACATCATTTTCCGCGACTTCAGCGATGCCGATTCGCCTTTCTTCTTCTTTACCCCGGTTTGGCAAAAGGACATTATTGTTCGCAAAAAGAAACCTATGATGGTGCCACTCCGGCCGGCAATAGTGTGATGGTACACAACCTGCTGCAGCTGGGCGTATTGTTCAACCGCCCCGATTGGACCGAAAGAGCCATGAACATGCTGAATGCGGTGCAGCAAGTCGTGGGCCGGTATCCCAATAGTTTTGGCAACTGGGCCATGGCCATGCAAGGGCAGGTATATGGTTTGCACGAAATAGCGGTGGTAGGAGCGACGGCGCCTCAACTCACAGCCGGGCTGTTGGCAGCCTTCATCCCCAATAAAATTGTGCAGCAAGCTGCTCAACCATCAGAAGACTGGCCCTTGTTGGCGGGGAAAGCCACAGGAAACAAAAGCTTAATCTATGCTTGTAAGCAGTATGCCTGCCAGCGACCGGTGAGCTCAATAAATGAGCTATTGGCAACAATATGAGTGTTCGGGCGTCGTTTGTAGGGGGTAAGGCGCCAGATTTTACGATTTTGCTAAAAAAAATGGTGCAACATATACTTTGGTGCAATTTTTGACGTTTGACTGCGTTACAGTATCCACAGGTGTGGGCAAATGCTTTCCCCCGTGGCATATCGGAAACAATATTTTGCGTTGGTTGGGATGCATTTTTCGAACGATGAATCCCTACTTTTGGCGCTTAATAACCCTGGTTATTAGAAAAAATGAAAAGACACCTCATCCAACTTACAGCCCTGTCTCTGCTTACCCTGAGTGTAGTGAGCTGCGGAAAACTCGGCAAATCGAAAGGCCTGCCCAATGACGGACAGGTTCATGGCGTTGCTCCGGCAGCCAAGCCTGGCCTTACACGTCCTATCGGCATGGTATTCGTTCCACCGGGCACCTTTCACATGGGCCCCAGCGACGAAGACGTGACCTATGCACTGACGGCCCGCAACAAGCAGGTGTCTATTCAGGGTTTCTGGATGGACGCTACTGAAATTACCAACAACCAATACCGCCAGTTCGTGTTTTGGGTTCGCGACTCTATCGCTGCCAAAACCCTCGGCTACGTGAAAAACGTAGATGGCATTGACTATATCGATTGGGCCAAAGCCAAAACCATCAAGTGGGGCGATAAGGCTACCATCGAAAAGTTGGATCCCATCATTATTCCTCCGCCAGACCGTATTTATGGCAAAAAGGAAATTGATCCGGAGAAGATTGAATATCAAGTGGAATATTTCGACCTGAAAGAAGCCGCTAAAAGAGAAAACAAAGGCAAGCCCCGGAGTACTTTCCTCGTGAAGTACAAGGAGAAAGCCTACCCTGATACCTTGGTGTGGATGCGAGACTTTAGCTACAGTTACAACGAACCCATGACCAAGAAGTACTTCAGCCACTTCTCATTTGGTAACTACCCTGTAGTAGGTGTAACCTGGAAGCAGGCGACCGCCTTCTGTAACTGGCGCAGCACGTACCTCAATACCTGGTTGGACAGCAAGAAGAAAGGCACCGAGTCTGACTTCCGCCTGCCTACCGAAGCGCAGTGGGAATATGCCGCCCGTGGTGGTCGTTCACAGGCACCATTCCCTTGGGGTGGTATGTACCTGCGTAACCGCAAGGGTTGTATCCTCGCCAACTTTAAGCCCGGCCGTGGCAACTACCCCGAAGATGGTGGTTTCTACACCGTACGTGCCGACGCTTACTGGCCCAACGATTTTGGTTTGTATTGCATGGCTGGCAACGTAGCTGAATGGACTTCTTCATTGTACTACGAAGGCAGCTACACTTTCCAACACGACATGAACCCAGATATTCGCTGGAACGCTAAAGATTCTGATCCTCCCCGCATGAAACGTAAAGTAGTACGTGGCGGTAGCTGGAAAGATGTAGGCCAGGCCCTGCAAACAGGATCAAGAGCATATGAATATCAGGATACTGCTAAATCTTATATTGGTTTCCGTACGGTTATCGACCTGCCAGTATTTGGCCAGGGTGGTAAAACACAGAAACTGAAGTAATTGAACATATTCGTGCTGCTACACAATTGTGGTAGCACGAATCTTTTAAAAAGTCAATGGCTGGACTTTTTAGCTGAAATGGAAACGATACGGGTAGCTGGTAAAACAGTTTGCTCTTTTTGCCTGATGAAAACGTCTTTTAAAAAAGACAACCTATATGGCGCTTCTGCCCAATTCAGTAAAAAATCGATCCGCTTGCGTTGGCTGGTGCTTGAAGGTACTTGTACCGAAAAATCAAAATCCTTTACCCCCTAGATTGGCTTTTCTGTGTAAAACACATCGAGCATAGTTTCAACCCATTCATTTTCATCAATCAATCAAAAAAGATTCAAATGGCAGCAAAAATCCCACCTAAAGTAAGCAAATGGTTTGACGTTGGTGTATCCATCGCCGCTGCAGTCGTTATTTACGGTGCTCTGCAAAAACTCCTCCACTCGCCATATGCCGACCTGATGCTGAAAATCGGTCTTACAGTGGAATCAGCCATCTTCCTCGGTTACGGTTTGTTGTACATCCTCTATCCTTACATGGATGACCATGAAATGCATTTGCCCAAAGACATGCAGCTTGCCACCCAGCCCAGCAATTTGGCTTCACTCGATAAAATGCTCGAAAGTGCCGACATTACGCCTGCCAACCTGCAAAAGCTGAGCGATGGTTTCCAAAAGCTGGGAACTACCGTAAACAAAATGGGTGAAATTGGCGATGTGGTAAAAAGCACCGGTGATTTTTCTGCCAATACAAAGGCCGCCGCTGATGCCATGAACAATGTAAAAGGCGCTATGGATAAAACCGTAGGTGCTATGAACAGCTTCAACAGCGCCAGTGAAAGCACTGCCCAATTCCATACGCAGGTACAAACACTTACGAAGAACCTTTCTGAATTGAATGCGGTATATCAGTTGGAGTTGCAAGACAGCAACAACCACCTGAAAACAATGAATCAATACTTCAGCAACCTCACAGCAGTATCTTCTGCTATGGGTGCCAGCATTGAAGATGCCAAGCAGGCGCAGGCACAAATTCAAACCCTGGCCGGCAACCTGGCCAAGCTGAACAGTGTGTATGGCAACATGCTCACGGCTATGCAGGGTCGTGGTTAAGCTTTGTACAAGCTACACCACTACCCACCTAGATAGATTCATAGTTTAGATCACCCGAAAATTCAACATAATTTATGGCTTTACCTAAGGAGCCGCGGCAGAAGATGATTAACCTGATGTACCTGGTACTGACGGCACTTCTGGCGTTGAACGTTTCGAACGAGATATTGAATGCCTTTAAAGTGGTAGACAATAGCCTCCAGAGTTCGAATGGCGTTATCAAAAGTTCGAATACTGTAATCACCAACTCGCTGGCTGAGCAAAGCAAGAAGCCTGAACTGGCCGCTAAAGTGGCCATTTGGGAGCCCCGTGCCAAGCAAGCCATCAGTCTTGCCAATGCATTGGCTGCTCAAATTGATGCGTTGAAAGATTCATTGAAACATGAATCTGGCCTGCACAAAGGCGAGAATGGTGAAGACATTTACAAAGAAGATGACTTGGATGCACCAACCCGTTTGTTTGGTGCCAACGGCAAGGGCGAAGGCCCCAAACTGCAGGCCGCTTTGCAAAAATTCTTAGAGGATTTGAAAGCCATCGTGCCTGCAGCTGATATCAAAAAGGCACTGCCCAATTTCCCCATTGATGTATCTGTACCCAAAACACAGAACAAGAACAACAAAACCTGGACAGACGCCTATTTCCACATGACGCCTTCTGTAGCGGCCATCACCATTTTGAGCAAGTTTCAGAATGATGTGCTGCGCAGTGGTAACATGATGGCACAATATTGCCAAGACCAGATTGGTAAAGTAGAAGTAGTGTACGACAAGTTTGAGATTTTGACCAGCCAGAGCAGCAACTACCTGCTGCCCGGCCAGCCACTTGAAATCAAAGCGGGTATCGGTACATTCAGTTCTGCAGCTAAACCAACCATCAGCATCAATGGTGTAAGCCAGGTTGCCAATGACAGTGGTTTTGCCCGTTACAATACCACAGTAAGCAACAGTGGCAGCATACCCATATCTGTGTCTTTTAAAGACCCCAACACTGGTCAAACCATGACCAAGACTACACAGGTAAATTACACGGTTGGCCAGCCTTCCGGCGCTTCTATCTTCCTCGAAAAGATGAACGTGATGTACGTGGGTGTAGACAACCCCGTAACCATTTCTACCGGTAGCGGTAAACGGGAGAGTGCCAAGGTTACTTTCAGCGCTGGTAGTATCAGTGGAAGCGGCGATAAGTACATCGTGAAGCCCAGCCAAACAGGTCCTGCTACATTGACCATTTCAGTTGATGGCAAAACGTTCCCCTTCCCCATTCGTGCCAAGCTGTTGCCCGATCCGGTACCTTATGTAGGTACATTGAGCGGTGGTAAAATTCCAGCGGCGCAGTTTAAGGCTATGGGTGGTGTACGTGCCGCACTGAAAGATTCAGAGTTCGATGCACCATTTACCGTATTGAGCTACACCATTGCAGGCAACGGTGCCGGTTTTAGCCAATACACACCCGTGAATATCAACGGAGCACAGTGGGGCAGCAATGCTGTAATTTCACAGTGCAAACCTGGTAGTACGGTATTTATTGATGATATCATTGCACGTGGGCCGGATGGCAAGAGCAGAAAACTGCCTTCCATTGCCTTCCAGCTGCAATAAGTTTTTTGACGAAAGCGTTATACTTGCTACAGGCCTTTTCACAAAGGCTTGTAGCATTTCAGATATTCAAATTTTGAAGACATGATGAAGCGGATTTCCTGGATGGTTTTGTTGTTGGCGGGTCTTGTGGCTACACAAGATGCCATGGCGCAAAAAAAGACGACCAAAAAAGCCAAGCCCAAAACCACCAATACCAAACAACCGGCTGTGGTGAATACTCCTGTAGTAGCACCGCCAGTGGTAGATACGCCAAAGGTGAAAGTAGAAGAGAAGGACACCATTCCTGTAAAAGCAGTAGTGCCCTCTCGTCGGCCAACTTCAACCGTTGAGGGTAATCTGACCTTGGACAAAACGCCGTTGCAGTACGACCATATTCGCATCGACGATCAGGTGTACAAGCAAATTGTTTGGCGTGAAATCAACGTAAAGGAAAAGATGAACCTTCCTTTTACTTATGAAGCCGACGAAGACAATGGCAATCAGAAGTTCTTCAATATTTTGCTGCGTCATATCAAAGAAGGAGACATTACTGCCTTTAGCAATGCCAACGACCGTTTTACAACTGCCCTGAAAGTAGAAGAGATTGCTACCATGTTGATGGGCAAAAAGTATGTAATCTCTAAGCCTGATTTGGTACTTGACCCCGACATGTCGAAGGGTATTATGAAGGATACCACTATTCGTGATGAGTTCAATGAAAACACTATTGTTGCTTACCGTATAAAAGAAGAAATCATCTTCGACCGTGAAACCAGCCGTTTACATTTCCGCATTTTGGGTATTGCACCAGTTCGTGCCGTATTGAACGACGATGGCTCTTTCCGTGATTCATATACCCTGTTTTGGTTGTATTATCCTGAGCTGCGCCCCGTATTGGCCAAGTATGAGGCCTACAACCCCCGCAACATGGGTATGCGTATGAGTTGGGAAGAGATTTTTGAAAGCCGCTATTTCAGCAGCTACATCACCAAGTCAACGCTTAACAACCCCTTCGATAAAGCATTGTCTGGCTACATCGCCGATCCGCTGATGCGTTTGCTGGAAGGTGAAAATATCAGAGAAACCATCTTCAACTGGGAACAAAACCAGTGGTCTTACTAAGGCCTGAAGCCAAGAAATACAGAAGCCGGTGCTACACAGCATCGGCTTTTATTTTGGGGCATAATGGGCCAGTACCAACTGTGCTTTTTGCTTGCCGATAACCGCTTCAAGTTCCGGCAGGCTGGCTTGCTTTATCTTGTTGACTGACCTGAAATGCTTGAGCAAGGCAGTGGCTGTTTGCTTACCAATGCCGGCAATGTCTTCCAGTTCATTTTTAAACGTGCCTTTGCTGCGCTTTTGGCGGTGAAAAGTGATGCCAAAACGGTGCACTTCATCGCGGATGCGGCGTACCAGTTTTAGCCCCTCGCTGTTCCAGTTGAGTTTGATGGATTGCTGGTCGCCGGCAAAAAACAGTTCCTCAATATTTTTGGCCAATCCCACCAGCGTCATTTGGCCGGTGAGGCCAAGTTCTTCAATGGCTTCAAGAGCTGCATTGAGCTGGCCTTTGCCGCCATCAATAATCACCAACTGGGGCAGCTCGGCCGCTTCTTCGCTTAGCCGCTTGTAGCGACGGGTTACGGCCTCTTTCATAGTGGCAAAGTCGTTAATGCCTTGCACCGTTTTTACATTAAACCGGCGGTAGTCATTTTTGGAAGGTGCACCGTTTTTAAAACACACCATGGCACTCACAGGATAACTACCCTGAAAATTACTGTTGTCGAAGCATTCAATGTGGAGCGGCAGCTCGGGCAAACTCAACGCATCTTGCAATTCTTCCAATATATCCAGCAGCTGGTCTTCCGTTTTTTCTTCAATGTTCAGCAGTTTTTTCCGCTTCACTTCATCTTTAAACAGCAGTACATTTTTCTGGCTGAGTTCGAGCAGTTTCTTTTTATCGCCCAGCTTGGGAATGGTTACCTGCACCCTTGCGTCGGCATATTCCAATTCTATGGGTACAATCAATTCTGTAGCATCACTATCAAACGATTCACGGATACGGGCAATGGCAAAGGAAAGTACTTCTGCTTCTGTTTCATCGAGGTGTGGCGTAAGTTGCAGCGTATGTGTTTGCACAATAGTGCCGCTTCTCACCATTAAAAAGTTGACGTAGGCAATGTCTTCAGCTTTGTAAATACTGAAAACATCTACATCACTTACCTGCTGACTTACCACCACCGATTTGGCCTGGTATTGCTCCAGGTGTTCGAGCTTCTTTTTGGTGATTTGTGCTTTTTCAAATTCCAGCTGCTCTGCATAGCGGCGCATTTCTTCTTTGTAATACTGCACCACTTCGCCAAGTTTTCCTTTCAGCACCTGCTTCAATCTGTTGAGGCCTTCCCGGTATTCCCATTCTGTTTGAAAACCAACACAAGGCCCTTTGCAATTGCCCAAATGATATTCGAGGCACACCCGAAATTTTTTGGCCGTAATGTTTTTTTGCGTCAGCGGTAGTTTACAGGTACGCAGTTGAATGTGTTGCTTAATAAACAGCAGCAACTCTCTTACTCTTGCTACAGATGTAAACGGACCAAGGTATTCGCTGCCATCATTGATTTTTCTGCGGGTAAGAAACACCCGGGGGAAAGGCTCTTTTTGATAACGATATACGGATACGTTTTATCGTCCTTCAGATCTATGTTGTACTTGGGTTGGTATTGCTTGATGAGTGCATTTTCCAGAAAGAAAGCATCCTGCTCGGTATCTACCACATTGAACTCAATGCGAACAATGCGTTGTACCAGCTCATGCGTTTTGTAGCCGGCGTATGTTTTGTTGAAATAAGAGCTGACACGTTTGCGTAAGTCTTTTGCCTTTCCTACGTAAATAATGTGGTCTTGTTCATCAAAGTATTTGTACACGCCGGGTTGATGCGGTATGGTTGGAGCAATCTTTCTAAACGTTTCAGCATTCATAATGGTACGCAGATAAATACGCTACACTTTTAAAAAGGTTTATCCCAAACAAACTCAGTGATGCGGTTGATGCTGCGGCCGTCTTTGTATTGAATGGTTTGTGCCAATTGACATTTCATGTGGTGCTTCCACAGCACTTTGGTAGAAATACTACTGTCGGTATATGGCTGCTCAATGGTGAGTGCCAGCGACTTTACCTGCTGTGTGGCAGGATGCAATAATATGTCAGCCTGTTGCAGCGGTAGTGTTGGATTGTTGGTGCTGATGGAAAAAGTGATGGATTCAGTACTCAGGTCGTTGAACGATGTTTCAGTATACTGCGAACGGAGCTCATTTTTATTGGGGTCGATGCTGGTAAAAAAAGCAACGGCTGAATGGAAACTTGCTTTATCGATGATGAGTGAATCAACGGTTTTACCATTTTGCCGAACTGTCTTCTCTACTGCCAATGGCATAGAGTCGAGATAGGCCAGCTCATTGTGCAGGTATTGTGCAAAGGGATAAAGGGGTTGAGAGGCAGTGCTGTCTATAGTGCTTGCTTCTTGTTCAGGCGCTGTGTCTGTATTACTGCAAGCCGTTAATAACAGCAACATTAATCCCCAGAAAATGGCCAAAAGTTTGCGCATAAAAAAGCCTTGCTTGTATATAAAAGCAAGGCCGCTAAATTACCGCAATGCGGTTATTGTAATGTTTTTACGAAGCCAATTTTCAAACCGTAATCAATGAGGTGCTCACGTACAGGATAGCTGCGTACGGCACCGGGCAATAACTGATAACGGATTTGCGGACCCACCTGCCAGCTGGTGCCTTTTTTGCCAGTAAACTGCATGAATGCTTCTACGCCTGTGTTCACATTCCATTTGCGCAGCAAAGAAGGTTGTTTTACATAGCTCAGGTAATCTGCCGAAATAAGCCATGATTGCTGGCCGATATTATAGGTTGGTTGAATGGTTGCAGCTACTACAAAACGGGCATGGTTAAATCTTGCCATTTGCAGTTCGAAACCTATGGGGGCACTTACCTGCAAAAGCTCGTTGGATACTTGCATGGGTTTGCCACCACTTACATTGCTTACATCTGTCATAGCTACCATGGTATCCATCCGCATACCCTGGTTTATCATAATCAAAGCGGGCTGTGGAGCAGCACTGTAGGCTTCGATGGCATAGCGGCGGTAGTTGGCCTGTACGCCCATTTTCACCCGAAGATTTTCGGTAACCTGATAGCTAAAAGCAATGCCCGCTTCAATGCCGGTTTTAGGCGTGTGTTTTACCATAGCACCCAGTGTATTGGGGTTGCTGGTTAATGCCGTAGCCAATGCCGTTTTTTCTTCACTCAAAAACCGGTAGCTCATACTGGGAGTAGCATAGTACTGCACTGCCCAGCGAGATTTCTTTTTGCTTAGCCGATTAGCGGTTGAGGCTAATGCTGTACTCTTTTCAGTAACAGTATTTGACAATGAAGCAGTAGCGTCATCAGCAATAGCCTGGTTACTGTTGATGTCGATGGCAACTGTATTATGTGGAGTGACTGCGTTTGCGTATAAATAATCGGTGAGTGAAAAATTTGACGGCTCTTCTATAATAGTAGGTGTCAAAGAAATGCCTGCCTGAACGGCCGATACTTCCACCGGTGTAGGCAGCGGCGCTACATTGATGACAGCACTGTTGAGCACCTCATCTTCTACAGCTGTATGTGCTAAGGCTCTTGGTGTATGAATATGTGTGCTGGAAGCCTGCGGCTCAAAGTTGTTGGTAATGCTGTTGCTGTTGCCGGCTACTTTAAATGCAGGTTTGGCCACCACAGGAATATGGCCCAATGGCGCAGAATGCTTTACCGTAAACAAATCTTTATCGGGCTGTAGAAAAATCAATGCAGCCAGCATAAGTGCACCTGTAAAAATGGCGCCGAAGGTGAGGGCCGGCCACTGCTTATCGCCCTGAATTTCTTTGTTGATATTTCGCCATACCCTGTCCGACGGATACATGCGGAGCTCTTCTGCCGATTCCGACAGGAAGCCCTCCAACTCGTCGTGGTATAGCTTGTTATTCATAGCAGTTTACTTGTCTCTTTCTATGCAGGCATGCTGTGCTATCCTTGTGCTTAGCTGAATGCTATAACGGCGTCCGGATGCAGCGATGGCTTTTCAATAATGTTTCGCTTGATGAGCATTTGTTCCAACATGGCTTTTGCTCTTGTGTACTGGCTGCGGCTGGTGCTTTCACCAATATCAAGCATGTCTCCAATTTCTTTATGACTAAAACCCTCAATAGCATACAGGTTGAGTACAGTGCGATAGCCAGTGGGCAAATGCCTGATACACTCTACCACTTGCTTGGCTTGCAAAATCGATGGAATGTTTTCTCTCGATTGTGCTTCCTGTGCATGTTCTAAATCCAGGGCATCATTAAATTTCTTGTTTCGCTTCAGCACATTAATGCAAGTGTGTACAATAATGCGTCGAATCCATCCTTCAAATGCCCCTTTGTTTTGAAAAGTGTGCATTTGAGAAAACACTTTAATGAAGCCTTCCTGCAGCATGTCTTCTGCATCTTCTCTTGAATGCGCAAACCGATAACATACCGCCAGCATTTTAGGGCTGTACCTGTTGTACAGTTCCCTTTGGGCCAGGGGGTTGTTATCTATGCAGCCTGCAATGAGGAGGTCTTCTGTCATGTGTAGTCGTTGGTCAACTACACTAATGTAGACATTTTTTGCCCTTATGTGCTGCACGACAGCAAAAAATCACATAGAAAATGGCTGGTGCGGAGGGAATTAGCATTTCTGTAAAAAGCAAAAGGCCCGCCTTTTGAGCGGACCTTTTAAGTGCACAGCAAATCTGCCAGTTAGAAGCTGGCTCTGAGTGATACAATGATACTTCGGCCAGGTGCTGAAAAACCCGATGCAAATACACGGTAGTTGCGGTCGGTAATGTTTTCCAGTGCGGCTTGCAGACTCAGCTTGGGAGATAATTGATATTGCCCCCGAATGTTGAGCGTTGCCCATGAAGGCATGCCATCGGCGGTGGCATACTGGGCATTGTCTTCACCATCGGGGTTGTAGTCTTTAATTTTCTTCCAGCCATTGTACATAGCCCATACTTCTGCACTCCATACGGTACTGCTGTAGCGCAGGCTGGTACGGCCATACACCGGCGGAATGTGGTCCAACGGAACCTCTGTGCCATTGGGACGGGTGTATGTGCCTTTGGTAAGGTTGATGGTGCTGTACAATTCCCAACCCTGTGCCGGCACCAAGGTTACCGCAGCATTGAAACCATAGAGGCCTGCTTTGGCATTGTTTTGTGCAGCCAGTGTTTGGTATTTCACGCCGTTGTACACAGTTGAGTCCTGACCATTTACCTGAAACTTGTCTTTTACAATGGCATCCTTAAACCAAGTGTAATACACTGATGCATCGAAACGCAACCATTTGCCTGCTTTTACATTGATGCCCAACTCTGGTGAGATGGTTTTCTCGGGGCGGATATCGGGGTTGGGTACTACCAACTGCCGGCTGGCGGTACTGCTTTCAAATATCTTGGTGAGGTCATCAATGTTGGGCGAACGGAAGCCGGTGGCTACCCCAGCATTAAAGCGGAGATTTTTGACAGGAATAAACACGAGGCCCAGATTGCCACTTACACCCACCGGATTTTGTTTGAGGTTGGTGAATGGACGGAACGCTGTGCTGTTGTCGATTACAGTACTGTTGAGCCAGGTAGACTGTACACGGATGCCATCGTTCAATACCCATTTGTCGTTTGTAAACTTGAACAAATGCTGTGCATAAATGCCCAGTGAGTTATACGTGTTTTTTTCCGGATAACGGGTGTCGAGGCTGCCGGTGGCACCGGTATTGATGTTGAGGGTAAATGCCCTGGAGCGTACATCGTTTAACTGTAGGTCGATACCGGTGTGCAATTCGTGCCGCCCCCAGTTTTTCTTGAGGTCGGCATACAGGCCGCCTACTTTCACCCGCTCAATGCGGTTTTGCCGGTTGAGGTTGTTTCTATCTCGTTGATAACGGCTTTCTTCAATATCCTGATAGCTGGCCGTAATCCGCAACTGATTGAAAAAACCTTTGAGCTGCGCATCGAATGTGTAGCTGAACAGGTTGCGTTTTTGCGGCCCGTAATACCATTCCGCAAACCGCAGATTGCCATTGCGTACATCTTGCAAACGATCGTAGCGGGGCACATCGCTGCTGTTGCTCAACTGAATATTGAGGGTGTGCGACTGTTTGTCATTGGGCCGGTACAATAGTTTGCCAAGGATATCCCACTGCTGATAACCGCTGAATTTCTGGATGCGGTCATCATTGTTTTTCACAATGCTGTCTACGCCATTGATGCGTTGTACAAAGGTTGACCGTCGTCCGAAATTGGGATACTTGTCAGGATAGTTATTGCCCATCCGTAGGTCATCAAAATCGCTGTAGGTAGCGCTGAAGATAGCGCCCCATTTTTGCCCGCCAATGCTCACATCGGCATGACCGGTCTTTTCCTGATTGGCACTGGTGTAGCGTACAAAGCCATTGCCGCTTACTACCGTTTTGCCGGCCATTTTCGACAGCGTCGGGTCTTTGGTTTTAAAAGCCACTACACCACCCAAGGCATCACTGCCGTACAGCGTAGAGCCCGGGCCATACAGTACTTCAACCCGTTCGAGCATGTTTTGATCGATGGTGATGACATTCTGCAAATGCCCACTGCGATATATGGCATTGTTCATTCGCACTCCATCCAGCACCAGTAAAACCCGGCTTGCCTCAAAACCACGAATGACAGGGCTACTGCCACCTTGCTGGCTCTTTTGCACAAATACATTGCCCGTTGCCTGCAGCAAGTCGCCCGTATTTTGTGTATTGACCCGCTTGATGAAGTCTTTGCTAACGATGTCTACCTTTTGTACCACGTTTCTTTTTCGTTCAGGAAACTTGGTAGCCGTTATCAGTACTTCTTGCAGGCTGGTATCGCCTTCCGGTTGGTATACCGGTTTCTTTTTTTGTGCATGTACCATGCCGGCTGCTAACAGCAAGCCCGATAGTACTGCAATATTTTTCCAATAAGTAGTTGGTTGCATGTAGTAATACATATATATAACCATACACGACTTCATACAGGTTCGCCGTGTATCGTCGTGAAAGAATACAATGAGTGGATGCTGCTGTATTGCCAGTATTCAGCAACTACAGCAGCGACTTTAAATAAAAAGAAAAGAAGCAGCAACGCTGGGTGGTTGCTCTGGCGTACGGCCAAAGCCTTTGCTCAAAGGGCTATGCTTAAAACTGCTATAAATGAAAGCTGTTGGAGACTCATGATATGCTGCACAACTGATGATAGAAAGAGGTGCAGAACTGCCCATGGCTGCATACAAAAGCAATGCAGATTGGCCGTAATGATGCTGTGTATTTTTTTGTTGTAAGGATTCAAAAAAAGACAGCAATGCTTTTTCTTCATCATCAAACAAACCTGTAAAAATGCTGATGTTGCCTAGCTGTTGTTGTGTTTTGATATCAAACATTCTGTTTTGATACCTGATTTCTTTGCCTGGTTTTACCCAGCTGTATTCATGGGCTGCAAGCCGCAACTCTACCAAGTGTGTTTCATGCAGTTTTCGTTCCATCGCTTCGCGGATGGCGTGTCTTTCGGCCCAAAACATAATGGTAAGAATATACGGCATGGCCGTTGCCACTAAAAGCAACAGCAATGCACTATACCTGCTTATTGTAAGAAGCCGGTGCATCAGGGTTTAGCCTGCAATTCTTTGCGGGCAGCTTTGGCCCAGTCCACAATCATTTTTTGCTGTGCAGCTGTCAGCTTGGCTTCTCCATGAATGAGGGTGTATGATTGTAAAGGCATTTCACCTTCCTCTACTGTTTCTATCACTTCCTCCAATTTATGATCTTGACGCAAGGCTACCGTGCTGTAGCGGTCGTTGGCTTTTACCAACGCAAAGTCTTGAAAGTTGAGGTGTCCTTTGCCTTCGTCAATATGATCTTTGAGCCACCAACCCACGGGTTGCAAATTGCTGTACCAGGGATAGTTGGTGAAATTGCTGTGGCAATCGTAACAAGCGGTTTTCAGTAGGGCATGCACACTATCGGGTACGGTTACCACTTTGCTGATGTCGTTGGCCATCTCCATGCTCTGGTTGTTTTTGCCGGGCTGTATAAACTGGATGCCCAACAGGATAATCAACAGTATCGTCAGGATGCGTTTTACCCAACTTTTCTTTGGTGCGGCGGCGGCTGGCTTGTTTTCCATACACATGTTTTTAGCTACACAATATTACTGCATATAAATGGGCAATATTGTCCGTTCGTGTATAAGACTCTGTTTGCGTTTCCATACATTCGCTATCGCCTGATGGCCGCTGCAGCCAAAGGCGTCTAACCAAAAGATTCAATCAAATACTCATGAGAAAGTTCGTTCCCATGCTGCTGCTGGCAGCACTCGGCGGATCATCGGCCCTGGCCCAGCAGGCTTTTACCAAAGACAACCTGCTGAAAAATCAACTGCCTGCCAATTTTTACAATGCTCCCGTGCAAGTGCTGGAGTGGCTCGACGATGAGAAGGTGATATTGTATGGTAAGCCTGCACCCGACAGTACAGCACGGCCATACATTTTGGAAATAAAAACCGGCAAAACCATGGCACCTGCTGCCGATTATAAAATGCCATCGCAGCGTCGGCCCGAGCAGCCGTTGTTCATCAAAAACAACGACATTTTTTTGCGCAGCACAGCTGGCGAAAAACAACTGACGTTTGACAAGGCAGCGGAGAAGAATCCAACTTTCAGCCCCGACGAAAAGTTTGTGGCCTTTACCCGCAACAACGATTTGTATACAGTAGAATTAGCTACAGGTAAAGAAACCCGCCTCACCAAGGATGGCACCGATTTGATTTTGAACGGCTATGCCAGCTGGGTGTATTGGGAAGAAATTTTTGGTCGCCCAACGGCCTTCCGTGCTTTTTGGTGGAGCCCCGATAGCAAGACACTGGCGTACATGCGTTTTGATCAAAGCCGTATTAACATGTTCCCGCTGTACAACGCCGACGGCAGCCACGGCAGCCTCGAAGAAACCCGCTACCCCAAGGCCGGCGACCCCAACCCCGATGTAAAACTCGGTTTTGTACAAGCCACCGGAGGCAGCACTACCTGGGTTGATTTCAACAGTGCGGTAGACCACCAACTGGGCTGGCCCGAGTGGAAGCCCGATGGCAGTGCCTTGTATGTGCAGTGGCAAAACCGCGGCCAGGATTCGCTCCGCATGTTTGCGGTCAATCCGAAAGATGCTGCTAAAAAAGAAGTGTATTTCGAAACACAAAAACATGGATTAGCCTGGATGAAGCAGATGACCGGCTTACGTTTATCAACGGCGGTGCCGACATGATTATCATGAGCGACAAAAGCGGCTGGAAGCATTTTGCCGTGTACAGCAGCGATGGTGTGTTTAAGAACAACATCACCAACGGCAACTTTACCGTGCAGGAAGTATTGGGCCTCGATGAAAAAACGAAAACGCTGTACATCAGGGTTCGTGGCAAAGATGGTTTTGCACGGAGTGATATTTATGCAGCTTCGTTGGATGGTCAAAAAATGACCCGCCTTACGTTTGGCAACTACAACCACAGCCGCCCCATTTTTTCGCCCAACTACAAATACCTCATTACTTCGTACAGCAATATTATCGACCCCGGTGGTATGGCCATTGTCAACAATCAGGGTAAGCTGGTACGTGAGCTGAGTAAAACGGCCGGCAGTGCCATGAGCAATTATACACTTGCCAAAACAGAACTCATCTTCATTAAAAGTGCTGATGGCAAATATGATTTGCCGGCCATCGTTACCTATCCAACCAATTATGTAGCGGGCAAAAAATATCCCATGCTGGTAAATGTGTATGGTGGCCCCGATGCCTCACAAGTAACCGATGCATGGCAATGGAATGGCCAGCGCCAGTGGTATGCCAGCGAAGGCTTGCTGCAGGTTACTTTCGACAACCGTGCCAGTGGTCATTTTGGCAAAGCTGCTATCGGAGAAATCCATCGCCAGCTGGGTATTCTGGAAATTGAAGACTTCCGCACCATGGCCAAATACTTCATTGATAAGGGCATGGCCGATCCGACAAAAGTGTGCATCACCGGCTTTAGCTTCGGTGGCTACATGAGCTGTATGGCACTTA
This sequence comes from Phnomibacter ginsenosidimutans, assembly GCF_009740285.1. Classification (GTDB taxonomy): domain Bacteria; phylum Bacteroidota; class Bacteroidia; order Chitinophagales; family Chitinophagaceae; genus Phnomibacter; species Phnomibacter ginsenosidimutans. The sequence continues at coordinate 532,805 of NZ_CP046566.1, forward strand.
CCTATGCCAGCGATGTATTTACACATGGCATGGCAGGCGGCAGCGTAACGGACTGGCATTTGTACGACAGCCACTACACCGAACGTTTTATGGATACCCCCGGCGAAAACCCGGAAGGCTACAAGAAAACCAGTGTGATGCAATATGTAGACAAGTACAAAGGCATGCTGCAAATTGTACATGGCACCATGGACGATAACGTACACATGCAAAACAGCATTCAGCTGATTGGCGCCTTGCAAGACAAGGGTAAAGACTTTGAATTCATGTTGTATCCAAACGGCCGTCACGGATGGGGATTTATGCCTGCCCGCAACAATCACTTCACCAATTTGAAAACGAAGTTCATTTACCAGCATTTGCTGGAGAAAGAAGTGCCAAAAGAGATTTTGAGATAATGCAGTTTGTGCAACAAAAAGCCTTCCGATTCGGAAGGCTTTTTTATTTACTTAAGTTGTTACAATCAATACGGTGAGCAATCCGCCGATCAGTAAATACACGCCAACAATCAGATACGGCATTCGTTTGCCGGCCTTGTAATCTTTGATAAATGCGGCACGGGTAGCATCGTGGCCGGGCACCTGCCGAAGCATGCCTACCAATGCTTTGTGTTGCTGAACGGATGCAAAAATCAACGACTGGTCTTGTGGGTTTTCTTCCACCAATTGAAACACATATGCCGGATGATGGGTAGCCACAGCCTGCATGGCTTCGTGAAAATAGCTGCTATGCACACCGTACTGTTGGGGAAGGCTGTACAAGCTGTCTTTGAAAGTATTGTATGAAATATCTTTTGCAGCAGCCTGCATAAAATGTAGCGTTTGTGTATAGCGGTTGTGTATGGAAGCCGTGTTGTCAAAAACCAATTGGAGCTGGCTGGTTAGCAGTGTGTTGAATGCTGGATGAGGCATGGCTTTTGCCGGCCATGCATCCCAAGCAGCAAAGCCATTGCGGAAAGAATAATGCTGTAATGGAAAAGCTGCATTGATGCGTTCACTCAACAAAACATATGACTTCAGTAGTAGCGCTTCATTCAAAATTGTATACACCGTGCTGTCTGAAATTGCCATCAATTGCCAAGATTCTTTTTTGTTCTTGTACAATCGCAAAGCATTGGCATCCTGCATAATGCTAAACTTTGAGCCGCTGTAGTGATTCGCATTGTGGCGCAGCAGCGTATCTGTAAAACTAACGGCAGGACCTGTACCGGCTTTGTCGTAAAAGATACCAATGGAATAAACAAAAGCTGTATCTGGCAGCAGTTGTACTAAATGTTGTTGGTTCTTTTTGCCTGTTTGAAAAAAGACGGGCTGTGCATGCAGGCAAGCCGCATTTACCAATACAAAAACCACTATACACGAAACAAGTTTCATACGCTTACAGTGCTGGTATATAAATGTAAATGCGACCTGATAGCGGAGCATGAGAAATTGTATAAATGGCAAGGATGATGGACAATAAAAACGGCAGTACGCAAACCCGTACTGCCGTTTGATGCATGGAGTAAAAAGGTTTTACTCTACACCGCCTTTGCGGGTTGGGCTGCGTTTAGCAGGCCATTCGCCGGGCTGACCGGTACGTGGGTTGGGCGGCAGAATAATTTTTTCGCGGCTGGTAGTGTTGGGGTCTTCGCAGGCCATGTACACCATAATGGCAGTAAGGATGGCATTGCTACGCACATCATCCCACACAATTTTATCGTAGGTATCGCGGTTGGTATGCCAGGTGTAGTTGCCATAGCTCCAGCTGAGTGAGCTAAGGCTGAATGCAGGAGCACCCGCTGCTACAAACGAAGCATTGTCGGAACCGCCGCCAGCAGGTGAACCAGGAAAGCGGGTTTCCAAACCTTGCTTGTAGGGCTCAGGTACTTTGCTCAACCAGCGGGTAATGTATTCGTAAGAGTGTACAAAACCTGCGCCACCAATGTTGGCTACGCGGCCGGTGCCATTATCCTGATTGAATAACGCTTGCAGATTGCTGACAATATCCGGATGATCTTCTACAAAAGCACGGGAACCATTCAGGCCCTGCTCTTCGCTGCCCCAATGGCCAACCAAAATGGTTCGCTTGGGGTTGGGATACACCTTTTTCAGAATGCGCATGGCTTCCAGCATCACCAATGTACCAGTGCCGTTATCAGTAGCACCGGTGCCACCATCCCAACTGTCAAAGTGGGCACTCAGCATCACATACTCGTTGGGTTTTTGTGTGCCCTTTATTTCTGCTACAGTGTTGTACGTTGGCGCCATGCCAAGGTCTTTGCTATCGGCACGTACACTCAGTTTTGGTGCCTTGCCCGATTCGATGAGGCGATACAACAAACCATAATCTTCCAGCGCCACATCTACGGTTGGAATTTTGCTGGTGTTGGCTGCAAAAATTTTATTGACGCCAAAACCATTGCTCCAGTTAGAGGCAACGATACCAATCGCACCGGCTTTCTCCAATGCCTGTGCCAGTTGCTTGGCATTGAGGCCTGTTGCCGATAATCTTTTACGCCAGGCATCCTGCTGCGCAGCCCTGTCTTTCTTCATTTTTTCAAACGATTCTTTCAGCGCAAATTCTTCCCAGTTGTAATCGGGGCGGCCGGTAGGCTGCGCCATAGAAATGAGTACAAACTTGCCTTTTACATTGGGCAGCCATTGCTGAAAAGCAACCGAATCTTTCACTTCGGGAATGATGATGCAATCGCCGGAAACGGCTTTGCCACCTGTATTGGGGCTCCATGCCAGCTGTGTGCCTTCAAGGGTTTTTACCCAAGGGGCAATCATGTCAATATGAGTAACGCCACGTTCCCAGCTGCGCCATTCGCCCCACTTTTCATTGCGGGCTGCAATGCCCCAACTTGTGTATTTGGCCACTGCCCAGTCATGCGCCTGTTGCATTTTGGGTGAGCCTACCAATCGGGGACCAATGCCATCCATCAGTTCTTGTCCGAGCGGTTGCAATTGTGAGTTGCTGGTGGCTTCTTTCACAATGGCAGCCACCATAAGTGAGTCTTTGTTTTGAGCTTGCAGGTTGTTGCTCATAAGGGCGGGCAACAGCACAGCAGTAAGCAAAAATCTTTTCATACCGGTGTAGGTTATTTTGTTCATAAGACGACAGCACCGGCTATTTCAAGCAGCTTGCCACTCTTCAATTTTCGTCATCATCCTTCAAGCTTATCATGGCTACGCAATATCTTCGGAACCAATCCCCAATTGTATATGAAACACATCCTCTGGTGCTGCCTGCTCTTTGCGTCGCAGGTGCTGGCACAAAACAACTCAGCCCATTTCATGGCGTATCCATCGCTTACCCCCGACGGGCAAACCATTTTGTTTAGCTACGAAGGCGACATTTGGTCGGTGCCGGCTGCCGGTGGAACCGCTGTACGCCTTACGGCCATGCCCGGTTACGAAACCAATGCCCGTGTTTCGCCCGATGGCAAATGGCTGGCATTTACCGGCAGGCAGTTTGGCAACGCAGATGTATTTGTGATGCCATTTACTGGTGGCGAAATTCGCCAACTCACCTGGCACAGCAGCAGCGATGATGTAGACAGCTGGAGCTGGGATAGCCAGTTTATTTATTTCACCAGTGGTAGAGACAGCCGTCAGTCGGGTTACAAAGTTTCTTTGCAAGGTGGCACGCCTGTACGGGTGCTGAGCGATTATTATTTCAGCTACGATCACAACCTGTGGGAGCACCCACAGTCGAAGGATATTTATTTTACCGATAGCTGGGAAAGTACTAATCAGGCTTACCGGAAAAGATACAAAGGCGCTTTTGCACCCGACATTCAATCGTACAATCCGCAAACCAAACAATTCAAAAAATACACCGATTACAACGGTAAAGATTTTGCCCATTCCATCGACCAAAAGGGCAATGTGTATTTCATCAGCGATGAGGCCAACGGCGAATACAATTTGTATACACTAACTGCTGGCAAAAAGAAAGGGCTTACCAAATTCAACACTTCCATCAAATGGCCGCAAGTGGCTGCCAATGGTAGCAAAGTGGTGTTTGAAAAAGACTATCAGATTTGGAGTTATGACGTAGCAAAAGACAAAGCCACAGCAGTAGATATTCGCATCACCCGAAACTATGTTTTGCCCAAAGACAAAGACTTTTCGGTAGCCGGAGAGATTACGCAGTTTGATGTGTCGCCCGATGGTAAGAAGCTGGCATTTACCAGCCGCGGCGAGTTGTTTGTGAGTGATGTAGAAGGCAAGTTTGTACGCATGATAAATAAGGGGAATGCAGAAAGAGCTACAGAAGTAAAATGGCTGAGCGATAATAAATCACTCTTGTTTTTGCAAACCATCAACGGCTATAGCAATCCTTGTGTGGTAGCAGCCGATGGCAGCAGTGCGGTAAAAGTGCTGGCGCAAGATGCAGCCAACGCCCGATTCTTATCTCTCAATAGTAAGCGTACACAAGCTGCATACATCAGTGGGCGTGGTGAAGTGAAATTGATTGACACAAAAACATACGCCATCAGCACCGTGCTGAAAGATGAGATTTGGGGCAACCGCGGCAGTGTGCCTTTCTTTTCGCCAAATGATGAATACCTGACGCTAAATGTGTACCGCAATTTTGAAACCGACATTGTGGTACATCAGTTGAAAACAGGCAAAACAACGAACCTCACCAACACTGGCGTAACAGAAGCCGACCCCATGTGGAGCCCCGATAGCAAGTACCTCTACTTTGTGAGCAATCCGTTGAAACCAGCGTATCCGTTTGGTTTGTCGCCGGCAAGAGTGTATCGGGTAGCATTGGAAAAATTTGATGATCCTTATCGGCAGGATAAAGTAGATGAACTTTTTCAGCAAGAGAAAAAAGACACCACGAAAAAGAAAGACAGTGTAGCCAGTTTACGCATCGACACGCAGCGCTTTTTGGAACGGATGGAAATGGTAGGGCCTGCGGTAGGCAATCAATACCTGGTGACGGTGTTGCAAAAAGGAGAGAAGCAAATGGTGCTGTATGTGAGTGATCATGCAGAAGGTCGTTCTTCATTATGGAAAACAACCTACGAACCGTTTGAGCAACCCAAAACAGAACGCATACAAGGCGCAGATGGTTTTGGCTACGAAGTGATTGGTGCCGATGGTAAATACTTTGTATTGATGCGGGGTAATATTGCCCGCCTCAATCTCGATGCCAACAAAGCTGAACCCATTACTATCAATTACACATTCCGGCGCAATCTGGCTGAGGAGTTCAATCAAATGTTTGCTGAAGCTTGGGCACAAATGGAAGAAAACTTTTACGACGATAGTTTCCGGGGTCTTGACTGGAAAGCCATCAAAGCCAGATATGCTGCGCATTTGCCGTACGTCAATACACGTTTGGATTTGCGGGTGTTGCTGAATGATATGTTGGGTGAACTCAACTCTTCACACACGGGCTTCAGCACTTTTGGAGATGATGAAAATGTAGTGCTGCAAAACCGCACAGTGGAACCGGGCATTGTGTTTGAGCCAAACAACCCATTTACCGTGAAACGCATTATTGCCCGTGGCCCTGCTGATAAAAAAGGCATCAACATTCAGCCCGGTGATGTATTGGTAAAAGTGAATGATGTAACCATAGATCCGCAACAAGACAGGAGCCGCTATTTTACGCAGCCATCCGCCGATAAAGAAATGCGCCTCAGTTTTAAAAATGCTGCAGGTACGTACACAGTTAGCATTCATCCCACCAATAACGTAAGCGGATTGCTGTACGAAGAATGGATTGATGCCAATCAACAAAGAGTAGACAGTAAGAGCAACCAACGCATTGCCTACACCCACATGAAAAACATGGGCACTGGAGAGTTGGAAACCTTCCTCACAGATATGGGCCGTGACTTCTATCAGAAGGATGCACTCATACTGGATTTACGCTACAACACTGGTGGTAATGTACACGATGAAGTACTGAAGTTTTTGACACAGAAAACTTACCTGCGCTGGAAGTATCGCAATGGTTCACTTACCGGCCAAAGCAATTTTGCACCCGCCGATAAGCCCATTGTACTGTTGGTAAATGAGCAAAGCCTGAGCGATGCTGAAATGACGGCGACTGGTTTCAAAGCTTTGAAACTTGGAACGATTGTGGGCAATGAAACCTACCGCTGGATTGTGTTTACCACCGGTACCAATTTGGTGGATGGCAGTGCATTGCGCTTGCCCAGTTGGGGCTGTTATACACTGGATGGTAAAGACATTGAATTTGCCGGCGTACAGCCCGATGTAAAAGTGCTCAACAACTTCGACGACAAAGCCAATGGCCGCGACCCACAACTCGATAAAGCCATTGAACTGATATTGGAGCAACTGAAGAAGCAGTAACACGGATTACACGAATGACTCGAATGATCACGAATAAAAAAAGAGAACGGCAATTAGACCGTTCTCTTTTTTTTGCTTAAAGCAGAAGGCTAAAGGCAAAAGACAAAACAACTCCGAGACCTCCTTTCCTCTGTGCGAAAAAAACTCAAACGCCGAAGGCTCTTTACTCGAATTCGTACCCGATATCATTCCTGAAATACATGCCTTCAAACTGCACCTGTGCAATGCAGGCTTTGGCTTGTGCAGCAGCCTGCTGTATGGTAGGCGCCAATGATGTAGCGGTAATCACACGGCCACCACTCGTTACCAGTGTGCCTTCATCTTTCAATTGCGTACCTGCATGAAACAGCATGGTATCCGCTGGTAGTGTTGCGGGTAGTTGCATGGTTTTTCCTTTGGCATAATCGCCGGGATAGCCACCGCTTACCGCCATCACAGTGGCCGCCGCTCTGTCATCTATTTTCACTGATGCATTGGCAAGAGAACCGTTGTTGAGTTGTACAAACAATTCCACCAAATCACTTTGTAAACGAGGCATTACCACTTCTGTTTCGGGGTCGCCCATGCGGCAGTTGTATTCAATCACATACGGTTCGCCTTCCACATTAATCAAACCAAAAAATACAAATCCTTTGTACACCAAATCTTCTTTGGCAAAACCATTGATGGTGGGTTCAATAATGCGGTCGATTACTTTTTGCATAAACACATCATCTGCAAAAGGCACAGGACTCACACAGCCCATGCCGCCGGTGTTGAGGCCGGTATCGCCTTCACCAATGCGTTTGTAATCTTTGGCATGGCCAATGATTTTATAGTCTTTGCCATCGGTCAATACAAACACGCTGATTTCAATGCCTGATAAAAATTGTTCTACCACTACACGGCTGCTGGCGTCACCAAATTGTTTGTGCAAAATCATTTCGGCAAACACTTGTTGCGCTTCTTCGTGGGTGCTGCAAATCACCACGCCTTTGCCTGCGGCGAGGCCGTCGGCTTTCAGTACAATGGGCAGGCTGTGTTGTGCCAGATAGGCTTTGCCGTCTTCAAAATTGTCGGCGGTAAATTCAGCATACGCAGCAGTAGGTATTTGCTGACGCTGCATAAACTTTTTGCTGAATGCTTTGCTGCCTTCTAATTGTGCGGCTTCTTTCGAAGGGCCAATGACTGCTACGCCTTTGGCAGTAAAATAATCATACACGCCATTTACCAGCGGATCTTCGGGGCCCACTACAATCAGGTCGATGTGATTGGCAGCCACAAATTTTTCGATGGCTGCAAAATCATTGACGCCAATAGGAACATTGGTGCCGATGTTGCCGGTGCCGCCATTGCCGGGGGCAATAAAGAGTTGTTGGCACAAGGGGCTTTGTTTCATTTTCCAGGCCAGGGCGTGTTCGCGGCCGCCGGCGCCAAGTAGCAGTATGTTCATGATTGCAGTGCGGTAATAATTGGCTGCGAAAGTAGCCTAAAATCAGCCCGTGGTGTGCATTTTCTACCTATTTTGGGCCGCCGCCGCCAAACGGGCCGGCATCAAAACAAAAAACAACGTATGAGTGACATTGCTACGAAAAAGGCCACCCCATAGGGCTTGGTGTATTGTTTGCAACGGAAATGTGGGAACGCTTCAACTACTACGGCATGAGGGCCATCCTCATTCTGTTTATGACGAAGGCCCTGATGTTTGATAAGGCTTTTGCATCCAATTTGTACGGTAGTTACACTGGTCTGGTGTACCTCACACCATTGATTGGTGGTTTCATCAGCGATCGTTTTTGGGGCAACCAACGTTCCATTATTGCGGGTGGTATTCTTATGGCTTTGGGCGAATTTGTGTTGTTCGGTTGTGCCTCTGTGTATGCTACCAATTCTTCGCTGGCCACCTTTTTATTTTTCACGGGTCTTGGATTGATGATTGCCGGTAATGGTTTTTTCAAACCCAATATCAGCAGCATGGTGGGCCAACTCTATCCTGATGGCGACAACAGAAAAGATGCGGCATATACCATCTTTTATATGGGTATCAACGTGGGTGGTGCACTCGGACCTTTCTTGTGTGGTCTCGTTGGTGATACAGGCAATCCCTTCGATTTCAAATGGGCCTTTTTGGTGGCCGGTATTGGTATGACCATCAGCGTAATTGTACAGTTGCTGCTACACAAAAAATATGTAAAAGGACCCGATGGAGAAGTGCTCGGCTTAACACCTGCAGGTGTGGCCAAGTCTGTCATCAATCCATTTTTAATGGCTGTTGGTTTGGTGGCTTTTTCTGCTGTCATGATTGGCATTTTATATGCCGATGCTAAAATATTTCCCTTCCTCAGCTACTTGCTCATAGCTTGTGTGGTGTTCATCGCTTTCATTATTTTCTCCGATAAAACCTTATCGAAGATTGAAAAGGATAGACTGGTAGTAGTATTTGTTGCTTCTTTCTTTGTGGTGTTTTTCTGGAGTGCATTTGAGCAGGCTGGTGCTTCGCTCAATTTCTTTGCCGATGAACAAACCAAACGCGACCTCGGCTTCTGGACCATTCCGGCCAGTTTGTTTCAATCACTCAATTCCATCTTCGTTGTTTTATTTGCGCCGTTATTCGCTTTTATCTGGGTTAAGATGGGTAAAAATGAGCCATCTGCTTTGACCAAAATGGCCATCGGTTTAATGTTACTTACCATTGGTTACGTTGTCATTGGTTTGGGTGTGAAAGGTGTTGCTCCTTCTGTTAAAATAAGTGTGATGTGGCTGATAAGTATGTATGCATTGCACACATGGGGTGAGCTATGCTTGTCACCAATCGGATTGTCTTTGGTAAATAAATTGGCACCATTCAAGTTAGCATCGCTTATGATGGCAGTTTGGTTTTTGGCAAATGCTGGTGCTAATAAGCTGGCTGGGGTATTAAGCGCCCTGTATCCAGAAGAACAAATAAAGGAGGCTACTTACGATGTTGCAAAATCAAGTATTTCGGTTGACAGCGTAACCTTTGATTGGCGTAATGCGGAGTTGAATAGGAATGCTTGTTACGGCAGGTACTACATTTAATTTTACGGCGGTTAAAAAATCTGAAAATTCGTCCAAATCAGACAGCATTACTCAAATCAAATTTATCCCTGGAGGCAAATACATCACCGCTGATGATAGTTTTAAGGTGAAAAGAACTTACCCGATTGCATTAAGCGAAAAAGAGCTTAAGGCTCTTGCGTTAACTGGTGAAAAGGAACCCAAATTTGTTGCTTACTTGTCTGAAGACGGAAAACAAGTAGGTATATTGAAAGAAGGAAAAGCAACAGATTCATTTGAAGTTTGGAACTTATATCCTGAGAAGAAATCAATATTCGGTTTTAAGCTGAATAATTTATACGACTTCTTCATGCTCTTTGTGGTAATGTCGGGTATTGCATCAATCATTCTGTTCATTCTCTCTAAGAAATTTCAAAAGCTCATGCATGGTGTGAAGTAAGTCCTGCATCAAGCATCGTAAAAATGGAGATACCTCAGGTGTCTCCATTTTTTATTTCCCTATCTTTCTCGCTATTAAAAATTTGCTGTATGAGTGATGTGAAATTTCAACCTTTCATACCCGACGAAGCAAGGATTCCGGAGTTTACGGTCAAAAGTATTCTCATGGGTGCTTTGTTCGGCATTATTTTCGGTGCCTCCACAGTGTACCTGGCGCTAAAAGCTGGCCTCACTGTGAGTGCTTCCATTCCCATTGCCGTTATCGCCATTACCTTGGGAAGGCGATTGCTCAAAACCACCATTCTCGAAAACAACATTATCCAAACCACTGGTAGTGCCGGCGAAAGCATTGCGGCTGGTGTGGTGTTTACCCTGCCGGGTTTTTTGTTTTTGAGTGATCCGGAGAGCAAAGAATTTTTCCGCTACATCACCATTCTTACCCTTGCCATTTTTGGTGGCATGCTGGGTACACTGATGATGATTCCACTGCGCCGTTCTTTGATTGTAAAAGAACACGGTACGTTGCCCTATCCTGAAGGCACGGCTTGCGCCAGTGTGCTCAAGGCCGGTGAAAAAGGTGGCGACATTGCGAAGACCGCATTTGTGGGCCTTGGTTTCGCTTTTGCGTATGCGTTTTTGCAAAAGCTGTTTCATGTAATTGCAGAAACACCGCAGGCCATGACAGCTCAAATCAACAAATATTTTCCCAGTGCCAAAGTGAGTGGCGAAATCACGCCGGAGTACATGGGCGTGGGTTACATCATCGGGCCAAAAATCAGTGGTGTGTTGGTGGCAGGTGGGGTGATAGCATGGATGGCTTTGATACCCTTGCTGGCTACGCTGGTGCCGGCTGATGTGATAGCAGCGCAACTGGTAAAGCTGGGCTACCTCGGTGGTTTGGATAAGGCCGGCGGTGCCGGTGGCTGGGACCCTGTGACACATACTTTCTCGGATTATTCAGCAGCTATTTACCGGGCTTACGTACGTCAGATTGGTGCAGGCGCCGTGGCTGCGGGTGGTTTCATTACATTGATTAAAACCATTCCTACTATCATCTCTTCTTTCAAAGGCAGCCTTGGATCCATGAAAGAAAAAGGCGATGCAGCTGTTGCTGTAAAACGTACCGAACAAGACCTGAGTATGAAAGTGGTGTTGATTGGTAGTTTGGCACTGGTACTCATTTTGGCAGCACTGCCTTTTGTACCCGGCGACAACTTTTTCAGCCGCTTGCTGCTGGGTGTATTGGTGATTATTTTTGGTGCTTTTTTCGTTACCGTTTCTTCCCGTATTGTGGGTCTGATTGGCTCGAGCAACAACCCCATCAGTGGCATGACGATTGCGACGATTATGGGTACTTGTTTGATTTTTATTACTGTCGGTTGGACAGGTAAAGTGTACGAACCGATGGCACTTGTTGTGGGCGGTTTGATTTGTATTGCTGCTGCCAATGCTGGTGCTACTTCGCAAGATTTGAAAACGGGCTACATTGTAGGGGCAACGCCCAAATATCAGCAGCTGGCTTTGTTTGTAGGCGCCATCGTTTCTTCCATTGCCATTGGTGCTACCATCAAAATTTTGGATACACCTACAGCCGAAATGTTGTCGCAGGGCATTACACATGCCATTGGTACCGATAAGTTTCCTGCACCACAAGGCACACTCATGGCCACGTTGATTAAAGGCATTTTGTCGTTCAACCTCGACTGGCAGTTTGTGTTGGTAGGTGTCGCTATTGCCATCACTATGGAATTGTGCGGCATCAAGAGTCTGAGTTTTGCCGTAGGCGTGTACCTGCCTTTGAGTACCACTTTGCCCATTTTTGCAGGCGGTGCCATTCGCGGTATTGTAGACTGGCGCAAAAAGAAAAATGGCGTGGTTGAAACTGCCGAAGAAGAAGATTTGGGTAAAGGCAATTTGTTTGCCACAGGACTGGTAGCAGGTGGTGCATTGGCAGGTGTGATCATTGCCTTTATGAGTGCACCCGATAGCATGAAAAATTTCATTAGCAGTGTCAATCTTGAACATGGCATCACCAGCATCCTTGGCGAACATGGCTACTTCTTGCTGGGGGTGTTGTGCTTTGTGGGGATGGGCTTTATGCTCTACCGCATTGGCATGAGCAAATCAGAATCATTGAAGGAATGATGGTAGATAAATGAGTGAATAAGTCAATAGTAAATGGGTGGATGTGTCGCTGTATGCATTCACCCATTTTTCATAGTTGCTGACTCCTGTGGGGATGCACTAGTGAAGCGACTTTTGTCGCTATTTGTAATTGAGTAAAATGGCAGTTGAAATCTGTCAACCTCCAAATCCTCAACAGTAGACGAGGACTATAAACATTGCATTATTCTTTCCAATGGATATAACTCAGTGCCAATGCAGGCAAGCCGAGCAGTACAATTGGCCATGCTTGCCACTGTGCAGTAAAAGCATACAACGCTTGCTGCGCAAACCAATAGCAGCGAAGGGTACAATGCAAACAAGATGGAAAGTAGAATGCTGTCGTAGTGCACGTTGTCTTTACTTACCTTTTGCACAAATGCAGTAAGCGGGAGGTACAATGGCGCATGCAGCACAGCACCGAGCATGGCTGGTAAAAACAATAGCACTCGTTTCCACAAGGCTGGTGGCTGATGTACAAATGGTACTTCGCTGCACAAATGCAGCAGTTGTTGTTCTGTTTGCTGATTGATTTGCGCCATGCAGGTAGCACTCTGCAGGTCGTTGGCTATTTCGCTGCCAAACACTTTTCCCAACCGAATGTCGATGGTTTTGCTGATGCGGTTGAAGCTGGAATATTCCAACCACACGGGCAGTACTTTAGCCGGAATGCCTTGCTGCCAGCAAGTTTGTAAAATTCTGGGTGCTCCTTTTTTGAGCGGTAGTTGCAGGGTAGTTTGGTTTTCGCAAAAGCCTTCCACAAAAATGAGGAGGATGCCATTGTTGCGCAGTACTTCTACACTCTTTACAAAAGTTTCTTCATTCAGGCTGAGCATGTGTTTGCCATCGCGGATGCGGTAAATAGGAATCATGTTCAGCAGGTGCAACATCTTTCTTACCCAGGCCTTTTTAAATACATCGCCACGGGTAATGAAGTGCACCGGATGCTTCATGTAGGCGCCGAGCAATATGGCATCTAAAAAGGAGTTGGGGTGATTAACGGCCAACAGCAAGGGGCCGGGCGTTTGCAATTGCTCTGCATGTAAAATGCGAATGCGTCTGGCCGCAAAAGGCATTGCCAGTCTCACCATCACTTTTACAAATCCGTAGAGCATACGCCGAAAGGTAAGGCAAATCATTATTCGGGAAAAAACGAAGGCCCCGCAGAAGCGGGGCCCGAATAAAAGGAGACAAGCAATCGAAAAGTCGTTTAGTTCTGGTCGTTGTGCAACACTGGTGCAGCAGCCAAAATTTCTGCCGTTACACCGGATGCATATTTTTCAAAGTTTTGTACAAAGTCGTGGGCCAGTGCAGCAGCCCGCTGATCGTATGCGGCAGCATCGGGCCAGTTTTTACGTGGGTTCAGCACTTCAGAAGGTACGCCGGGGCAATGCATGGGCACTTGCAGGCGGAAGTAGGGGAGCAACTCATATTTCAAATCATCGAGTTCTCCATTCAGTGCTGCCGTAATCATGGCACGGGTGTAGCTCAGTTTAATGCGGCTGCCAGTGCCATACGCACCACCTATCCAGCCTGTATTGATGAGCCACACATTCACGTCGTGTTGCTGCAATTTTTCGCCCAGCATTTGGGCATACTTGCCGGGGTGCAGCGGTAAAAACGGTGCGCCAAAGCAGGCACTGAAGGTGCTCTTCGGTTCGGTTACACCAGCTTCGGTACCGGCCACTCTGGCTGTGTAGCCACTGATGAAATGGTACATGGCCTGCTCACGGGTAAGGCGGCTAATGGGTGGCAACACACCGTTGGCATCACAAGTGAGGAAGAAAATATTGCGTGGGATACCCGCTACTGCCGGCGATTTGGCATTGCTGATAAAATGTAACGGATAACTGACACGGGTATTTTCTGTAATGTCTTTGGCCGAAAAATCTACTTCGTTGGTGCCGGGCACAAATACAATGTTTTCCAACAAGGCGCCGGGCTTGATGGCGGCAAAAATTTCAGGTTCTTTTTCGGCAGTCAGGTCAATGCACTTGGCATAGCAACCACCTTCAAAATTGAACACGCCATCTTTTGTCCAGCCGTGTTCATCATCGCCAATCAACTGGCGGTTGGGGTCGGCACTCAGCGTTGTTTTTCCTGTTCCGCTCAGGCCAAAAAAGACGGCAGTATCGCCCAGCCGGCCTACGTTGGCCGAGCAGTGCATGCTCAGCACTTGCTGCTGCTGGGGCAGTATGTAATTCAGGATGGTGAAAATACCTTTTTTCATTTCGCCGGTATAGCCGGTGCCACCTATCAAAATCATTTTATGTGTAAATGAAATGATGGCAAAATGCGGGCTTCTGGTACCATCCAGTTTGGGCTCGGCTTCAAAGCCGGGGGCTTGCATGATGATCCAATCGGGCTCAAATGTTTTGAGCTCCTCCTGCGTAGGCCGCATAAACATATTGTAGGCAAACAGGTTGCTCCAAGCATGTTCGTTAATCACCCGAATGTTGAGTCGAAAACGATCGTCGGCACATACGTATCCATCTCGTACCCAAAGCGCTGGTTGCTCACTCATGTAGCCGGCCATTTTTTGGCGCAGCTGCAAAAAGTACTGCTCATCAATGGGCATGTTGAAGTTGTTCCAGTGAACGGTGTTGGCCGTGAGGGCGTCCTTCACAATGAACTTATCCTGCGGACTGCGACCGGTAAATTTTCCGGTACGGATGCACAAAGCTCCGGTAGCGCTAATCTCACCCTGACCCTGGAGCAAGGTTTGCTCGGTAAGTGTTTCGGGGCTAAGCTGGTAGTGAATCTGACCTGTGCGGATGCCAAGGTGTTTCAGGGAAATAATGTTTCGGGCAATGGTTTGTTCCATAGCAAAAGCAAGCAATCGTTGAGGGGCAAATGTAGAAGGGCTGTACAATCGCTTTGAATTATTAGCCCCTCAAAATTGAATAACCGTATAACGATTCTGAATATCCATTGATGGATTTCCAAAATTTCTTAGAAATGGATTAGACGCCTCCGAAATTTATTATGCAAACGTTTGCGTGCGTAGAAAGTTTTTGGGGTGTACTTCTTACACACTCGCTTATGCGGGTGTAAGTTATCTGTTGAGCAACATTTGTAAAAAGGAGGAAGTGATGAGGACAATAGCGAGTAAAATGCTGCCAAACATGGTGAGCATTTTGCCAATGCGGATGCGGCTTTCTTGTTGTATCTGATGTGCTTTGTACCACACGATAAGACCCGATAGCAGCATCAGCATTGCCGGCAGCAACATCAGTTGCAGCAAAGCCAGCAAGGCATGTAATTTATCCGCTTCATGTGCGTCCATCAGCCACCGGCTTTTTTGGTTTGGGTGTAGCCATTTTTCAGCAACCATTGCAGCACTTTGTCGCGGTGGTCGCCCTGAACCAGTATTTCACCCTCTTTTACACTGCCGCCGGTACCGCAGGCTTGCTTGAGTTGCTTGCCCAGTTGTTCCAGGTCGGCATCGGGGCCTTCAAACCCGGCAACAATGGTAACGGCTTTGCCACCGCGGTGTTTGGTTTCAAACCAAATGCGCAGGCGTTGTTGTGCTGCAGGCAGCAATGCTGTTGGTGTTTCATCCTCCACGGGTTTAAAATTGGGGTCGGTGCTGTATACAAGGCCGCCCAAATCGGAGAGGCTGTTGAGTTTCTTTTTTTGTGCCATGGAAAAAGAGGATAATTACCACAGAGGTAAATGAGTACAAACAAGAGGTACACAGTGTTTGACTGGTGAAAGAATATTACGGCCTTCCGCTTTTAGCTTTTTTTGCCAATTGTATTTCCTATCAACCACCAACCATCAACCATTTCTTATCTGCGCTTTCAAACTCAGGTCTAAACTTTTGGCCTGATGAATGAGTGCTCCGGTGCTCACATAATCTACACCCGTTGCAGCATAAGATTCTATGTTGTCGAGGGTAATGCCGCCGCTGGCTTCGGTTTCAAAATCATCGCTCAGTATGTGCAGCGCAGTTACAATATCTGCCGGTTGAAAATTATCGACCATTACCCGAAATACTTTGCCACGGCCCACTTTGGCCACCAATGCTACATCTTCCAGCGTACGGGTTTCTACTTCTATTTTCATGCCTGGCTTGTGTTCGTTTACATAAGTCCAAGCACGTTCTATAGCTGCTTCAATGCCGCCTGCATAGTCAATATGGTTGTCTTTCAGCATGATCATATCGTACAAGCCAAAGCGGTGGTTGACGGCACCGCCAATGCGTACCGCTTCTTTTTCGAGCAGTCGAAAATTGGGCGTGGTTTTGCGGGTGTCGAGAATGCGGGTTTTATAGCCCTGCAATTTTTTTACATACTGCTCTGTAAGGGTAGCAATGCCACTCATGCGTTGCATGCAGTTGAGCACCAGTCTTTCGCAGCTGAGAATGGTATGAATGGAGGCTTCCACCGCAAATGCCGTTTCACCATTTTGCATGTGTTGGCCATCTTGTTTGTGCTGGTGAAAATGTACATCGGGTTCTACCAGGCGGAATATTTTTTCGGCAACCTGTACACCAGCCAATACGCCCTGCTGTTTAATGCGCAGTACTGCTCTTCCTTTTTGCGAAGCGGGAATACAAGACAGGGTGCTGTGGTCGCCATCGCCAATGTCTTCAGCCAATGCTTCCTGTACCAGGTGGGCCAGTTTCTGATCAAATTCAATACTCGTCATAGCCAACATTTGTAGGGGCCAAAGGTAGTTGTATGCTGTAAAGCAAAACAGGCAATACTTGCGTATTACCTGTTTGCTCTGATGGATGGATGCCGTAATGAATACGACTCCAGGCCGTGTCTAAATTACTTGGTATTGGCTACCAATTGCAATTCGATGATGAAATCATCATAGATCGCTTTGTCGCCAATGCTTTCGAAGAAGCTCTTAGAACCATAACGGATGTCGAATTGGGTGCGGTCAACAGTAATGGTAGCAGTAGCCTTCAGGGTCTTGCCGTCCATGATGATGGCAGCAGGAAACTCGATGGGCTTGGTGATGCCTTTGATAGTGAGGTTACCTTTTACAGTGTAACTACCGGCCTGGCTGGCAGGTGTAACAGAAGTAATGACGAAAGTGGCAGTCTTGTGCTTGTCTACGCTAAAGAAGTCGTCGCTTTTCAGGTGGCCGAGCAGTTTGCCATTCATGTTAGCATCTTTGATGTCAACCACAGCCATAGTGGTCATGTCAATGGTGAAAGAACCAGCTACCAGTTTGTCGTTGGCTACGGTGATTTCGCCACCGCTCAGCTTCACGGTACCGTCATGCTTACCGGTTACTTTTTCTGCCTTCCACACCAGGTTGCTCTGGGCAGTGTTTACGGCATATTTACCATTGGCTTTGCCACCACCGGCAAAGGCTGAAGCGCTGATAGCCAACAAGGCGAAGGCTGCGAAAGTTGCTTTGATTTGTTTCATTTTTTTAGTGTTGTATGGTTTGAATGATAGGTTACTTGAAAATACATGTACATACATGTATTGAGTGCAAAACTGTGATGTTTGTACATACAAACCAAATTTCTCTTTGTGAAAATTTCTATAACAGTTTTTGGGGAGGAGGGTTTTCGCACAGCGGGTTATTTGCCTTCGGCAAATGAGTGTATGTTTTCGCACAGAGGGCACGGAGCTATCAGAGGTTTTACTTTCGGCTTTTGGCCTTTAGCGTTTGAGTTGTTCGCACAGAGGACGCAGAGAGCTCAGAGGATTTTTATTCCATCAGTGAAAATCCTTTGCTCACATGTGCCAATTCTCGTCTCAGTATTTCGCACAGTGCTTTTGGCCTCCGGCCTTCAGCGTTTGCGTTGTTCGCACAGAGGCCACGGCGAGCACAGAGGAGTTGAGGCATCTGATTCAATCTGTGTAAATCCGTTATTCATCCGTCCAAATCCGCGTCCCAGTATTTCTCAAAACAAAAAATTGTGTCATTCGTGCCGATTCGAAAAATCCGTGCTACTCATTCGGTTGTTCAAAATCATGTTTTTACCCCAACCAATTGAGGTAAATTCGCACGGCTAAAGCAGCGCCTGACGCTGGCATAGCATTTATTACAACCAAACAAGCAATCGATATCTCATGAACAAAACCATGCTCGTTATTATGGACGGATGGGGCCTGGGCCAGGTGCCCGGCAGCGACGCCATCCGTGCCGCCAATACCCCTTTTGTCGACAGTTTATACAGCCAATATCCCAACACGACGCTCATTACCTGCGGCGAAGCCGTGGGCCTGCCCGACGGGCAAATGGGCAACAGCGAAGTGGGCCACCTCAACCTGGGGGCCGGCCGCATTGTGTATCAGGAGTTGCAACGCATCAACGTGGCCATTCGCAGTGGCGAGTTTCAGCAAAATGCGGTGTTGCTCAACAGCATCCGCTATGCCAAAGAAAACAACAAGCCGCTCCACCTCGTAGGCCTGGTAAGTGATGGCGGTGTGCACAGCCACATCAACCATGTAAAAGCCATTGTGAGCCTGTGCCAGGCAGAAGGCTTGTCGAATGTATTCATCCATGCCTTTACCGACGGCCGCGATTGCGACCCCAAAAGCGGCTTGGGTTTCATCAAAGATTTGCAGCAGCACCTCGATGCTACCGTAGGTAAAATTGCTACGGTTGACGGTCGCTATTATGCCATGGACCGCGACAAACGCTGGGAGCGAGTGAAGCTGGCCTACGATGCCATGGTAAAAGGCGAAGGTCCAACCGCCACCAGTGCTATTGCTGCCGTAGAAGCAGCGTATGCCGCTGATGTAACCGATGAATTCATTAAGCCAACGGTGATGGTGGATGCTGAAGGAAAACCCGTGGCGACCATTCAGGAAGGCGATGCCGTGCTGGTGTTCAACTTCCGTACCGACCGCTGCCGCGAAATCACCGAAGTGCTGACGCAGCAAGACTTCCCCGACTTTGGCATGCACAAGCTGCCACTCCATTACACCACCATGACCGAATACAACAAAAACTGGACGGGTGTACACGTGGTGTTTGAAACCGACAACCTCAATAATACGTTGGGAGAAGTGATTGCCGCGAATGGTTTGAAGCAAATCCGCATGGCGGAAACCGAAAAATATCCGCATGTAACCTTCTTCTTCAGCGGTGGCCGCGAAGCCACTTTTGAAGGCGAAAAGCGGTTGATTGTACAAAGCCCCAAAGTGGCCACTTACGATTTGCAGCCCGAAATGAGTGCCAATGAAGTAACCGCTTTGCTGCTGCCGGAAATTGAAACAGAAGAGTCGGCATTTATCTGCCTCAACTTTGCCAATGCCGACATGGTGGGCCATACGGGGGTATGGGAAGCCGCCATTAAAGCTGCCGAAACGGTAGACAATTGTGTTCGCCAGGTGGTAACTACGGGTCTGGCGCATGGCTATACCATTTTCCTCACCGCCGACCATGGCAACAGCGATTATCTGGTGAATGAAGATGGCAGCCCCAATACGGCACATACGCTCAATCCGGTGCCGCTGTTTGTGATCAGCAATACCTGGAAAGGCACCGTGAAGCCTGGCAAACTGGGCGATATTGCTCCGAGCATTTTAACGATGATGGGCCTCCCCATTCCGAAGGAAATGACGGGTGAGGTGTTGGTGTCGTGAAACAATTACATGATATGAAAGAGGCTGTCTCAAATGGTTGAGGCAGCCTCTTTTTTACCTGAAATGGCTAAAGCCATTACCGGCGTTTGTTTGAGACCTTGTAACCCACGGTTGAAACCGTGGGCTAGTTAAATGCGGGTTGCAATCGTATAAGCCTAGGATTAAAACCGTGTGCTGGGTTAATGTGGAACGCGATTACAAAATGGTATATTCGGTGGGCTGTGCAAATGGAAAAAGAATTAGCCCACGGTTTCAACCGTGGGAAATGTAGGCAAGAGATCGTATGCAAACCGTTTCAACGGTTTAGCTATCTTAGTGAAACACGCTTTTGAAACCATGTCGCACTCGTACAATAAAATTTGGATTCATGCCATTTGGGCTACCAAAGAAAGAATGCCATTGATTCATGCGAACGTTGAAAATCAAATTCACCAATTCATCAACGAACAATTGGCTGAACTAGGTTGTCCGGCAAAAATCATCAATGGTATGCCTGACCATATTCATTGTTTGTTTTTGCTGTCTCCTCAAAAATCAGTGGCAGAGATTATCAAACACATAAAAGGCAGTAGCTCTCACTTTATCAATCAACAAAATATGGTAGCTGAAAAATTTGCCTGGCAAACAGGATATGCCGCTTATTCCGTTTCAGCATCGGTGGTAGGTAAAGTAGTTGAATATATACGGAATCAAAAGGGCCATCATCAAAAGAAAACCTTTTTGCAAGAGTACGATGAGTTTCTTCTGGCTTATGGTTTAGACAAGAATGATTAGTTAACCTCTATGTCATTAACTGGATTCATTTGGTATTGATGAAAAACTGAAACATGGGTTGTGTGCCATATTTTATTTTCACAAGCCCAAGTAATGATGATGAAATAGTAAAAGAGCTACAACAAATTGCTGTAGCTCTTTTACTATTCAACGAAGAAAATTACACCGTTTCCACTTTTTCAATCGTCATCAATTCATCAAACGATACGTGTACGAGGCGGAGCAATTTGTCTTCGAGCAGTTGGGCCATGGTGTCCATGTACACAATCACATCTTCCCGCTGGTTGCGGCTGAGCCAGCGAAAACCGCCGGGCAGGGCTTGCAACACTTCTTTGTCTTCGAGGTATTCAATGTTGTGAATATCGCTGGGGGTGAGGCCAATTTGCTGCAGCTTGCTGATGAGCAGTCCCACAGGCGCATCGGTTACGCCGCAATATTCTTCGGCCAGTTCTGTCCATTCGCCATCACCGGTGCGGGCAAAGTGCATGATTTCTTTTTCATCGAGGCGGGTGATGGTTTGCAACAGGTTGCCGCAGTTGCAACTGCCATGGTTGCCCCATGCATATTTGGTGTCGGGCTGGCGCAGCCGGCGGGCGGTTTCACGAAGGGCTTCTATTAATGCCAGATTGGGATGAGCCATACAAACAGATTTTGAGGATATACAATTTGCGGAGAGAATTGGTTTGAAAATTCTGCCGAAGTACAAAGCATTCCTTGCCTTGTGGAAGAATGAGGCTGCAAACAGCCGCAATTTTGGTACAAGGGTTGCAAAATAGAATGCCCGAAAAAACGTTTACCGTTTCATGCTGTTTCGAATTGTTTTCATGCTGTTTTTTCCATTGGCGTTGGCTGCCCAACCCATCACAGGGGTTTGGCGGGGCAAAGTGCAAAAAGGTCGTACGCCGTTTACCACTACCTACAAGCTGGAAGTAAAAGTGGTGCGGCAGGGCGATAGCCTGACGGGCACCTCGTACTATTATGCCAATGCGCAGCATTATTACCGCTATGCCATCAAAGGATACCTCGACCCACAGGATGCGAGCCTGCACTGGTGGGATGATGTGCTGTTGGAATCGAAGGGGCCCAAAACAAGTTTTAGTGCAGTGAACCAACAGCCGCTGGCCATGCAAACCGATTTTAATTGTCCGGGTTCTGGCATTATGAAACTGGATGGGGTGGCCGAAACCAAAAACGGTGACGGGCTGGAAGTGCATTTGGATAAAATGGAAGCGCCATTGTTTGCAGATGGCTGGGATGAACTGCTGGCCAACTGGTGGTATGGTGGTGCCGACCCCGACTTAATAGCCGCTGCCGATACCGAACAACGCCAACCGAAACCAACGCCGCCAGCAACAACCGAACCCGTAATCGTTCAAACCAAACCCGCTCCTCAACCTCAATCTCAACCCCAACCCGCCACACCAGTTGTGGTAGCCGCTCCGCCGGTAGCGGAAAAGCCCCAGCCACCAACACCTGTGGTAGTGGCGCCGCCGCCCATCCAAACCATTCAGCAAAAATTTGATAGCCGCCAAAGGATTGTACAAACTACTTTGCCCTTAGCCGGCGATAGTGTGGAGTTGCAATTTTTCGACAATGCCGAAATTGATGGCGATAGCATTTCCTTGTTTCTCAATGGCCGCTTGTTGTTTGAGCATGTACGGTTGAGTGCACTGCCTTTTGTAATTAAACTTGCCGTGCAAGATGTACCTGCCGATGCAGAGCTGAGCATGGTAGCCGAAAACCTTGGCGCTATTCCGCCGAATACCTCTTTTATGATGGCCTATATTAATGGACAACGCTACACTGCCCGGTTGGAAAGCACAGAAAAAACCACCGCGGTCATCAGGTTTAGAAGGGAGTGATGCAACAAGCGAAGGTTTGATTTCATGTATCGCTCCTCCGGAGCTCTGTGTTGTTGGTACTTAGGTGCTATTAAGCTTTGGCTCCTCCGGAGCCGTTGGTGCGAGTGTCAACTATTCAATGTTTGCCCAATCCGACCTGTTTGTACAAATAGTGAAGTTACAAAGCTCCGTAGGAGCTGTACCATAATAGCATGGTGACGAATGATATTTGCTGAGCTCCGTAGGAGCGATACGAATACTCGCAGTCTATCGCTGAAATCAATGCCTGATAAAAATGTTTTGCGTAACATTAGATATGGTTTTTTCAACACAACACACATCATATGCCAAACACCTACACAAAAATCTATATCCACGTAGTATTTGCCGTACAAGGAAGACAAAACTTGTTACAGGTGCAATGGCGTAGTCAACTATACAAGTATATCTGTGGCATCGTAAACGGAAAAAAACAAAAAGTGTATGCTATCGGCGGTGTAGCCGATCACATACACATCTTGCTTAGCATTAAGCCTGATATAGCATTATCAGATTTGATAAGGGATATCAAAACATCCTCCGCCAAATGGATCAATGATCAAAAATTGATTGCCGGAAAGTTTCATTGGCAGGAAGGTTTTGGGGCGTTTTCATCAACGCAAATCTCAGTTGGATTCAATCATTCAATACATCCATCAGCAAGAAAAACATCATCAAAAACAGTCTTTCAAACAAGAGTATCAGGGGTTGTTGCAAAAATTTGAGATTGAGTATAAGGATGAATATTTATTCAATTGGATAGACTGATGATGTTGAATGCTAATCGTGGTATTCGTTTGCCCAAATCTACATGCTTATAGCACTATGTCTACACCTGCGGTAACCATTCGGCCTATGCCTACCCGAATGCCTTCGGGGCGACGGCTGGCAATGTAACGTTCGTTGCTCAGGTTTTTGGCGCTGATATTGAAGCTGATTTTTTTGTTGGGAAGGGTGTAGAATGCTGTGGCATCAATTAGTAAGCGACTGTCGAGCAAACCTGTTCTGCCATTGGCACTGGCTTCTACAGTGTTCAACTCATCGGCAAATTGATCGGCTACATAATTGCTGAACAAACGCATGCCCAACCCTTGTTTGCTTTCAATGGCCAATGTGCCGTTCCATATCCATTCGGGGGCATAGGGCAGTTTGTTGCCCGCTACATTTACAAGTTCTGTTCCTTTATTGAGGAAGCGATCTTCATTGTAGCGGCTATTCACGTATGTCAGATTGTTGTTGAGTAAAACGGCCCATTTTTTTCATGCCCAGTGTTTTGCTGATATCCCATTGTACACCCAGCTCTACACCTTTGTGGCGGGTAGCTCCACCATTGGCCAAGCCTGTAGCGTTGGCATTGCCGCTGCTTACACTGGTGGGTATAATCTGGTTTTGAAAATCCATCATGAATGCGGTGAGTTCGCCGCTGATGATATTGCCAATAGCAAAGCGGGTGCCCAGTTCATAGTTCCAGCTGTTTTCTGCATCAAGGTCGAGGGTAACGCCTGTTGGGGTAATGGCATCTTTGGTGCGGGGTGGTGCATAGCCTTTGTGTACGCCACCAAAAAAGGTGAATTGCTCACTGGCTTCATACGAAAATCCTGCACCGGGAATGAGGGCTACAATGTTGCGGCTGGCCAGTACGTTGGTATCACGCACTACATTGCTAACGCTATTTACTGTAAACCTTCCACGAAGTATGCGGCGGCTATAATCGAACTGCTCTGCACGTACACCGGCATTGAGGCGGAGCTTTTTATTCAGTTGCCATTCTTCTTGCACAAATGCACTGAGGGCTAGGCCGCTGCGAATTTCATTGTCGCGGATATTACCAGCTGTGGCATCAGCTTTGGCGCCAATTACAAATTGCTCATTGGCTTTTTCATACAGTGCCCGTGCACCGAGTTTCAACTGGTGTTCACCATTGCCCAGTTTGCCTTTGATAGTGAGTCGGGGTTCTACACCCATTACTTCAAACTGGCGGTTGCGGTGGCCATTGCTGTTGAGCATAAATATGGCACCGTTGCTTATAGTCGTGT
This sequence comes from Phnomibacter ginsenosidimutans, assembly GCF_009740285.1. Taxonomy (GTDB): domain Bacteria; phylum Bacteroidota; class Bacteroidia; order Chitinophagales; family Chitinophagaceae; genus Phnomibacter; species Phnomibacter ginsenosidimutans. Next base: position 557,005 of record NZ_CP046566.1, read on the forward strand.
CGCCCCAAACTACGCCGGTTTGGTTGGCAGCAGTACGGCTGTAGCTAAAATCCTGTCGTTGCCAGTTTCTGGTGATGCTATACGCAAATGCAGTGGTTTGCAGTTGGATATTATTGGTAAAACGATAGTTGTGTGTAGCGCTAATGTTGTAGCGGCGAACGGGCAAACGGTCATGTGGAGCAATGCGTACAAAATCGTCGGCACCAGCTTTCAACCACATGGGAGTAGTAATGCCGATGTAGGTGCTATTACTGAGCTCATCATATAGGCCCAGTTTAAAACCAATGCTGCTTTTATCATTGAGCCTGATTTTGAGTTTGGCACTCAGGTCGTTGATGTGAAACCAGGTAGGTCCCATGTTGTTGGCCTGCTTGCGCAAAAAGCTAACAATAAAACCCGTGTTGCCCACGGTATTGCCATAACTGGCATAGCCGCTGAAAAACCCGTTTTCACCACCCCGAAGCCTCACTTCAGTAGTGGCGGAGTCGGGAGGATTAGCAGTGATAAAATTGACCACACCACCGATGGTTTGCGGGCCAAACAATACCTGGCCACTGCCTTTCAGCACTTCAATGCTGCGTACTTTATCGATGACGGGGGTAAAATACATTTCGGGTTCGCCATAGGGGTTGAGGGCAACGGGGATGCCATCTTCCAGCATGAGCACACTGCGACTACGGTCGGGGTCGAGGCCACGGATGCCGATGTTGATGCGAAGGCCGGCGCCTTCTTCATCGGTTATGTTGATGCCGGGCACCCGACGCACAATATCATTGCCGCTGATGGGCTGAAGTGTTTGTATGTCTTTGAATTTGAGTACTGAAACCGAGCCGGGCACCTTGGCCAGCAGGCGGTCTTTATAACCAACGATGGTTACCTGTGGCATGTCTTCTTTGCCGTTAAGGGTGTCTTGTTGTGGCTGTGCCAAAGCAACTGCAGGCAGCAGCAGCGTCAGGAGGAATATTTTGTACATGTATCGTCAAATTGCGGGGCAAAACTCATCCGCTTCTATCAGTAAGTGCATCGCAATCGGGAACAACGGATTACGGAATCAGGAAAAGGGAGCGGATGATTGGGCTTTTGGCAAACGCTAAATGTTTGTTTATAACCATAACGAATGAACAGAAGAAACTTACAATGTGTTATACGTTTCAAATCCTTTGCAACCATTTCTTTCACCGACATTCGCTACATGAAATTTCGTTCTGTATTTGTTTTTGCAATCGCAATCCTCTGTCTTTCGCAGGCTGTGCAGGCCCAAGATGCCACCGCCCTGATACTTAAACTGAAAGCCAAACTGGAAAAAGTAAACGACTACAGCGCTACCGGAAGGCTGCGAACAGATGTGGCGTTTTTAAAAGTGCCGGTGGCCAAAGTGAATGTGTATTTTAAAAAACCCAACCGCTTTCGTATTTCCAAAGAAAAGGGCATTAGTATTTTGCCCAAAGGCGGCGTAAGTGTGAACATGCAAAATGTACTCAACGATAAAAACTTTGTAGCGCTGGATGCCGGTACCGCTACCCTGCAAGGCCAAACCGTGAGGGTGGTAAAAGTGCTGCCGGCAGACAATAACAGCGATGTGGTACTAACGACTTTGTACATTGATGAAGCCAACTTGCTCATCAAAAAATCAACGACTACCACTAAAGAAAATGGCACTTATGATGTAGAATTGTTTTATGGCAAATGGACAGCGTATGCCTTGCCGGATAAAACTGTATTCAGCTTTAATACCAAAGACTACAAACTGCCCAAGGGTGTAACTTTGGAGTTTGACGATGGCGAAAAGCCCGATACCAACAAGCTGAAAAACAAGAAGGGCTATGTTGAATTGACCTACGACAACTATGTCATCAACAAAGGGGTGCCGGATACTTTTTTCTCAGGTAAATAGCGTTATAAATCCAGCTCAATAGCCGGGTCCCAAAAGCGTTGGGCAAAATCGGCGACTACATCTTCTTTTACTGCTACGCCATCTTTTTTCAATAATTCTTCCATGCGGGTGGGCGTGCCAAAATGCATTTTGCCACTAAGCATGCCCATGCGGTTGACTACACGTTGCGCAGGCACATCGGGCAGTACATGAGCGGCATTCATGGCCCAGCCTACCATACGGGCACTCATGCCACTGCCCAGGTATTTGGCTATGGCTCCATAGGTGGTAACCCGGCCTTTTGGTACCTGCCGCACTACATCCCATACGTTTTCAAAAAAGCTGTGGCTGCTATTGGTGGTGCTGCTCCGTTTTTTCATTCTACTAAATTAGGGCAACTCAACAAGCATCCGTTGCATGAAGGCTACAACTGTAGTGGGTAATAGGGTTGCTGTGCAACAGCTTGTATTGAGTTGGGGCGATTTCGGAGTATAGCTCTTGCAATATTTATTGCACAAATAAATGTAGGTGAGTATATTTATTTACGCAAACAACCTTGTCGCATAAACGCATTCGTGTTGTATTTTTCAATAACTGCTGTTTGATTCGGGTAGCTGCGTTTAAACCTTACATAAATGAAAATTCGTACATCACTCTTTGCTGCCGTTATGCTGGCATTCCTGGCACTCACTTCCTGCCAAAAAGAAATTTCGTTTGAAGTGAATGGCAATCCCAATGTTGATACCTCGGGTACTGGCGGTGGTACAGGAGGCTTTAATGGTGATTTGCTCACCAGGTCAGACATGAGCTCTGTACCTGCTTCTAACTCCAACAAGGCTTCTGCATTTTATGACTTTGATGGAAGCAAACGATTGATTCAGATAAAAACGACAGGTACCTTAAATGGTATACCTGCCTATGCTTACAAGTATTACCATCGGGATGCGGAAGGCTTGATTACGTTGATTCGTATTAATGATGGCGATTCGCCTGATGATTCCACTTTTGTAAAAGTGTTTCGCAACGCTAGCAAGCAGGTGAAATATTTGTTGGTGTATGACGACCCGGCAATGATTGACCCAAACGATAGTATTGCTGTGTCGTATGCAGGCTCTTTGCTCAAAGAAAGAGCGTGTTATTCTTATCTGCTGGGTACTCCTGATAACCCGGAGCCATTATGGAAAGAAGTAGCTACCTGGAGCAATAACGCTATCAGTAAAATGATTATCTCTATTAATTGGGACGATGCTACTCAACAATGGAAACAACAAGCACAGCTGAACTATGAATACGACAACAAAAAGCAGCCCTATGATCGTACTATGGATGATGTGCTCTGTGATCATGAAATGCTGGAAGGCGGATACAGTGTCAATAATTTAGTGAAAGCTACGTTGCAACAGCAGGTTGGCTTCCCAACGGTGCCTTATATAAACTTCACTATGAAGTATGGAACCAACAACCGACCCACCGAGCACACGTTGTTGTTTACCCCGCCGGGCATTGATGCAGCTACTGTAAAAACATTATACTTCTATCAATAAGCGGGAAAGCACTAAACCGGCTTATCAGTTCGGGTGTCAGACTTCGCAGCCTGTTGTTGTAACAAATGGCTTTTGCGGGGCTCGGGCACCCGAACGTATGCATAGGGGCAATGCCGGCAGCCATTGCCACAGCACACCCCACGTTCGAGGTGGTATTTTTCTGTCAACACCATGTACCCTTCGGGGCTGTAATAGTAATCTTCGCCCTCTTTCAGTTGCACTTTCATAAATCTGCTGCCGATGCTTGTGTTCCCTGCTCCAGCTCCCACACCCGCTTGTTTAAATGCTTCGTCTTTCGCTGCATCTATTACATCGGGCAGTTGAAACCGCAGGTAAAAAATCCGACCACTTTGTGCAATGTCGAGGCCCTCGTAATGGGTTTGAATAGTCAACAACTCCGGCTCGGTGGCTTCGCCATACACGTTGGTGTAATTTGTAACCAAGCTGCAGCCATAATGTTCAATCACCAGCAGGGTAAAGGCATGCAGCACCGGCGAATCGGTTTTGAGATTGATACAGGCGCCGGGCTGCAGAAAACGCTGGTAGCGACGCAAAAAGTTGGGATGTGTCAGTCGCTTACGGGCATGGCCGGTCCGCAGCTGCGGGTCGGGGAAGGTGAGCCAGATTTCGGCAACCTCGCCGGGGGCAAAATACTGATCGATGCGGTCGATTTGGGTACGCATAAAACCTACATTGCCCAAACCCATGGCCAGGGCCCGCTTGGCACCAATGAAAATGCGGTTGCCTTTTACATCTACACCCAGAAAATTTCTTTTCGGAAACATTTGGCCCAAACCAACGGCGTATTCGCCTTTGCCACAGGCCAGCTCCAATGTGAGTGGCTGTGCGCTGGCAAAAAAGCTGCCCCAGGTACCCGGCATGTTTTCGGGGTACTCCAGCACATTGGAAAACGATTTGATAGCTGCGAAGCGGATGAGTTTCTTTTGGCCCATAAGGCGGCAAAGTTAGGGGGAGGAGGTTGGTTGATTTGAAAGTTGACGGGTTCACGGGTTGACGAGTTCACAAGTTGCAAGGTTCACAAGTTTACATTACTCACCCCCTAATTCCTAACTCCTAATCCCTAATTCCCCATTAACTAGTCAACTAGTCAACCAATCAACTAATCAACTAATTTGCCTCCATGCTCAAACCTGCTTCACTTGCCGAACTGAAAGCCGAACTGCAAACACTGCCGCAAGAAGAGTTGCTGGCACTGTGCCTGCGGCTGGCCCGTTTTAAGCAAGACAACAAAGAACTACTGAGCTACCTGCTGTTTGATGCGGCCGATGCCGATGGCTACACCGCACAGGTACAGCAGGCCATCAGCGAGGGCTTTGCACAGATAAATACCAGCACTGTATTTTTTGCCAAAAAAAGCATCCGCAAAATATTACGGCAGGTAAATAAAGTGGCCCGCTATGCCGCCAATAAAGAAATGGAAGTGGCGCTGCATTTACATTTTTTGCAAGAGCTATTGCAGCTGCCGCACCACATTACGCATTCAACTGTGGTAGATAAAATGGCCCATACCCAACATCAAAAAATCAGCAAACTCATCAAAGGCATGCACGAAGATTTGCAGTACGATTACAAGCGAAGGCTGCAGCTCATTATGGAAACATATGTGTAAAAAAGCGAAACAGTTTTTGTACTTCCATCACGTTTTGTGATGCTGCTTCGTTATCTTGATTCCCAAATATTTTCAAGATGGCACAGTCATTCGATCCTCAGGATATTTTGAACCGCGACGAAACTTTTGCAACACCGCCCACCAGCGATGAACGTACCATGGCCATTTTGTGTCATGTGCTTTCCTTATTCTTCTGGATAGTACCCGCCTTGATTATTTACCTCATCAAAAAAGATGAATCTCCCTATGTAGCCGCACATGCCAAGGAGTCGCTCAATTTTCAAATTACCATGACGATTGTTGCTATCGGGTTATTCATCAGCATCATTGGTATTTTACTGCTATGGTTAGTAGGCATTCTTTCGTTGGTGCTGGTAATAGTAGCTACTGTAAAAGCGTCGGAAAATAAACTGTATCGCTACCCGCTCACCTGGCGTTTGATTAAGTAAGCTCAGCGTAAAAATATTTTCGCTCTTACTTTAAAAGCCGGCGTTTCATAATCCAAACGGTCGGCAATGATGGCTTTTATTTCGGGCACAATTTCGGGGTAGTGTTGGCTCAGGTTATGCAGCACCGTCAGCGCAAATGCTTTGATGGCGGGCTTTTCCTGCAGGTTTTCTATGTAGCGAAAACAACGGTCCATTACTTCGCCATGCAATGGTTCTGGTATGGGTACAAACTGTAATAGTCGCACAATGTTTCGGGTAATACCGTTGTGTATGTTGGGTTGATGCAACAGGTGTATCAATGCCGGTAAATGCGGAATAGCCAATTGCGGATGTGCTTCGGCCACATAGCTCATGGGCCACATAGCTCATGGGCCACGCTGCACGGCGGGCCATGCGTTCGTCTTTGCCTGTTACTATCTCAATCAACTGCGTAAATCTGCCTGCGTTGTCGCCTACCCATAGTTGTACTTTCTCCACCTGTGTTTTGTGGTTGTCTTCGAGCAGTAAGGAGTGGAGAGACATGGTTGGAAAGTTGGCAGGTTGGAAGGTTAGTAGGTTGGAAAGTTGAAGACAAGTAATCAACAAGGAACGAGAAAGATGGGAAACTTGTTAACTTTTCAACCCGTCAACTCGTCAACCCCGGGCACCGGGTTAATCAAAACTCTGGTTCCTCGTAGCCGCCAGTTGCAACAAGCGGTTGTATTGTTCCGGTGTCAGGTCGTTGTAAAAAAAGTAAATGGGATCGATTTTGGTGCCGCCTTTGATGACTTCGTAATGCAGGTGCGGACCGGTGCTTTTGCCCGTACTACCCACCCAGCCAATCACTTCGCCCCGCTTTACGGTTTGCCCTGCTCTGGCTTTGATGCGCACCATGTGGCCATACAAGGTTTCATAGCCAAAGCCGTGGTCTATTACCACGTGGTTGCCGTAGCCACCGGTGTTGAAGTTGGCTTCTTTTACCCGGCCATCGGCAGTAGCATAAATAGGCGTACCGGTAGGGGCCGTAAAGTCGAGGCCGGCATGCATTTTCGGCACTTTATAAATGGGATCGATGCGGTAGCCGAAACCACTGGCTACCCGCTCCAGGTCTTTGTTGGCCACAGGCTGTATGGCAGGGATGGCGGCCAGCAGGTCTTCCTTACGTTCAATCATTTTTTCGATGCTGCCAAATGAGGTTTGCTGCGCATTCATGCGGTTGAAGAGGCGCTGCAATTGTGCGGCCATGTCGGTAATCAGCTGGTCTTGCCCCATGCTGCTCACTTTTTTGAGCTCCGCTATTTCTTCCAGCATTTTGGCCCGGGCACTGTCGGGTATGGGCTTCGATTCAAAAATGGAGCGGTACACATTATTGTCCCGCTTTTCCAACGTGGCCAGCCGTTGTTCCAGTTCTTCAATTTGTTTATCCAGCACTTTGTAGCCGTAGCGCAGGTTGGCATTTTCCTGCATCAGGGTACGTTCGTTGGCACTCGGAAAATACCGCTGGCCAATCAGCACAATAATAAAGGAGGTGGTAAGTGCTGCCGCAATGAACCCGAATATCCGCAGCAGTTTCACCCGCAAGGGGGTCACCAGCTTTTCGTAGCGGAGCGTATGCGTGTTATAGAAGTACTTGATCTTTTCACTGGTTCTTATGGCGTTGTCGTCATCTTTTCCGGCAGGGAAAAATGACCATCATCACGGCTGCTAATCTTTTACCTTTGCGCACCTTGCCAGGCAAAGCAGTCAAAAATAGCCTTTAGGAGTCTGTTTTGACCATTTTCTTACGCCGACGGCAAAATATTGAAATGACCAAAGTATCTACCAGCATGACCGCAGCTCAAATACGCCAGCAGTTTCTCGATTTCTTTGCTTCTAAGCAGCACAGCATTGTACCCAGTGCCCCCATTGTGGTAAAAAATGATCCTACCCTCATGTTTACCAATGCGGGTATGAACCAGTTCAAAGATTATTTTTTGGGCAACCAAACGCCTGCCAGCAAGCGGGTGGCCGATACCCAAAAATGCCTGCGGGTAAGCGGCAAACACAACGACCTGGAAGAAGTGGGTGTAGATACCTACCACCACACCATGTTTGAAATGCTGGGCAACTGGAGCTTTGGCGATTATTTTAAAACAGAAGCCATTTCGTGGAGCTGGGAACTGCTCACCGGCGTGTACCAAATTCCTAAAGACCGGTTGTACGTCACCGTGTTTGAAGGCGATGAAAAAGAAGGCCTGCCGAAAGACGAAGAAGCTGCTACTGAATGGGCCAAATGGATTGACCCCAACCGCATTTTGCTGGGCAATAAAAAAGACAACTTTTGGGAAATGGGCGACACAGGCCCCTGCGGCCCCTGTACCGAAATACATGTAGACTGCCGCCCCGATGCAGAACGGGCTGCCGTAGATGGCAAAACCCTGGTGAACAACGACCACCCACAGGTGATTGAAATCTGGAACAACGTATTCATGCAGTTTAACCGCCTGAAAGACGGTAGCCTGCAGCCACTGCCTGCCAAGCACGTAGATACCGGCATGGGCCTGGAACGCCTGGTGCGGGTACTGCAGGGCAAAACCAGCAACTACGATACCGATTTGTTTACCGGCACCATTGCAGCGGTAGAAAACATTACCGGTGCCCAATACGATTTCAGCGATAGCAAGCAGGCCGTGGCCTTCCGGGTGTTGGCCGATCATATTCGTGCCATCAGCTTTACCATTGCCGATGGTCAGCTGCCCAGCAATACCGGTGCCGGTTATGTTATCCGTCGCATTTTGCGTCGTGCCGTTCGCTACTACTATTCTTACCTCGGCTACAAGCAGCCGCTGCTGCATCAATTGGTGCCCGTGCTGGCGGCACAATTTGAGCATGTGTTTCCAGAACTGAAAAAGCAGGAAACTTTTGTAGGTAAAGTAGTACTGGAGGAAGAAGAAGCATTTTTGAGAACTCTTGAAAAGGGCCTTAAGAAACTAGATTCAATTTTTGAGAATTTGAGACAGATGAGAAGGGAACATGTTCCTTTTTTTCCTCAACATGAAATTTATTCTGATAATCCTAATCGAGTGCTTTCTGAATCAGAAAAAACAGAATACCCTTTCACATTTAGTGGAAAAGAAGCATTTGAATTATATGATACTTATGGGTTCCCATTAGATCTTACACAATTAATCTTAGCACAGAATTCAATTGGATTCAAGTTTACAATTGATGAGAATGAGTTCAACTCTGAGATGGAAAAGCAGAAAAACCGTAGCCGTGCTGCCACTACTTTAGATACGGGCGACTGGCAAATTGTGAACGAAACAGCTGGCCTCGGCTTTGTAGGCTACGCCGATTTAAACGTGGGCACCCATGTACAAAAGTTTCGGAAAGTAAGTGCCAAGGGTAAAGACCAATACCAGTTGGTACTGGCCAGCACTCCTTTTTATGCCGAAAGTGGTGGCCAGGTAGGCGATACCGGTGAGTTGCATTTTGGTGATGAAATCATTCAGGTGCTCAACACCAAAAAAGAAAATGACCTTATTGTACATTTTGTAGACAGCCTGCCTGCTGATATAAGCGGCGATGTAAGGGCTGTAGTACATGCCGAACGTCGGTTGAATACCATGTACAACCACACGGCTACGCACTTGCTGCATGCAGCATTGCGTCAGGTGTTGGGTACGCATGTGGCACAAAAAGGCTCGTTGGTGAATGATGAATACCTGCGTTTCGACTTCTCGCATTTCAGCAAAATGACCGATGAAGAAATACGCAGTGTAGAAAAAATAGTGAATGATAAAATCCGTGAAAACATTCCTGTTGTCATCGAATCGTTGCCCAAAGAAGAAGCGCTGACACGTGGTGCCATGGCCCTCTTTGGCGAAAAGTATGGCGATGTGGTACGGGTGGTGACTATTGATCCCAACTACTCGGTAGAGCTGTGTGGCGGTACGCATGTAATGCATACCGGCATGATTGGTTTGTTTGCCCTCGCCAGCGAATCGGCGGTGGCTGCGGGTGTGCGTCGTATTGAAGCATACACCGGTCCTACAGCTTTCCGTTATTTCTCCGAAAGGCTCTTAAATATCAAAGGCATCGGCAGTTTGCTGAAGGCAAAAGATCCTATCAAAGCCGTAGACAAACTGCTCACCGAAAACGCACAGCTGAAAAAGCACATCGAAATGCTGGAAGCCCGCCAACTGGTGGCGGTGCGCAATGAGCTCTTGCAAAAAGATGAAATCATCAACGGCATCAACTTCATAGGCGACATTGTAGAAGTAGGCAACGCTGATGCATTGAAGAAGCTCTGCTTCGACCTGAAAAATCACCTCAACGATTTTGTAGTTGTGCTGGCGGCCAATATTGACGGCAAGCCGTTTGTGGCTGTGAGCATTGCCGACAATGTGGTAGCTGCAAAAGGATTGGATGCTGGTGCCATCATTAAACAACACCTGGCGCCCATCATTAAAGGTGGCGGCGGCGGTCAAAAAAATCTGGCTACAGCGGGTGGGCAAGATGCTTCTAATTTGGCACAGGCTATAGCTGTGGTAAAAGGGTTGCTGTAATGCAAAGACCGTTATGGCTCATAGCCGTTGTGTTGCTGTTGTCGAAGATTAGTAAGGCACAGTTGCCGCTGCAGGTTATTCAGGCAGATACCCTGCGGCACTATGTACAGGCGCTTAGCCATGATAGTGCCATGGGCCGGTATACAACAAGTGCCGGTGCACATATGGCGGCCAACTGGATTGCTGCACAATTTGCGAATATTGGTTTGTCAACCATCAATGGAAATGATGGGTACATGCAAGCCTATTTACAACGCAACGGCTTTGCGCAGGTGATGGGCTTGAATGTAATGGGTGTCATTGACGGCAATGGAAAATCAAACCGCATAGTCATTATTTGTGCGCATTACGACCATGTAGGAACGCATACGCAAAATGCAGCATTGAATCATCAGTTGGAACAGGAAGGTTTTCCTTCGCTCAAAGTAGATAGTATTTACAATGGGGCCAACGACAACGCTTCTGGGGTAGCTGCTATGCTCATGTTGGCAAAGTATTTTCGTAGGTTACCACCGCCCGATTACAGCATGTTGTTTGTGGCATTTAGTGGGGAAGAATTGGGGTTGCTTGGTTCGACTGCATTGGCCAGTCAGCTGGATGCAAACAGAATACAACAAGTCATTAATCTGGAAATGCTGGGCAGGGCAAGGGGCTCCCGCCCCGACCAGCAATTGCCGTTCGTTACATATGGAGTGCATGACGATTGGGTAATTGATTCACTCAATAAGCACTATCGGCAATTGTCAGGTACAAATAGCGATCCGATTATTTTTTGTTCGATGATTTTAAAATGCAGCAACTCTACAAACGCAGCGACAACTTTCCATTCAGTGAATTGAAAATTCCGGCGAACACCATTATGCTGGGTACTGATAAAGACAAATACTATCATCATCCAGATGATGAATGGCAAACCCTTGATTACAACCTCATGGAAAAAGTGGTGCGGGCTATTGCAATGGCCATTACACCCTTCATGCGTATTGGCCATTAGTTGATAAAGCACTCATCCACAAAAAACCAGCCTTTATCTCCCTTGCCTCTGTGCCAGGCGGGTAGTTTACTAACTGGTACTGCTACCAGTTTCAGGTATTGCACGGTTTGTGTTTGAAACTTCAATTCAAATGCTTCGAGGTAGGAAGGGATTTCTTTAGACGGTTGCGTTGGCACGAATGTTTGCAATAGTTTCAGCTGTTGCGGATGGTTGCCACCCCACACTTCAATACGCATGGCTGGCATAATGTAGCTGGCAATGTCAATCATCGAACTTACTGTTACGCTGCTCACCGGTTGTGGTTTCGAAAATGTAAGCAGTGTTTGCATGGCATTTTCTTTGTAGCCCAGCCACTTGCCACTCCTGAAGTTTTTATCGGCTTTTACATTGTCGATGATGGTGCCGGCGCCATTGCCTTTATACGACACATCGGGTGGCAGCAATGCAATAGCGGTATCGGGCTGGTATTTGTTTTTGTAAAAAAAGAGGGATGATACATCGCTGCTCATCCAGCCTGCTTTAAAGGCTTTTGCTTTCATCAATCCCTGTTCGTGAATCATTGTACCCGCTTTGTATTCAGGCGAACGAATACTATCTGGTTCGCTGCCATCGAGTGTGTAGCGAATGCTGACACCGGGCAGAAAATGTTTTAGCCGCAACTCAATTGGTCCGGTCATTACTTGTGCTTCATTGTCAATAATGGGGGCATTCAATTTCATTTGAATGGTATCGCCATTAAAACCCCACTGAATGCGGGTTTTGCCCAACGCTTGTTGCACAGCAGCTTGAGCAGTAGCAGGCACTTGGGTTTGCCAGGCATACACCGTGGAAAGGGCAGGCCAACTACTCAATTGGCGCAGTGCTGTTTCCGTCACTTTCGTTCCCGAAATACTCAACTGTTGCAATTGAGTGAGTTTACTGAGTTGTGCCAAATCTTTATCTGTAATATCTGTAAATGACAAGTTGAGTTTGCGCAAATTCGGAAAGTCTGCCACTAAGTGGAGGTCTTCATCCGTTACGGGCATCTTGTTCAGGTTGAGCGACACAATTTGTGTGTTCACTTTTCCCAGCTCTTTCAACTGCTTTGATTGAAAGAGTGATTGCCATAAAATTCCACAGCCAATGCCGGGCTGTTGAGTGCCAATACATACACGCTTCTATTGGCCGTATTGAGTTGGCGAATGTCGTTAGCATCAGCTGCTTCGAAATCATAACTGACATTGCTCAATTGCGAAAAACGTTGTGTCGCCATCTTGCGCAGTGTGTCGTTTTCCGCCAACGCCAGCACAGGTTGTTGAAAAGATGCACCTTTCGCCAGCCATTGTTCGATGACAAAACTTTCCTCTGCAGTCAATTGTGGTTTACCAGCAGGCGGCATGTGTTTTTTATCTTGCAGCGGCAGGTGAATTCTATCCATCATCAATCCGTAGCCCGGTATTTGCAGGTTCCACAGGGTGCCACTTTTGCCGCCCTTGCGCAGTGCCGCTTCCGATGTCATCAGCAGTTCGCCTTTTGCTTTGTCTTCATTGTGGCAGCTCATGCACTTGGCTTCCAAAATAGGTTGCACCATGTCCTGAAAAACAAGGGCATCTTCGAGTAATACAACGGGTTTAGCTTGCTGCAGTTGAATGGGAGCCAGCAAAAAATCATCTCCATGTGTAATATTGGCTCCCTGATGCCCGGCTATGGCAATGCCTACAAGGCTCAGTAAGCCGAATGCACTGCTTGTGGCAGCGTTGTTGTTGCGTTCTGCAATGAATGCCCAAACTAACATGCACCATGCTACGGCAATACCACTCCACTTGTGCCAGCGCATTTGGTCGCCATCATAGCCTTCTTCTAAACTGAGCAACAAACCTGACAAGGCTGTTAACGCAGCCAGACAAGCCGCCGCACTCAGCCATGTGTTGAATTGTGACCATTGCCATTTTTTGAGAAATGCTTTTACTACTGCAAACAGTGCCACGATTAACACCAATGTAATGGGTAAATGCAGGAGCAATGGGTGCATGCGGCCGCCTACTTGCAACCATGATGGAATGTGCAGCCGTTGCTCAAACAGTAGCAAAAACGCCAGCAATGCATTACAGCCAATGGCGATGTTCAATAATTTGTTGTCAATCGATTTCACAAGGCTATCAATAGAGTTTTATTTCGTCAATAAAGAACCAGGCTTTTTGTCCTTTGCCATCGTGCCACTCAGGCAGCTGCTGCAATGGATAAATAACAATGCGTAGTTGTTGCTGCAAAGCTGTTGGTAACGCTACTTCAATGCCTTCTGCAACAGCGGTTTTTTGTTGTTCTACTGCAAATGTTTTTTCTGCAATGCATTGTTGCTGTTGGTTGTAAATGCGGATTTTCTCCGGGGTAAAAATCCATGCGGGTTGATTGAAAAGTACATGCAACATCACGGTTGATAGTTGTTGCGGTGATGACAGCGATACTTCCACGACAACACTATCGCTGTTGTAACCGAGCCAGCTACCATTGCTGTGATTGCTGCCGCCACTCAAGTTGTCAGTCAGCAACTGGGGTAGACCATTGTATTTTTCGTTGGGCATACTCGTAGTAATGCTGCTGATGCGATACCCTGTTGGATAAAAGGTTTGTGTTACGGTGGCCGAAGGTTTATAGCCTTTGGCAAAAGCTTTCGCTTTCACCACGGTCTTGTGTTGATGCAGCACAATTGGCGACCGATACTTATTAGATTTTTCATTGGGCTCATCACCATTCAGGGTGTAACGAATGCTTGCTCCTTGCATGTCAAATGCCATGCTCACTTTGGTTTCGTTTTCTATAAAAATACTTTGGTAGCGAAGTAGTGGTGCTGCCAGTTCGTAAGGCTGCGCCAGACCAGCTATGCTGCATAGGATGCCTATGATGATGAGACTTGCTTTCATGCTACCGGCTCCAGTTTATAAGGATACACTTTGCCACTGTTCCATTGTGCTACATACAGGCAGCCGTCATCATCTATGCACACATCATGCGGATAGCTGAACGCTTTTACTGTTTGGTACATTTCCTGCAAGCGTCCATCTTGATACACAGGTGTATTGCCTGCCAAATTGCTCACCACTTTATGCTGTGCATCTAGTATGGTGACAAAGCCACTTTGCTGCCACAGGCGGCTACTGCTTTGTAGTACGGCGGCATACAAATAATCGTCTTTGATAACAGGTCGGCACACCCATGCTCCTGGCAGTTCAATCGTGCCGATATACTCTCCTTGCAGACTATATCTTTTAAAGGCATTCTGCTCTCTGGACGTTACAATGAGTTCTGGTGTTTTGTGGCGAAGGTCTACACAAATGCCATGTGCGTTACGCAGGTATTTGGCTTCGGGGCCTCTGCCACCAAAGTGTCGGATGTAATTCCCTTTGTAATCATACTGTATCACAAAGTCTTTGCCATAACCATCTACTACGTAAATGTCTCCGTTGGGAGCAATGGCCGTTTCTGTGGGAATGAATTCTTCCGCCTTGTTGTACTCACCAGTCATGGTAGGATAGTTCAACGTCATCAGCACTTTGCCCTGCATCGTAGTTTTAATTACCTGGTGCCGGTTGTTGTCGCAGATAAACAGCACATCTTCTCCGCCTTCATTAAAAATGCTCAGGCCATGTGCCCCGGGGTATTCTGTGCCCCAGCTCTCGAGTATCTTTCCGCTTTTGTCGTACAGCAACACGTTGTTGCGGGTTTCATTGGTGAGTAATACAATGCGGCCTTTGCTGTCTTGCAGCATTTCATGGCAATCGGTTACCGGATAGCGACTCACATCTGCCTGACTCCATTGCCGGTTGAGGCGGTAGCGTTTGTTGCCGTGTCCAAAAACAATTTCCTGCGGTGCCACGGCTTTTGCCAAACCAGCAAGCAACAAAGTGCCGCCGGCCGTCAATAGCGATTGCTCTATGAATTGTCTTCTTTTCAAATGCTTGAAGTTTGCTGAATAAAAGTCACGTGTTGATATTTACGCAATCAGTCCGTTCACTACTTTACCTGCTACATCGGTGAGGCGATATCTTCTGCCGAGATGTTTAAAAGTGAGTTGCTCGTGGTTCAATCCCATCAAGTGCAGTATTGTAGCATGAAAGTCGTGCACATGCACGGGGTCTTTGGTAATGTTGTAGCCAAACTCATCAGTTTCGCCATACACACCGGGCTTTACACCGCCACCGGCCATCCAAATGGTAAAGCAACGCGGATGATGATCACGGCCGTAATTCTCTTTCGTGAGCGGCCCCTGGCAATAGGCAGTGCGACCAAATTCGCCACCCCATATTACGAGAGTTTCATCCAAAAGACCTCGTTGTTTCAAATCTGTAATCAGTGCTGCTGTTGGTTGATCGGTATCGAGGCATTGGCCTTCAATTTCCAACGGCAGGTTGTTGTGGCCGTCCCATCCCTGATGATACAACTGCACAAATCTGACACCGTTTTCGCTTAGCTTTCTGGCCAGCAAACAGTTGGCTGCATAGGTGCCGGGCACTAAACATTCTGGGCCGTACAGCTTTACAATGTCTTCGGGTTCGCGGCTTACATCCATCAGTTCAGGTACCGCCGTTTGCATACGAAAAGCCATTTCATATTGCTGTATTCTCGCCCTTATTTCGGGGTCGCCGGTTTCGGCAAAACCCAATTCATTCAGCGATGCCAACTGATCCAGCATGCTGCGCCGGTCAGTCTTATCAATGCCCTCAGGATTATTGAGATAGAGTACCGGATTTTCGCCACTGCTAAACTGTACGCCCTGGTGCATGCTGTCGAGAAAACCATTTGTCCAGAGTTTGGAATACACACCCTGTCCGTTGCCTTTTCCTTTGGATAGCAACACTGTAAATGCAGGTAGGTTTTGGTTTTCGCTGCCGAGGCCATAGCTCAGCCAGGCACCCATGCTGGGCCTGTTGCCCACCTGCGCCCCTGTTTGAAAAAAGGTCAACGCGGGGTCGTGATTAATGGCTTCGGTATGAATGGTTTTGATGATGCACAAATCATCAACTACTTTGGCGGTATGCGGCAGCAGTTCACTAATCCAAGCCCGGTGCTGCCCGTATTGATTGAATTGAAATTTAGTACCGGCTAAAGGGAAACTTGTTTGACTAGCCGTCATGCCGGTTAGGCGCTGCCCACCACGAATGCTGGCTGGCAAATCCTGCCCAAACATTTGTTGTAGCGTTGGCTTGTAGTCAAACAAATCGAGCTGCGACGGCGCACCATTTTGAAACAGGTAAATGATGCGTTTGGCCTTGGGGGCAAAATGCGGTAAGCCCAATTGACTCACCTCTGTTGCATTGCTTGCTACTGAATAAATCGGGAATGAGCAAAGAACCCAATGCCGCACTGCCAACGCCAATGCTGAGGCGGCTCAAAAATTTGCGCCGGTTTAAATTGAGTCCGTATTCAACTGCTTCTTTTTCCATGCGGCATTATTTTGTAATGGCTTCTTCCATGTTGTACATGGTGCTGCAGAGTTTCATCCATGCAGCCAGTTCTAGCTTGTTGGCATTGGCGGGCAATGGATATTCTCCCTGTGCCAATGTTTTATCGGCGTTCAATTGTTTGCTGGTATATGCTTTGCGCTGTGCCTGCAAATAGGCCTGCAAAATGTCCATTTCTTTAGCGGATGGCTTGCGGCAAATGATGTGCTGAAAGGCTATACTGATGCGGCTTTCGTCAGTTCCTTTACCAGCCAGCAGCTGTTGTGCCAATACTCTTGATGCTTCCAGACTGGTAGGGTCATTCAGCATCACCAATGCTTGCAGCGGTGTGCCGGTCTTCAATCTTTTTACTTCACATTGGTCGCGGTTGCTGGCATCAAAAATGGCCATGGATGGCGGTGGTACAGTAAGCTTGATAAAAGTGTACATGCCCCTCCGGTACAAGCTGCTGCCTTTGTCTTGTTTATAAGTAGCCAGTTCGCCTCTGCCGGACGATGCTGTTTCCCAAATGCCTTTCGGCTGGTAGGGCTTTACGCTGGGTCCGCCGATTTCAGGATTCAGTAATCCACTGCTGGCCATCAGCATGTCTTTAATGAATTCTGCCTTGAGCCGGATGCGTGGCGAACGGGAGAGATAAATGTTTTCAGGATCTTTTTCCAATTGTGTTTTGCTCACTTTGTTGCTTTGGCGATAGGTGGCACTCATCACTATTTGCTTTACCAATCGTTTGATGTTCCAGCCGTTTTCCATGAAGTCAACTGCCAGCCAATCGAGCAGTTGCGGATGCGAAGGCAGTTCGCCTTGCATACCAAAATCGCCGCTGGTTTTTACAATGCCTCTGCCAAAAAACTCCTGCCACACCTGATTCACAAACACTCTTGCTGTAAGTGGGTTGCGCCTGTCCACCGTCCATTTGGCAAGACCAATACGGTTGCGGGGAAAGCTGTTGACATCGTATTTCATCACCGCTGGCAATGCTTCCGGTTCGGCGACTGTACTAGTCGGGAGGTTGTATACTCCACGATTGAGTACATAGGTTTTGCGGGTGCTGTCTCTTTCGCCGAGTACAGAAACCGTAAGCATGTTGGTATCCTTTTGGTTGATGAAGGACAGAATATTTTTCACATCTTCCTTGCGAATGGGCATCACCGGATTTTTTGCCGGTTTGGAAATGGATACATCGCCTTCGTACCCTACTTCATACGTGTTGTTGAAAAACGCAAACATGCTGAAGTAATCTTTTTGTGAAAAGGGATCGTATTTATGATCATGGCATTGGGCACATTCTACGGTGAGGCCCAGCATGCCTTTGCTGTATGTTTTTACTTTATCAATCAAATATTCTACGCGGTATTCTTCATCAATCACACCACCTTCTTCAGTGTACTTATGATTGCGGAAAAATGCAGTGGCCAATTGCATTTCCTTGTTGGCATTGGGCAGCATATCGCCGGCTATTTGCCAGGTAATAAACTGATTGTACGGCATGTTTTGATTGAACGCATGTATCACCCAATCCCGCCAGGGCCATTGGGTACGAATGTTGTCATCCTGATAACCGTAGCTATCGGCATAGCGGCCAACATCCAGCCAATGCAAGGCCATCTTTTCGCCATACTGCGGCGATGCCAGCAGTTGATCTACCATTTTTTCATAAGCAGCATCACTGTGGTCTTTGTCGAAAGCTTCCATTTGCGCCATACTTGGCGGCAAACCTGTGAGGTCGAAACTCAGCCGTTTCAATAATTTGGCAGGTTCTTCTTCTTCGTTGTGGTCGAGGCCTTGCTTTGCCATTGCTGCCGCTACAAATTGATCAATGGGCTGCTTGTTCCATTCTTCATCTTTCACTATTGGCGGCTTTGCTTTTACGGGTGCTACAAATGCCCAATGCGGTTCGTATTTCGCACCTTGTGCAATCCATTTTTCAAACAAGGCTACTTCTGCTTTCGACATCATGCCGAGGTGTGCATCTGGTGGCGGCATCATTTCTGTGCTGTCGGTGCTCCGGATGCGGCGTATCAATTCGCTGAGTTCCGGCTTGCCCGGTACAATGGCAAATTTGCCTTTGCTTTCTTTCAAAGGAGCATACGCAGCACTGGCAATATCGAGGCGCAAACCCGCTTCCAGCTTGGCTGTATCGGGGCCATGACATTTAAAACATTTGTCGCTGAGCAAGGGCCTGATGTGAAAATTATAACTTACTTCTTCAGGTAAGTTTTCCTGCGATTGCTGTGTGCAGCTATGCAACAGCAGCAAAGAGCCGGCAAGGCTGAATGCAAGCAAAATCCAGTGTTGCCTCATAAAGTGGTGTCAATCGTTGAGGCATAATATTACAGAAATATGTTTAATGCCTGTGCTTTGCTGAACCGATGATTGTATAATGATTCAACACGTGCTAACTGTACCAAAGCAAACGGGCCTGTTACTTGTACAGACCCGTTGATTAATAAATTATTTACGCAATTTATTGTATGCCTACTTGTATGTTGTAACCTGGTGTTACTTGCAGGGTAGCGCCATAGCGCAACAGGATGCTTCTTGCGGCAGCACCTGAAGCATTCACCACCGGGAAGACCGTAATGTTCGCCGGTACAATCACATCCACAGTCGCATCGGGCACGGCTGCACAACTCCAGTTGGCGGCATTGTGCCAGTTTTGATTACTGCTGCCTGTCCAGTTGGTGCCGAATGTAACAGTGTACACCGGCCCTGCGTCAGTGCTATTGGCTACAGCCCGCAGTTGCAAGCCATACATGCTGGCTGGCAATTGATTCAATTGCAGGCTGGCATTTTGTGTGCCGGTAAATGTGGCATTGTCGGTGAGTGATTGCCAGCTACTGCCTGTCCATTGCTGCCATTGGTATGTACTGCCCATCACCAACGCAGGCAGCGTTGTGCTGGCATTGGGGCAAAGCACGACATTATTAAAACTGCTGAGGGTAGCATCGCTTTCGTTGTTGTTGTCATCCAATGCAGATACGGCGTACAACGCATAGCCCGCATTGGGCAGGTACAATTTATTGCTGCTCACAATGCTCACCACTCTGGCGCCATCCTGTTTCATTTGCGATAAGTCGCCTTGGTTGTCGTAGCGATACACCACATATTTTACAGCGGTATCGCCATCGGCAGCTACCATTGGTTTTTGCCAACGCAAAGTGTCGCCATCGAACATTACTTGTGTCGGCGCATTCGGACATACCGCATCTTTCCACGCAAATGCCGGTGCATAAGAAGGATAACGGAATGCAGAGTTACGCAGTTCTGTTTTGATGTTTTTGCTGTTGTTTTTCAGCTGTGCTGCTCTGAACATGATGTTGCCAAAAACCTGCGGCCGGTTGTTGTCTCTCGTCAAATTGATTTGCGACAATATTTCGGCAGCAGCCCAGTTGCTGGCATCATCCATGC
The DNA here is from genome assembly GCF_009740285.1 of Phnomibacter ginsenosidimutans. Lineage (GTDB taxonomy): Bacteria > Bacteroidota > Bacteroidia > Chitinophagales > Chitinophagaceae > Phnomibacter > Phnomibacter ginsenosidimutans. The sequence continues at coordinate 576,867 of NZ_CP046566.1, forward strand.
GGTACAAAGCAAGGCCAGGGTAAATGTGGCGGCCATACTCCTGACCACGGTCGTTCCACCATTTGCTGAGTTTGTCAAAGTCTTGTGCACCGGTAATTTTCCAGTATAACTGCGGCGCCAGATAATCTACTTTACCTGCTTGCAGCCATGCAATGGGGTCGCAATAATGTGCACTGTAAGAGGATGTGCCAGTAATGCCGGCAGGAGTGCCGCTTTTCCAAATGCCAAACGGACTCACACCAAACACCACATTTTTTTGCATGGCGGCATTGATGCTTTGCAAGGTGTCATACACCATTGCAATGAGGGTGTTCACGTTGTTGCGGCGCCAGGCAGCAGTATCGGTAAAGCCCAGCGGATTGTTGTTGGCAAACGTGCCCAAATCTTGCGAAGCCATGCCGCTGTAGGGATAGAAATAATCATCGAAGTGAATGCCGTCAACATCGTAGCGGCTGGCAATGTCGCCAATCACATTCACAATGTGCTGCCGCACTCCAGGCAAACCCGGGTCGAGCATGGTGAGTGTGCCCGATGTAAATGTCCATTCAGGATGTTGCACGGCCACGTGGTTGGATGCCAATGTTGGAGTGCTTTGCTTGGCCCGGTAGGGGTTGAGCCATGCATGCAAATCCATACCCCGCTCATGTGCCGCGGCTACTGCAAAAGCCAGCGGATCCCACATGGGTGAAGGTGCTGTACCCTGTGCACCAGTAAGCCAGTAGCTCCATGGTTCAATGTTCGAAGCATACAGGGCATCAGACTCTGGCCGTACTTGTAAAAACACGGAGTTGATGCCGGCAGCTTTCAAAGAGTCGAGCAACTCCAGCAACGTACTTTGCTGTTGTGCAGTACTCAGGCTGCGGGAAGATGGCCAGTCGAGATTGGAAACGGTTGAGACCCATGCGCCACGCAAATCACGGAGCGGATAACGGTCGTCTTTTTCGGCAGGCGTTGCTTCGCAGGCTACCGTTTCTTGCACGGCTATGTTTACTGTAGCAGTATTAGAAAAATAGCCATCGGTAGAAGCTACCTTGTAGGTAAAGGCATCTGCGCCTGTAAAGCCATTGTTGGGTTGATAACGAATACTGCCATCCGACAGTGCGGTTGCTGTACCATTGCCTGCCGCTGCTACAATCGTCACAGTATTGGTATTGATGCTGCCGCCATTGGGCAAATCGTTTTGCAATACATGAATTCTTTTTGTGCTACCTGCCGAAGTGGTAGCGGCATCGTTTACTGCTACTGGTGGTGCGGGCAAAACAGAATCGCCAAAATACGGCAGCAGTTTGTTCATAAACAAACTCATGTCAATATCAGTAGCAGTTTCAAGTGTATAGGAAATATATACTATGGCACCGGGTGTAGTGCCGCTGCCAAATGTGCCGCTGTAGGCTACCCCGCCTTTGGCGCCAGCTATGGCGTAATCAAATACATTGCTACTACCCCCTGCAGCAGCAATGTTGTCTGGAAAATCTTCGAGGTAAACTACACCAAACGGAATACTGATGCCTTCGAATGCTGTACCGGCAATACCAGTGGCGGGTGTGTACGTAGATGCGCCATCACCAACATAAGAAGCCTTGAGGTAATTCGTCATAAAGGCAAGGTCGTAACCAGCGGCAGCGCTGCGACCAATGTTGTAGGCAATTTCTGAACCAGAGAGCAACAGTTTTCCGCCATTGTTCAGGTAATTGGAAATGGCTGTTTTTTCTGCTGCAGAAAATACCACGTTGGCGCTACTCTCATCGCCCATAAACCATATCACAATGTTGTATTGCTGCAGGTTGATACTGCCGTCTTCAATGCGTTCATTGGCCACCGTGCTGATTTCTACATTGCCCCTGTCTCGCAAGGCTTTCATATAGCGGGCCGCAAAGTTGTGCGTACTGCTTTTGTATGATCCGTTGGAGCGGTCGAAGGCATCTACAATCAATATTTTGGGGCCGGTGGTATTCCACGACCGGGAGTATACATCACTTGCCGGACTTTCCACCGGCGACAGTGCCCCATTGCTGACCACTGCTGTGAGTTTGAAATGATAGACCGGCTCGTTGGGCACCACTACAAATTGTGATGGTTGTAAGGTGATGCTGGTGGTAGCTGCGGTAAGTGTTTGTTCATTGGCGGCCAGTACCCAATTGCTCATGTCATCGCTGCTGGCGTAGTACAAGCGATAGCCCAGCAAATTGGTTTCGAGGTTGGCTTTCCAGGTAGCGGTTACTGCGGTGCTGCCACTGGTGGCTTGTATGCTGTACAAGGTTGGCGTAGCCACGCTGGGTATGGCGCCAGCTACGTTGGCGAGGAAATTGTCCCAGCGCAACTGAGTCATATTGGGGCAGTCGGTGGCCCGTACATCGCTGTGGCCATAAATGCCTTTGTCGCCATTGGCGGAGCGGCGGGTTTTCGGAATGCCGTTTCTGGTACATACATCGGCGCAAAGCTTACCCGCTTCAGTAAGCATGGGCTGGCTATCCCACATACTCAGGTTGGTTACGAGTACTTCATGCTCTACACCAATACCTTGGTCGTTGTATTCGGTTACGCCCTGGCTCCAGGCTCGTTTGGCTTCATCTACCACCTGGGTTATTTGCCCATCACTGTTGCGTACTACATAGTGAGCACTCACTTGTGAGGTACAGTTTTTAAACCAGCTGATGGCGCCTTCATAAGTACCCGTTGCGATATAGTGTACAAAATAATAGTTGATGCCTGCACCCACGGGGCGGCTATTGAAGTTGCAAGTGGTGAGGTTGTAAATGGCGGCAGTATAATCGGGCGTTCCATTACCCAATACAGCAATATTTCCCATGCTTTCAATGCTGGGAATACTTACTGTTTCATCGGGAGAAAGTGCAATAATTTCACCCCAAATGCTGATGGTTTTGCTGCCTTGTTGCATTACCCCGAACACCCTTTTTGCAAGACTGTACCGCATGTCGGCGTCGGTAAGGCCGGTGAGTTGTGCTACGGCCGCAAACCAATCTTCGTAACTGTTGCCGCTGCTACCGCTCTGTTTTTTATACAAAGCCAACAGCACAGCTGCTGCCCGTATGTTTTGCCGGGCTTCGTTTTTAATCGCATCGTTGGAAATGCCCATCAGGCTTGCAGATTTTGTTATTTGCGTCACGTTGCCCTGCTCTATCAGGCCCATCATGCCCCAAGATCCATACATGCTTTCACCCACCTGTGCCCAGTTGCTTTGCACCTGTGCATAGGCACGAAGAATGGCTACAGGTACGCCAAATTCCTGCGCCGCTTCACGGAAATATTTTTCCATGACGACTACGGAAGGATGGGGGCGATTGAGCATGTCTACCAGCTGTGCTGTATGGTCGGGGTGGCCATGATCATCGTCTTCCATGGCAATGCCTTCGAATTGTTTGCCGGCACTCATGAGGTAGTTGCTGAAATCACGTTGCAGCCACACATCGCCGTTGGATTGCAGCACACGACGAACTGGTGTTTGAATGTACTTCCGCTCCAGCTGCTTGAGTGAGCTGTCGGTAGGCAATGGCTTTTTGGTGATTTGTGCATGACTGCCAACAGCCAGCAAAAGGAAGCTGCCAGCCAACAAAAGGGGCATGCTACGGCGAAAAGAAAGTTGGAATTTCAAGCTTCAGGCAAGTTTTGGTAAGTGTGAAGGATGATTTTGCCAGCCCAAAATACTAGAAATCGGCACTTAAACCAGCAAAAACCTGCAACGACCAGCAGAAACTTGCAAACGATTGTGGTGACCAGTCAAGCCAACCGGCCATCTTTACCCGTTGGTCTCGAGGTAATCGAGGTCTTTGTGAAAAGTTTCGGGTGTTTTGTACACCGACCAAATGCCAAGGGCAATGATGCCGGCTCCCGTTACCGCTGCGGCCGTCAGGTAATTGTTGAGCATATGCTCACTGCGCAGCCATTGAAACAGCAATAAAATGAGTGGCAAAAAGCCCCGCACCAAATTGGGAATAGAGATGGCGGCTGTGGCCCGAAGGTTGGTACCAAACTGCTCAGCACTCATGGTAATGTATACCACCGAAATGCCGGAACCAAAGCCAAGCCCCATGCACAGCAGGTACATATTGCTGGCCGTGCCGCCGCCTTTCAAACCAAAAAACAGGAGGATGAACAGCGATAAAATACCATAGTAAATGAACAAGGTTTTTTTGCGGCTGCGCAAATAATTGCTAAGAAAACCAGCGCCCATGTCGCCAAACACCAACGCCACGTATTGCAGCATCAGTGCCTTGGGCTGGTCAAAATCGGCAATGCCGAAACGGCGGGCAAACTCATCCGAAAAACTAATGAGCACACCAATCACGTACCAAACCGGTAGGCCAATGAAAATGCCCCGCAGATAACGCATCATGCGTTCACGGTTGTTGAAAAACATAGTGAAATTGCCCATGGGTACATCTGCCTTTTTGCTGGCATCGTAGAGGCCGCTATCGAGCACCCCCACCCGCAAAAACAATAAAGCTATGCCCATGCCACCGCCAATGAAATAACAGAGGCGCCAGTCTTCGCCACTGAGGCTGTGTACAAAGTAGGCGGCAATGGTGCCAAACACACCACTGGTAGCAATGATGGCTGCCGCAATGCCGCGTTTTTCTTTGGGCAGCAATTCGCTGGTGAGGGTAATGCTGGCGCCCAATTCGCCGGCCAGCCCCAGTCCGGCTATAAAACGCAGCCAGGTGTATTGATCTACGGTTTGCACAAATCCATTGGCGATAGTAGCCAGTGAGTACAGCAGGATGGAACCAAACAACACACTCTTGCGGCCTTTCTTATCGCCCATCATGCCCCACAAAATGCCGCCCACAGTGAGGCCCATCATTTGCCAGCTGATGATGCTTTCGCCAATGTCTTTCATGGCTGACTCAGGCACACCCAAATCACGAAAGCTGGATTTACGCACAATGCTGAACAGGAGCAAATCGTAGATGTCGACAAAAAAACCGAGGGCACCCACTACCACCGGTAGCGAAAAAATGCCGTATTGTTTGGGCTGCATAGCAGCGAAAGATAAAGGAGAAATGCAATATGAAATGGGGCTGCTGGTTGCTAGTCCCACAAACTGCGCAGCAGCATGAGTACACCGCAAGCAATGGTGATGACGCCGAGTGTCCACAAGCCCAGCAACAAGCCTCCCATCAGACCAATGGCTACCAGCATGCCGCCTACCCAAAAGAATGCAGGGTTTTCAATACCAATACTTTTTTTACCATGAAACAGTTGTTGCCACATGGCTTTGCGCAGGGTTTTTCGGAAAGCTTTTTTGTGGATAGCCATTGCGGCTGAGGCCACGGTAGCAGTGGCTACAACAGGCAGCCAGTTGCTGGCACTGCCGGCAGTATCGGCCACAAGTGAAGGGGCCGCAGGAAGGCTCATAGCGGCCAGTAAGGTTTGGGTAAACAGAAAGGGCATAAACAGCTTGAATTGGTGAAGGCCAAAAATATCGGGCACAAAAACCGGGCGGATACCGTCTATTGGGTATTTTCAATCCATTAAGCACACCGAATATTGTAGCTATGCAAACACTCCGACGGTATTTTCTTACGCTTTGTTGTATGAGCTTTTTTACAGCTGTGCAAGCACAGGAAATGGCTACGCAATGGAATGCAGTGGCAGATAGTGTAACACGATGGAATATGCTACGGGTGCAACACAAAAACGATACTGCATTTGTGCAACAGTTGTTTCGGCAACAATACCGCAGGCTAACCTTGATGGAGCAAACTCCATCCAGTGTCAGCAGCTTTGTGTTTTGGCAATTGCCCGATAGTGTACAAGATGCATTGCACCGCTGCTGGCAAGCATGGTGTACTACCAACGGGTACACACTGGTACAGCAACCTGCAGATGCCAAAGGTTTTCGGCGGGTTAGCGTATATGCTGATAAAAAGAAAAAGCAACGAATTGCCTTCTACGACCGCTCTTCTTTGGATGCCACCCGCATTACGGTGGGCTTCTCTACCGAATGGCTGCCAGCATCCCGATAAGGCCATTTGATTTTCATTAACCTCCATGGCCGCACTCAGGCATGCAATGAATGCCCTTGACCATTAGTTTTGGCAGGCACGTTTATCTCCGTGCATTACTGCCATGCGTTTGTACACTTGCTTTTTATGGATGATGTTGGGCACAAGCTCAGTTGCTCTGGCGCAACAAACTTCGACAGACACCGCTGCCAAACAGGGCAATCCTATTGTGCCCGGTTGGTACGCCGATCCCGAAGGTGCTGTGTACAACAAGCGGTATTGGGTGTTTCCCACCTATTCGGCATCGTACAACGAGCAGGTATTTATGGATGCGTTTTCTTCTGCCGATTTGCGCAGCTGGACCAAGCATCCACGAATTATTGATACAGCTGCTGTACAATGGGCCAAGCGGGCCATGTGGGCTCCGGCCATTATTCAAAAAGGAAAAAAGTACTACCTGTTTTTTGCAGCCAACGACATTCAGCAAGAAACTGAACTGGGTGGCATTGGTGTAGCGGTGGCCAACAAGCCCGAAGGACCTTACAAAGATTTGCTGGGCAAGCCATTGATCAATGCCATCGTCAACAAAGCTCAACCCATTGATCAGTTTGTGTTTCAGGATAAGGATGGCCAGTACTACATGATATATGGCGGATGGGGGCGCTGCAACATGGTGAAACTGAACAGCGATTTTACCGGATTGCTGCCTTTTGAAGACGGACAAACATTCAAAGAAATTACACCGCAGGGTTATGTAGAAGGGCCGTTTATGTTTCAGCGCAAAGGCAAGTATTATTTTATGTGGAGCGAAGGCGGCTGGGGCGGTCCCAACTATCGGGTAGCTTATGCCATGGCCGATTCGCCATTTGGCCCCTGGCAGCGCATTGGCACCGTGCTGCAGCAAGACCCTGCTGTGGCCACCGGTGCCGGCCACCACTCTGTGGTGCAAGTGCCGGGCAAAGATGAATGGCTGATCATATATCATCGCCGGCCGTTGGGCGAAACCCACCACAACCACCGGGTTACCTGCATCGACAAAATGACTTTCGATGCCAATGGCCTGATACAACCGGTGAAGATGACCTTTGAAGGACCCGTGGGTAGATGATTGAAACTAGATGTTTGGTGACAGATGACTGATGTTGGTTAGCGGAGTAAATGTGGCAGAGCGGAGCTACACATCTTTGGGAACCGATGTTCCGCAGGGTAAGTTTGGTATGCTATGCATTCCACAATCGATTACGTAGATGCTGCATGGCTGTGGCGGCATACCTCGATGCATCCACCTACATTTGTGCCCCTAATCAATGATACGGCATGAGTGAATCGGGCAATACTACGGACGCAAAATATCAGCAACTGCTGGCCATTACCAATAATGGCTACGACGCTTTTTTGTACGACTGCGATGGCACCCTTGCCGATAACATGCATGCCCACAAAGCCGCTTATGTACAAACCGCTGCCCATTATGGCATTGAGCTGGATCCGGAACTGATTACCGAACTGGCCGGTTGGCCTACGGTAGACATGGCTGCAGAAATCAGCAAGCGTTATGGGGTGGCTTTCGATCCGGAAAAATTTGCGACCGAAAAATCTACCCTTTATTACGAGTCATACATTGGCCATACGCAACCTATTGAATTTGTCGCCCGTCATTTGCAGGAGCATGCCGGCAAAGTGCGGATTGGCATTGTGTCGGGTGGCAGACCCCGCACCGTTACCAAAACGCTGGAAGTGCTGGGACTGCTGCAATACGTTGAAGTGATAGTGGGGGCCGGCGACACAAAAAGAGGGAAGCCTTACCCCGATCCGTTTTTGGCAGCAGCCAAACAGCTGGGTGTTGCGCCTGCAAAATGCATGGTGTTTGAAGATGGCCAGCCCGGTGTAGATGCCGCCATTGCCGCAGGTATGGATTGGGTACGTATTGATTTATTGTAAATGGTTAAGGCCTGCAACAGAAGCCAGCATTAAACCGATTCTACATCCATGCTTTCGTAAGCAATTTCCAGTGTTTCTACGGCCAGCTCACTACGCATGCTGTTGAAGTGCGGGCCGCTGTATTTTACAGGAAATGCATTGCGGAGTTTCCACATGAACACGGGGTTGTGTTCTTCATTCAGCAATCGTACCACCAGATCCCGCCGCTCCGGCTGACCCACTTGTACAGTTTTCATCCAATCAAAAAAATCGGTATCGCCAGGCACCAGGCCACGTTTTAAAATGAGGTTGCTGTAGCGGTGCTGCCCCGGCATTTTTCGGGTATTGTATTCCATCGAACTACCATCCCGAAAGTCGATGACTTCCACCTGAATATCGAGGCCGGTTACTTCGGTAAAGCGGAGACTGACGCCTCCAAATTGAACATCAAAATGATAGTTAGGCAAAGGCGTTGTCATAACAAGTGTGTTTTTGTAAGTGAGGTACCACAGCACCAGCAGCAGCAACAATGCTGCCAGCAATACCAACACCCCGATGAGCAAAAATGTAAGCATGCACAAAAGATACAACGGGTATTTGGGAAAGTGAAAACGACCTTGAGTTTATCGGCGGGTGTACTCACCCGCCGATATAACGCTACCGGGTTACCGCACATACAATCCATCATCCGTTTTGCGGAGCAGGCCCAGGGTGCTGATGGTTTCTAAGAGCTGACCAATTTTTTGCTCACGGCTGGCCGCCGCCGCTTTGCTGGTTTTCTTAAACTGTTGATGGATGATGGCAGCAGAAATAGGCTGCGCAAATTGTTGCAGCAAACGCTGCACCGCTTGTGCCTGTTCGGCAAGGCTGGCAGGCCACTCAATGAGTTCGGCGGCTGTGCTGGCAGTGGCAGTGGCTGCCGTGGTTTCGATGTTCAACGATGATTGCGCCACTCCCTGCGGATGCTGATACTCCGGCCGCAGCCAGCGTACCAAACCATTGGCTTCTTCTGCAGCTCTTTCTTTGTTGAGGGCCACCAGTTTTTCCAGTATGGCTTCGGTGCTGAGGTTGGCGGGCCAGCTGTAGGCTTGGGCCACCGCTTCGTCGAGTTCGTTGTGCAGTTGCAGCAGTATACTCACCAAGCCCTGCTCATGTATTTTTTGTTCTTTGGCGTTGAGTGTGTCGCCACTGCGCAGTTTTTCCAGCACATTGTACATATCGGTAATGGTGAGTGTAGCATGCAAGGCCTGCCGCTGTTTGCGATGGGCATCGAGCTGCTCGGCTATGCTGCGGATGCGTTGTTGTTGTGCATCGGTTGCAACGGGGAAGGGGAAGGTTTCAAAACAACGGTTTTATCATAAACTAAATCATTCCCGACTCCCATGCGGCCGCCTATAGCAGAAGACCAAACGATATGAATGTTTGCTGAAAGTACACCTAAGAAATACGCATCATCAAAACCTATTGCGATTAGTTTATCATCTGGCATGATTTCTCCACTAAGGAAAGTGAAATTTCGATATTTGGAGGTTTGTACTGTTACTATGTAGCGGTCAAGATTATTTATTGCACCTCTCAATTTTTCATTCGAACGTGCATGTAACCACCAGTTTTCTCTTCTGCTTTTATCCTTGTTTTCATCTCTTTCTGGCTTTACTCTTTCAAAAAGCCACTGATAAACTTGAGGATATTCGTTGCGCAGCTGGCTTTCACTAAAACTAAAAGTGTCAATTACATAAACGCCTCTTGACGTTTGATTAATATCTCTGCCGTTACGATATGGCTTAATAATTGATTTCTTATTTGTTCCTGAATCAAGTTTAGTTTTTGTTTCTGCATCAACAATAAATCCTTCGCCATGAGGAATAATTCCTCTGGCACTGACCTCTAAATTTGATTTCAGTGGATGGGCATCGGATAGATTGGCACCTACTTTTAAATTTGAATGAATGACACCATTTTTTCCAGCCAACTTAACATCGGTAAATAAGTCTGTCGTAATTATCTCTTCCAGTACCATATCCAATCGTCCAATACCCGGCCCTTTCACAGCAACTGTAATTGCAATACGAACTGCAGCACCATCACTACTATCAACCCATGGATGGTCTGGAATTGCATATGCAATTGATATTGGATTAGTCGAAGCGAATGAGTCTTCTAAAACCTTTCTATTAAATGATTGAGTGATGCTGTTGGTCGTAATAAAGCCAAAGCGGTCCGTTTTATTATCTACCAAAGTTTTCGCTGCCCTATACCACCAGTACATTACGAAATCTGCACTATCGGGTACCGCTCCCTTGTATGTTTTTCGCAAGGCTTCTGTGTAGCCATCACCCAAAGCTTCCCGCATTCTTTTATTTCCAATAAACGGCGGATTGCCTACTATAAAATCTGCTGTTGGCCATTCGGCAGGTTGGGGGTTTATGTAATCGTACACTACGGTTTGTGCCGTTTCATCGGGCACTTCCAGTCCGGTTACGGGGTGGGGTTTGGTGGTATGTCCATCCCAGCGGGTTATGGGTGCGCCGCTGCTGTCGAGCCGTGGCTTTTTTTCGGTGTAGCTCAGCACGGCATCCTGCTGTTGTATGTTGCCGTATTGGCGCAGTATCGGGTCTTCCAATCGCTTGGCGTGGCCATGTGTTTTAAAATGCCATTGCAGGTAGCCAATCCACAGTACCACATCGGCTATGGCGGCGGCCCGTGGGTTTACTTCCAGCCCCAACAGTTGGGCGGGTGTTACGGTGTAGCCGCCGGTCATATCCAATCCCAATTGTCTTGGGTATTGGGCTATGTATTCGTTTACTTCCCCTTCCAGCCGTTTCAGGTGTTCGAGGGTTACGTACAAAAAGTTGCCGCTGCCACAGGCGGGGTCCAGCACTTTTACCGAGCAGAGCCTGCGGTGAAATTTTTCAATTTCTTTCAAGGCACCGGCTTCATCGTTGGTGGCTTCCAGTATGGTGGCAGCGGTGCGGGCCGCTTCCCATTCTTCCCGCAGGGGTTCTATTACCGTGGGCAGTACCAGCCGCTCTACATAGGCTCGGGGGGTATAGTGGGCTCCCAGTTTGTGCCGTTCACGGGGTTGCAGGGCCCGTTCGAGCAGGGTGCCAAAAATGGCGGGCTCCACATCGGCCCAGTCGGCTTCGGAGGCCAGTATCAGCAGGTCGAGTTGTGCTTCCGTTAGGGGCAATGCTTCCTGGTCTTTAAACAAAAAACCATTGAACTGCGGAATGAGGGTACGCAAGGCGGGGTCGAAACCGCCTTTGTCCATGCTCATCCACAGCGATTGCAGGGCTTGCGGCAGCAGGGGCAAATTCTGTTTGTAATCGAGCAGCAGTTTGGTAAAAGAGCGGTCGGGCAGCAGCTGCACATCTTCGGCAAACATGGTAAAGAGGCAGCGCATCAGAAAGCCGGCGACCTTCTCCGGCCCGTGGCCCGATTGCTCCAGCAGGGCGGCAAGTTTGGCCAGGCGTTCGGCCAGTGCACGGGTTACTTTGGCAGCCCGCTTGCTGGGGTCGAGCTCCAGCGGGTTGGTAAACAGCAGGCGCAGTACTTCCAGTACTTCTTCCTTTTCCAGATCGGCCAGCGGTATGCGGTAGTTGTGCGGGTCAGGAAAAGGAATGTAGGTTTTCCCTGCCGGGCAAAATCGGCATACAGGTCGATGCAAAAGCCCACATCTACCACTACCAAAAAGGGGGCCAGCCCTCGGAGGCGGGCAGCGAACGGGCATAACGCAAGGCCTGTTCTTTGGCTTTTTTCATTTCCCGTTCCCAGGTGCGGGTGTCACGGGTGGCCGTACCGGTTTTGGTTTTTGCTTTATCGGCACCTAAGAGTTCGGCTTCGCTGGCTACGGTTTTGTCGGAGCCCTGTTTGGCTTCGAGCACAAAACAGTGCTGCTTGTAGAGGTCGATAAAGTTGGTCGTCTTTTTGCCTTCGCCATCGTCAAACTCCACTGGTCGTTCAAATGTATAGGCGGCTTCATGCACTTTGTCCGATGCGGGTCGTGGCTTTTCAACCCCCAGCAGTTCGCATAGTTCGGTGAGAAACAGCTGGTAGTTGGCACGTTCGGAAGCGCCGGAAAGTTTCCAGCGGGAAATGAATGCTTGTGCGGTGTGATTAGCGGAAGAAGTATTGCTCAAAGCTCTGTTGGTATTTAGCGGTTAGTAGTGAGTGAAAGTAAAGATTGTTTGGAAATGGGTGACGGGCATAGTTGCAACGGCTGCCGAAGCTGGCTGCCCTGCCGTTGTTGGTCGCCCCGCCGTTGTTGGTCGCTGACCAACAACGTATGTGTTCCGGTTCGTGGGCCACCAATTGTGGAAGAGAAGTTGTGTACAAAAAAAAATCAACAAAACAAAACGTTCACAAATCTGTGAACGAAAAAAGTGTGTACGTTTTTTTTGAAAAAAAATTTTCTTCCACAAAACGGTGAACGAAAAATGTGTGAACGTTTTATTTGGAAATAAAAAATCGTTCACAAAAGGGTTGCTGCCGTTGTTGGTCAGCGACCAACAACGCATGTATGCCGGTTCGTGTGCCACGAACCAGGACGTGAAAATCAAAAAAACTTATTGGATTTGAACCGCTCTTTACCGGCTGTCAATAGTATTCAATCGTTCTTTTTATTACCCAGTTTGTACCTTTTTTCATTTCTCCATTTGGTTGTTTTGATTCACTTGATGAATTTTTGGTTATCCAGTTTCCGGTAGCATCATTTGTGTATAGTGTTCTGTCGGTGTAGGTCTTGTCGGCTGAAACACTGGTCTCACGAATCAAAACATGCTTCTCGCTGTAATAGATCAGCTTGTTCGTGATTTCACCATCCTCGTCTGATTGAAAAAGAACAATCTGATTCTTTTTATCATCCTGCCGGTAGCTGTAGGTATACATTCCTGCCAAGTCTCCGTTTCCTGAATAGTAATATTGTTTTATCAGTTGCCCTTCTGCATTGTATTCATATCGGGAAGTGCCGTACATGCTATTTTTACTTGAAGTGAGCAGCATCTTTGAATCGTAGGTGTATGTTTCATTTCCGCCAAGGCCGCCCGTTCTGCTGGTGATAAAGCCTGCTTCATTTAAAGCATAGCTATAGGTCCCCTTAAACGAAGCGTTGTTTTGGATTACTGTTATTTCACGCTTTTTGAAATTATATACGAGTACTGTTGTGCCTGCAGGAGAATAGTTGGTAATTTTTTTTAACAGACCCGCCGTGTCAAATTCATATTCTTCTGAAACAGAACCTGAAGCATCGTATTCCGATAATTTTTTGACTTTCCCCTTTAAGTTGTAATCGCTGAGTTTATACTTGAAGGCTACGGGATTTATCACTTTTATGGGTGCTGCCGGCTGTGCTTTTGTGTCAACAACGGTAAAAAACAGGAAAATGCTGAGACAGATAAAATTGAGTTTAAGCATGTGTGTTTTTTTTAATACCAAAAATAGGCTAACAAGTTTGTCAAAAAACTACCCGCTGGCGGGTATCTTATTGCTCTTGATCGTATTGCACATAGTTATAATGCTGCTGCCGTTGTTGGTCGCCGACCAACAACGTATGTATTCCGATTCGTGAGCCACGTACCGGGGCGGGGCTTTGTTGTTCGGCGACCAACAAAGGCGGGCTCAATGGCTGCTGCCTGCACCCCTGCTGATGGGCTGCGGATGACTGGCGGGTAGTGCCGGCGCTTTTGGCCGGCACCGCAGCGCAGCGGAGCCAAAAGGCACCGAACCACAGCTGCCATTTTGTGGTAGCCCACAGCCCCCAAAGTGTTCCCAAAAACTAACAAGCGTTAGTTTTTGACGGCAATCCCTGTATTTTTACGGCCATTAAACGGATTGCTATGGCCATTGCTCCCTTGGAAGCACGGTTTCAGGAGAAGATTGACCGTGACATTAAAATAGAACCGAAAGACTGGATGCCGCCGGCATACCGGCAAACGCTTATCCGCCAGATAAGCCAGCACGCCCACAGCGAAATAGTAGGCATGCTGCCCGAAGGCAACTGGATTACCCGTGCCCCGAGCCTCAAACGCAAAGCCATCCTCATGGCCAAAGTGCAGGACGAAGCGGGCCACGGCCTGTACCTGTACAGCGCTGCCGAAACGCTGGGCATCAGCCGCGATGAAATGATCACCCAGCTGCATACGGGCAAAGCAAAATACTCTTCCATTTTTAACTACCCCACGCTGAGCTGGGCCGATATGGGTGCCATTGGCTGGCTGGTAGATGGTGCTGCCATTATGAACCAGGTGCCGCTTTGTCGCACCAGCTACGGCCCCTACAGCCGGGCCATGATACGGGTGTGCAAGGAGGAAAGTTTTCATCAGCGGCAGGGCTTTGAAATACTGCTGGTGTTGAGCAAGGGCACTGATGCACAAAAAGCCATGTGTCAGGATGCCATCAACCGCTGGTGGTGGCCCAGCCTCATGATGTTTGGTCCGCCCGATGATGAAAGCCCCAACACGAAGCAAAGCATGCAATGGAAAATCAAACGCTTTACCAACGATGAATTGCGCCAGCGTTTTGTAGACATAATAGCCGAGCAAATCAAACTGCTGGGCATGACGCTGCCCGACCCCGACTTACGTTGGAACGAGGAGCGGCAGCATTACGATTTTGGCGCCATCAACTGGGATGAGTTTTGGCAGGTGCTAAAAGGCAACGGCCCCTGCAACCAGCAACGGTTGGATGCAAGACGCAAGACCTGGGATGATGGTGCCTGGGTGAGAGAAGCAGCGAAAGCGTATGGGGAGAAGAAAGTGGCAAACATGAACGTGGCATAATGGAACCACGAAGACGCGAAGGAGGCGCAAGGAGCACAAAGAAAATGCCTTGTGTTCTTGGTTATCTCTTGGTGTCATAGTGGTTAAAAAAATACGATGATGAACATATTACGATACGGCGATTACGGCGACAGAGAAGCCGCTGGCGGTCAGCAGGAAACGAAAGCAAATGCCAACGAATGGCCGCTCTGGGAAATCTTCATCCGCAGCAAGCAGGGCCTCGATCACAAGCATGTGGGTAGCCTGCATGCAGCCGATGCACAGATGGCCATCGAAAATGCCCGGGATGTGTACACCCGCCGCATGGAAGGGGTGAGCATATGGGTGGTGGAGAGCAAACACATTCACGCCAGCAACCCCGATGAGGCCGACAGTTTGTACGACCCCGCCAGTGATAAAGTGTACCGGCATCCTACGTTTTATGATTTGCCGGATGAGGTGAAGCACATGTAAGCTCATAGTGAAATGGTTGATGAGTTGATTAGTGGCATTCCACCAACCATCAATTCCATTGAGTACATGAGTGAAAATTCTGCTGAGTAAAATTTTTCATCAGCTTGATGATGCTCCAGATACTGGATAAATACATTGCCTACAGGATAACCCTGTTATTGAACATACCTCTACACATTCATTGGCTTTATCAGCTTGATGCGTAAAGGTTTTTAATATGAATGAGATGCCTATCAACGAATTAACGAATCAACCCATCAACTATATCCTTCACCTCGCCGATGATGCCCTCATTATGAGCCAGCGGCTCAGCGAGTGGACCGGCCACGGGCCTGTGTTGGAGCAGGACATTGCCCTCACCAATATTGCGCTGGATTTCCTGGGGCAATCCCGCATGTGGTATCAGTATGCGGCCAGCATGATGGGTGATGGCGCTACTGAAGACAGCCTCGCCATGCTGCGCTTGGAACATGAATTCAAGAATCACCTGCTGGTGGAATTGCCGAATGCCATGCCTTCGGGCCGCGATTGGGCGTTTACCGTGTGCAAGGTATTTTTCTTTAGTGCCTACCAGCATGCATTGATGCAGCAGTTGCAACACAATGCAGATGAAGAAGTGAGGGGCATTGCTGCTAAAAGTTTGAAGGAAGTAACCTATCACCTGCGGTGGAGCCGCGAATGGATATTGCGCCTGGGCGATGGCACAGCAGAAAGCCATCAACGCATGCAGCAGGCATTGACCGCTTGCTGGCCTTTTACCGGCGAACTCTTTGAAGTGACAACGTATGCACATGGTTGGGTAGACTATGCAGCCATCAAAACCGAATGGATGAATGAAGTGCTGCATACAACAACCACTGCTACGCTGGATGTACCTACAACGGCTGCCTTTCAAACAGGTGGCCTGCATGGCCGCCATACCGAACACCTGGGATACCTGCTGGCAGAGATGCAGTATTTGCAAAGGGCTTATCCGAATAGTGAGTGGTGATTCTTTGAGTTGGTAGGTTGGTAAGTTGGAGTGTTGACAAGGGTAAATACAATGCTTTTTTAGAACCACAAACAAAAAATATCAAACCGTCTGTTACATACGAATCATTAACCGCCTTGCTGGAAACAGTGGCCGATCCGGAGATACCGGTGCTCACGATTGCTGAAATGGGCATGCTGCGAGGTGTGCATTGGCAGGAGGCGACTGGGGAGTGGGAAGTGTTGATAACACCTACCTATTCGGGCTGCCCCGCTACCGATATGATTCGGGCACAAATACGCATGACGTTATTAGAACACGGCATCAGCAATGTTCGCATTACGCAAGTGCTATCACCAGCTTGGACAACAGATTGGATGACGGAGACTGCGAAAGAAAAACTGCGGCAATACGGCATAGCGCCACCCGTGGGTAAAAGCATGGATGCGGCTTTGCTGGAAAATACAGTAGTGCTTTGCCCCAGGTGTGGCAGCAGCAACACGCATTTGGTGAGTGCATTCAGCAGCACTGCCTGCAAGGCTTTTTATACCTGCAATGAATGTCTTGAGCCTTTTGATCATTTTAAGTGTCACTGAGTAGTGCATGTCGAAGGCTGTATATTTATCACGTTCGTTATCTTAAATCAGTAGTGAGAATATGGAAATGCCCATTGTATTTGAACGTATAGGAAACGTAGGGAAAATTACGCTGAACCGGCCGGCAAAATTCAATGCCTTCAACCGAGAAATGGCCTTGCAAATGCAGGAAGTGCTCGATGAGTGTGCCAGGGCACAAGACATTCGTGCCGTGTACATCACGGGCAATGGCAAAGCCTTTTGTGCCGGGCAGGATTTGGCCGAAGTAACCGATCCCAAGGGACCAGGTATGAACCGCATTTTAAGTGAGCATTACAATCCCATTGTGTCGAAAATAAAATGGTTGGAAAAACCTGTGGTAGCTGCTGTAAATGGGGTGGCTGCAGGAGCCGGCGCCAACATTGCGTTGTGTTGCGATATTGTTGTGGCAGCACAATCGGCTTCTTTCATTCAGGCATTTTCAGGTATTGGTTTGATACCCGATAGCGGAGGCACGTTTATGTTGCCCCGACTGGTGGGTTGGCAAAAAGCCAGTGCCCTCATGCTGCTGGGCGATAAAGTGCCTGCAGCCGAAGCCGAACGCATGGGCATGATTTATAAAGTATTCGACGATGAATCGTTTGCTACTTCCTCTTGGCAGTTGGCCGAACGTTTGTCGGCCATGCCCACCAAGGCCTTGGGCATGACGAAGTTGGCACTGCGTTGGTCTTTCGCACATACCTTTAAAGAGCAGTTGGAAAATGAAGACAAGCTGCAACAACGGGCTGCCGCTACTGCCGATTTCAAAGAAGGCGTAGCTGCATTTCTCGAAAAACGTACACCAAATTTTACCGGCGAATGAGCAGCAATCCCGAACAGGCCGACCTCATTGTAGACATGATGCTGAACAACGATGCTTTCAGCCGTTGGCTCGGCATTAAGGTGGTGGATATAC
This sequence comes from Phnomibacter ginsenosidimutans, assembly GCF_009740285.1. Classification (GTDB taxonomy): domain Bacteria; phylum Bacteroidota; class Bacteroidia; order Chitinophagales; family Chitinophagaceae; genus Phnomibacter; species Phnomibacter ginsenosidimutans. Next base: position 594,482 of record NZ_CP046566.1, read on the forward strand.
TGCCCGGTTTTTGCCAGTTGCAAATGCTGGTAACTGAAGATATGTGCAACGGTTTTTCCATTGCGCATGGCGGCATTGCTTTTTCACTGGCCGATAGCTGCTGCTCTTTTGCAGTGAATGCGCATGGTCGTAAAGCCGTGTCCGTTGAAACCTCGGTCAATCAGTTCAAAGCCTTGCAACCCGGCGATTCCATTACCTGCACTTGTAAGGAAGAATCGCTGGGCAAAAAGCTGGGAGTGTACACCGCAGAAATTATCAATCAGGATGCGGTACGCATTGCTTTGTTTAAAGGCACTTATTACCGCAGCGAAAAGCGATGGATAGAACCCGACAACAATCAAGAATCAGCCTGAGTTAGTTATATGTTTTATTCGTTTAAAGGATTTGTTCCTGTGGTACATCCTTCCAGCTTTGTACATCCGCAGGCCGTGGTTACAGGCAATGTGATTATTGGTAAAGATTGCTACATTGGGCCTGGAGCTGCCCTGCGTGGCGATTGGGGTGGCATCATCCTCGAAGATGGTTGCAATGTGCAGGAAAACTGTACCATTCATATGTTTCCCGGTAAAACAGTTTTGTTGAAAGCCGGTGCTCACATCGGGCATGGTGCCGTTATTCACGGTGCACAAATTGGTGCCAATTGTTTGGTAGGTATGAATGCGGTAGTGATGGACAATGTGGTTCTTGGTGAGGGTTGCATTGTAGGCGCTTTGACCTTTATTCGGGAAGGTGAGCAAATACCAAATCGAAGTTTGGTGGTGGGCAATCCTGGTAAAATAGTCAAACAGGTATCTGACGACATGTTGGCGTGGAAAACAAAGGGCACACAGCTGTATCAGCAGCTGCCTGCAGATATGTATGCCGAAGCTACACCCTGCGAACCGCTAACAGCACTGCCAGCCAACAGACCTGCACAAGAACTGTTGTTTGAGAACTGGGAGAAAATAAAATCAATGAGCTAATTTGCCAATGTGCTAATGCCGACTAATGATTGATTGGCGGCATTCATTTTTCACGAAACTGTCTTTTTTTAATATGAAGCCATTCCTTTTCTCCATACTCCTCTGCTGCTCCTTGTTGAGCCATGCACAAGTGCTGCCACTCAGAGAGCAGGCTCGTGTAACCGATGAAATTACTGCTGACAGAATCAACAACCTGCTGCCGCAACTCATGCAGCGCACCGGTATTGATATGTGGGTCATCATTAGCCGGGAGTACAATGAAGACCCCATTTTAAAAACCATGCTGCCTGCTACCTGGCTGAGTGCAAGGCGTACTACCATGCTGGTGTTTTACCTCAACCCTGCCACAAAGCAGTTGGAGAAAATGGCCATTGCCCGCTACAATGTGGGCGAAAACATCAAAGCCAATTGGGACATGCAACGCTTCCCCGATCAGTGGGATGCGTTGATGAACATCATTACCACCCGTAATCCGAAAAGATCGGCTTAAATACATCCAAAGACTTTGGCCATGCCGATGGTATTGATCATACACACTATAACCAATTTATGCAGAAGCTGCCAGCAGCATTCAAGAGCAAAGTAGTGAGTGCCGAACCACTGGGCGTGGCATGGTTAGAAACCCGTACCGAACGGGAAATGCAGTACTACACGCAGTTCGTCAACATGACGCACAAAATCATTGAAGAAGGTTTTTCTGAAAAAGTAATTACACCCGGCGTTACTACTACCGACGATGTGGTGTGGTGGTTCCGGCAAAAAATCCGCGACTTGGGTTTGGATACCTGGTTTCATACCAGTGTAGCGGTACAACGCAGTGATAGCAACAGTTTCGAACACCTGCGGGCTTTCAGCGATAGGCCTAAAGAAGACCTCATTCGCCCCGGCGATTTGCTGCATGTAGACATTGGCATTACTTACCTGCGCCTCAATACAGATATTCAACAACATGCTTACGTGTTGAAGCCCGGCGAGAAAAATGCGCCAGCCGATTTGCAAAAAGCCTTTGCCCAAAGCAATCGCCTGCAGGATATTTTAACCAGTCAGTTTGTGCTCGGCAGAACGGGAAATCAAATCTTAAAAGGCGCTTTGGATCAGGCAAAGGCCGAAGGCATTGTAGCCAGCATATACACACATCCGTTGGGCTTGCATGGTCATGCTGCGGGCCCCACCATTGGCATGTGGGATATGCAAAATGGTGTGCCCGGTAGCGGCGATTATCCATTGTATTACAACACGGCTTACAGTATCGAGCTCAATAGTTCATCAGACATTCCTTCATGGAAAAAGAGCATTCGCATCATGCTCGAAGAAGATGGTTATTTCGATCAGTCGGGCTTTCGCTACATCAACGGGCGGCAAAAACAATTGTACCTCATACCCAGTGTGGTGGGCAACAATGCCGATTGATTTAGCTTACTAAAAAAGCAGCGCCATCTGTAACTGGTTTGCATAAATCTGCAATCGTTTTCTGGCGACAGAGTTGCTCAAATCCATCCCGTACTTTTTTGTAATCGTTGTGGATGGGGCAGGGATGCAGGTGCGAACATTGGCTCAATCCAAGGCCACATGCAGTAAACAATTCTTCTCCATCTATAGCGTGTACTATGCGAATAATTGGCTGCGCCAATTGCACATCAGTAATGTAAAAGCCGCCATTGGGTCCTTTGGCGCTGTGAATGATGTTGGCCTTCACCAGCTTTTGTAAAAGCTTACCTACGGTATGTTCGTTTTCATCAATAGCAGCGGCTACTTCCACCATGCCAAAGCGTTGTGTGCCTGCCACATGGCTGGCTAAATACAACACGGATTTGATAGCGGCTTTACAAGTAATGCTCAACATAGGGGCACAATTTATCGATCCAAAATGGATTTACCGGTTTCGCTGATGCGGTCGGGTGTCCAGCGGCTGTCGAAGTCCAGCGTTACTGCTGCACTGAAGTTCGGAAAGGTTTCTTGCAGCGCCTGCTGTACCCGATTGGTAATGGCTTCTCCCAATGGGCAAAAAGCTGTAGTGAGCGTCATCCGGCAATATATTTTTTGCGCTGCTACATCCACATCTATTTGTTCTATCAATCCTAAATCAATCACACTCACTCCCATTTCCGGATCGAGTACGGAGTAAAGTTGCTCCACTGCTTGGGCGCAGTAATCGGGTCGGTTGGTAGTGATGGCGTACATATCATTTTGCAGGTTGGTGAGCAATCATTTGATACACAAGCCAGGTATACAGCACTCCTGCCACCAGCATGATGGCTTGCTGCAAGGTGCAAGCCCCATAGTATTTGCAGCAACATGCTACATGCAAACAGCAACAAGCCGGTTACATACAAGAGCATCATATATTTTACTGTTGTATGTTGCACCAAATCGTTCGGATTGATGTGCTGCTTTGTAGTTGCTGCTTTGCTGTAATGCTGGCTCCATACAATAAACGGCAGGGTTTTAAACGTCATGCCGATGATGAGGGTGCTCAACCATCCGAAAAATAGTAAGAAGCCGTACAGTTTTACCAAACTGGTGATGGCTGCGCCGGATGCCGTTGTTTGCAGCAGTAACACCGCCGCCAGTAGCAGCGATGGCAGCAGCATCAACAACACACTTACCAGTGAAAGTTTCATTGGGGTATCAATGCTTTTTCTTACCCGTAGCCGGTATGCGTGGCGTATATAGTTGGCAAACAGCAGCATGGAAAAAACGATGCCGGCGAAGGGTGCTGCCAACCAGGGTAAAGGCATTGCCAGGCAAAACACAATTACAAACAACAATAGCGATGCATTCATTACAAGGAATATGTGCCATAGTGTTTTGTTGTCGTTTACCTGTGCTATTAAAAACATGGGTATCAATCTTGAACCCACCCCCATAACAAGTAATAAAAACCAACCAGCCAATCCTATATGTGCATGCAGGCTCAGGTAGTGCAATGAATTGTTGGGTAAAATGGGATGCGAAAAATTATACAACAACAACCAGCCCAACAGCATGGTTAGCAACAACCAAATGGTAGCTGCCAGCATAAACCAAATATGTACATCCTTTTGTGGTTGCTGCCGCATGCTTTGCAGCAAATTGATGAAGAAGGCAATGATGGCAAAGATGATGCCAGCAGCGCCAGCCAAAGCCCATACATCCATTTGAAATTGCAGAAAGCGAACCACTAAGAAAGGAATACCCAATGCTGCCAGTACAAAACTACTCATTGCCAGTTTGTGGCTGTACAATGCATTGCCAAGCAACACAGGCAGCAATTGATGGCTGGCACCGAGTATCATCATGGTGCCCCAGCCCAATGCCATCAGGTGTACAATGCCCAATAATTTGGGTTGAAAAAAATGACCATCGAGGTTAGGTACCGACCACCACAACAAGCCTAATGATACCAGTAGAGAAATTGCAGCATATCCATAAAACGGTAATACAAACAGGGGGGCAGTATGTGGTTGCGATTGCGGCACGGTTACATTTTGTACAGCAGCAATTCAATTCCGTTATCCGTCGTTTCGCTAATGGCGTAGCCAATATTCCGGGCAGCCAGCTCAGGTAGCAAATACACCGGTATCCGTTGGTGCAGCACTTTTAAAGCTGTATCTGCTGGCAACTTTTCTACAGCAGCCAGTATTTGCAACATGGGCTGTGGCATGGGCAATCCACGAACATCTATCGTTTGCATATTTGTGCCAAATCTTTCTTGAATGCTTTCCCGGTTTGTTTCACCGTTGTGCTTGCTGGTTACTGCAGCATCAACTGCTTCCACTGGCCGCCAAAACCAGGTGGTTACTTCATCGGGGGCATAGCGGTGGCTGTGTGCTGCAAAGCCTTGCTTGCTCAGCAACTGCACCAGTGGTGTGGGCACAAACGGAGCTGTAAGTGCCAACCCCTGTGTTGGGCTAAGTTCTCGTATAGTTTTTTGTATCAGTTGCAAAGGATCCGTACCGCCGGCTAATACACTGCGTACATCAAGCGCCACCCATTCGGCCGCATTGTTGATGACGGTTGTTTCGGTATACTCAATGGTTGTGCTCATGTATTTATTTTTTTTGATTATCGAGCCAAAACAAATCTGGCCATTGGCTGTCAACATCTTCTCTGGCGGTTCGGTCAATGGCTTCCAGTTGCTGCAGCGTGGCTGCATCCAACTGCAATTGCAGATAGCTGAATAAGCCCCGTTCTTCAAAACGGATATGCGCCTCCAGCAGGTCGGCAAAGCGAAGCAAGTCCTCATGCGTAGCAGCTGCGTTGGTCCAACTGGCTGCTAACTGTTCCAGTGCTGCATGCTCTTGCCATGTGCGGTTGGCATAGTCATCACCTGCGGGTAAATGCGTTAGCAAAAACTGTTCTTCATCTCTGAAATGCGGCAACAGTTCTGCCTGCAAACTACACTGCAAATAATCTTGCATGCGTTTGGCTGCAATGCCTTTGCGGCAACCTTTGCGCAGTTTCCACACCAGCAGCAAACCAAAATGATGATCACGAGAGTAAGACTGAAGCGCCGCATGGCGCTTTAGTGGTTGAGGTACAACGGCTTTTGATTCCATACTGCTTGTATTTATGCAGCAGTCAGGCTTTGTTCCAGCTGTACTGCTTTTGGAAATAAAATGTTGTTTTCGAGGTGTACATGCAAATGCGTGTCGGCTTCAAAAGCTTCCAGTTGGTCGTACAGCAATTTGTACGAGTTGCAGGCATCTGCAGGCAAAGAATAGTTGTTGGTAATGCTGCGTAGTTTGGCCAGGTATCCACCCACCACTTCGTGTTCCATTTCCATCATGTTCACAGGTTGTTGCACACTGTCGAATACGGAAGCTTGTGCCGGTGCATCGCTTGCTGCTGGCTTTTACCAATGCCTTTACATAAGGAAACAACACCCGTTCTTCTTTGATTAAATGACCGGCCAGTTCTGTATCTGTAGCAGTTACCAAAGCAGCTACTTCCCACAATTCAGGATGGTGGGCTCCATGCACTTCGGCTACCTTTTGCGAAAGGCTTACCAGTTGAGGTAGCGATTGGCGCATAAAGCTGTGGTGCGTTTGCACAATGTAATCGGCCAGTAAATCCAGCGACCATTCATCATACGGCAATGCACGTTGAGTTGGCAATTGTGCAGCTTGCTCCAGTTCTTTTTCGATGCGCATCATGTCCAGCCCTTTTTCGGTACAGGCTTCCTGCAAGGTTTTTTTGCCACCACAGCAAAAGTCGATGCCATTGCGGGCAAACACCTGTGCTTTGCGCAGGTCTTTGGCAGCTATTTCTCCCAGCGTTGATTCGCCTTCGGCCAAGGCCCTGCGGGTAATGTTTACCCGCCACCAATCGGGGCCTTCTTCCAGATATTGCCAATGAAAAACATTACCCAGTTCGCCCAGCATTTGGTAATAGAGCGGTTTGGGGTCGTGGTCATTATGTATCAGCAAAGTTTCGCCCGGTTCCAACAGGGCAAAACGATCAAAAATGGTTGGGTGTTTCAATTTGGGTTCCAGTTGGGTTACATCCAGTTCTTGCTGAGCCATGGTTGAGTTGTTTTTATGAGTGCTTTGTGTTTGCAAAAACAAAACTACCCTAAACTTTTAATAAAAGTAAATAAATACTTTTATTTGACTGCGAAATGACAAAATCAACGCAGTATGAAAGAAAAGCAAATGGCCCAACCCCTCATTTATTCCTGTTCTGGTTGTAGTAGTGCCGCACAGCTGGCCAATCATTTGGCACTACGTGCCGATAGAGAACAGGTGGCCGAAATGTCGTGCATAGCCGGTGTAGGTGCTGGCGTGAAACCTTTGGTACACAAGGCCCGTAGCGGCCGGCCGTTGGTAGCCGTTGATGGCTGTGCACTGGCTTGTGCCCGTGCTTGTTTGGCACAGCAGGGGTTAGTGCCACAGTTGCACATAGAGCTGTCGCACATGGGTATCCGTAAGTTGCAGCATCAGGATTTTGATGCCGCCGATGCGGAAAAGATGTGGAAGTTATTGCTGGAAAAAATGCAAGAAATGTGTGCCGGCAAGCTGTAAAATGCTGCCAGAATAGTGGCAACTTGGGGCGTCGGCAAAAAATGTACGACCTTTGGCCCCTTCATGGAAAAAACAAACTTTATTGATTACATCCGGGTGTTTTGCAAAAGCGGACACGGCGGCGCCGGAAGCCGGCACTTTGCCCGCACCAAATTCAACCCCAAAGCCGGTCCGGATGGCGGCGATGGCGGCCGCGGCGGCCACATTATTTTGCGGGGCAATGCCCAGCTGTGGACATTGCTGCACCTGCGCTACTACAAAAACGTAATTGCCAGCGACGGTCAGGGTGGCGATAAAAACCTCTGCACCGGCGCCGATGGACAAGACATCATCATAGAAGTGCCATTGGGTACCGTAGCCTTTGATGAAGAAACAGGGGAGAAGGAAATTGAAATACTGCACGACGGCCAACAAGAAATTTGGCTGAAAGGTGGCCGTGGTGGTTTGGGCAACAAGCATTTTGCCACCGCTACCAACCAGGCGCCAGAGTATGCACAGCCCGGTGAAGATGGCGTGGAAGGCTGGAAATATTTGGAGCTGAAAGTGCTGGCCGATGTGGGTTTGGTGGGCTTTCCCAATGCGGGTAAGAGTACGCTGCTGAGCGTTATTACTGCGGCCAAACCAAAAATTGCCGACTACGCATTTACCACCATTACCCCGCAATTGGGCATGGTGCCTTACCGCGACAACCGTTCATTTTGCATCGCCGATTTGCCCGGTATTATTGAAGGAGCTGCGGAAGGCAAGGGTTTGGGCCATCGTTTTTTGCGCCACATCGAACGCAACTCTGTGCTGCTGTTTTTGATACCGGCCGATAGTCAGGACCACCGCAAAGAATTCGAAATTTTGCTGAATGAACTCGAAGAGTACAATCCTGAAATGTTGCAAAAAGATTTCGTGATTGCCGTCAGCAAAAGCGATATGCTGGATGATGAATTAAAAGCCGCCATTCGTGCCGAAATGCCATCGGAATATCCGCTGGTGTTCATCAGTTCGGTGTTGCAGCAGGGCCTAACCGAGTTGAAAGATTTGCTATGGCAAACGCTGAATGCGGGGAAGTGAATGGTTGACGAGTTAATAAGAAACAATTAGAAAAATAGAACAGCCAGCAAATCTATTGCTGGCTGTTTGTTATTTACAAGTTAGCTGCAGTAACTGCAATGCATGAATAATAACAGGGCTACCTGTTCATCCACAAGTGCCGTTTTTCATTAGCACATTTTCAAATTAGCTAATGAACCAATTGTCAAATTCTCACCGCAGTGCCCGTAGCCACTACCATCAGCATGCTGCCGCCGCTGCCAATGGTTTCAAAATCGAGGTCTACGCCCACCACAGCATTGGCGCCCATGGCTTGTGCCTTGCCGGTAAGTTCGTTCATGGCGGTGGCTTTTGCCTCCTGAATCACTCTTTCGTAAGTGCCGCTGCGGCCACCTACGATGTCGCGGATGCCGGCAAACAAATCTTTGAAAATATTGGCGCCAATAATGGTTTCTGCACTTACAATGCCAATATATTGTTGAATTGGCCGACCTTCAATACTGTTGGTAGTGGTAGTGATCATGGTGATGAGATTTTGTACCGGAAAGGTACAGCGAAAAATACTGCCCGACAGCCACTCAGCTAAGCCCCTCTTCCACACATCAGCCAAAACAGATAATACCCATGGTTGGGTATTGGGTTGCATTGTGCAATCATTCACCTTCATGCCTAAATTTGATCCCAATATGCGCCTACGCTTTTTAACCCTTGTTTTACTGATGCTGGCCGGCCATGCCATGGCACAGTCAACCAAATCGCTGCAAAAAGTAATGCAGTTGAAAATGCAGGGAGATGGTGGTTCCAACGGAGCAGCCATTGCCTTCCATTCTGTCAACAAAAAATATTATGCGGCCATGGCCGGCAATACGAGTTACCCGCTTTGTGTATTCAACGAGCAAGGGTACCTGGTGAGTGGCGGACAAGTGGAAACACTGGCCGATGTACGTGGTTTGTGGTTCAACACCCGCAAGGCCAAATTGCAGGGCAATGCCTATGGCGAAAATGGTTGGTTTGAATATACCCTCGATGGCAATGGCATTCCAACCGATCATCGCGTCATCATGGAAAATGCTTCGCAGCCCGACCCGCAAAGTGTGGGCACATTTGCAGCCAAGCTCAACCAGGTATTGTTTTTTGATGGCCGCGATATTTATTTCTACGATGTCATCAGCGGTGAAGTAAAAGAGTCACTGTCGCTGCAGGAAATGCGCAAAAAATCAGGCATGAGCTCTTTCAATGCAGATGATTACAACAACAGCACGGTCTTTTATACGGGCACAACCGGTATGGAAATAGGCGTGGTAAATACCGCTACCCGCATGATAGAGCTCTATAGCATGACAGGCCAGTTGGGACAAAAACTGGCTATTCCATCCGGCGTGTCGCTGTATACCAAATTCAACTGCGGCTATGCCAACGGCATGTACTGGTTTTTGATCAAACCACCCGCACCTGGACCGGCTATAAGGAAGGCGCTGCTACTACCAGCGGTACATCCACACAGCCAGTTACTACTGGTACCTTGGGTGGGGGCTCTGGTAGCAGCAACAGTAAATACACCAAAATAGTAACGGTTGGCGATTTGTACTCCACGTACGATTTGAGTGGTAGCCATCCCGATCAGGTTTCCAGTTGGCGCAGTGAATGGGGCAATTACACAGTCGATCAAATATTGAATTTGGCAAAAGAAGATGGCTGGCCGGAAAACATCAATACGCTGTCCAAAAGAGATGGCAAGCGGGAAAGATTTACACAGTACAACACCTATTATGTAGCTGATGTAGGAACAGATAAAGTGCTGTTGTGGTTGCCTAAGAATGATAACCAGAATGTAGACAGTGACCTGCGTTTGCCGTATGATATTTACATGGTGTACAGGCGGTCAGCTGTTAATCTGGGTCAAAAAATGAAACCCGGAGGTGCCAGCAGCAATACAAAACCGTTAACCAGTGGCGGTACGCAGAGCAATCAGGGAAGGGCTACTAAAATTACTGATCCCGGCCAGTTGTATTCTACCTACAATTTAGAGTCTGATGAGAGCGGAGTGGCCAACTGGCTGCGCAATACCTACGGCAATGCCGCAGCGGCAGAAATTTTGAAACGTGCTGTAGAAAGTGGCTGGCCTTCTGCTATCAGCACATTTAGCAGCCGCAGCAATTACCGGGAAGGATTTAGAGATTATGTAGCCTATCACATTGCAGATATTGGTAGTGATAAAGTGTTGTTGTGGATTCCAATGAACAAGAACGGACACATGCCGGCCGCTTGCAGAGGAGAGCATGATATTTACATGGTGTATGGTCGCAGTGGTTTGAGCATGGGCGACAAAGTGAAAGCCACTGTAAATGTAAAGCAAGCAACAAGCAGCGGTAGTGGAACTGGTAATGGTGGTGATGATGGCCGCACCAAGCCCATTACCGGAGTGCTGGGCGGTGGAAGCGGTAGTAATACCAACACCAATGCTGGTAAAACAGTAGCCACCGGCAATTTTGTAACACAGTTTGAAACAATTATCAAAGGATATCCCGGCAATTTCGATAACATAAAAGGGAAGGAGACCAGTGAGCCCAATGCTACTTTTAAAGATTGGGAAAGCAAGATTCATCTTGCCGGCTCCTACAACAATTTCTTGACAGATGGTTTTGTTAATGACCACGTGGAGTTTACATCCATTTTTGACAGGTATAGCACCAAGCAAGCTGCTCTTGCAAAACTCACAAGCCTGGTGGCTGACATCATGAAAACACGAGCTGGTGTTGTTTTAGAAAAACTACCGATTGAAGAAAAAGACAAGTCATCTATTTATTACATAGTTCCAAAAACTCCCGTTGCCAAAGGCTTTGAGTTTTTAGTAATAGAAGCAGGCATGTATTTGGAAACAAGTGGAAAATGGCGTGTTCAAATCATGGTGTATTCTGAGGAAGAAGACTTCTAAACTTTCCACAGCCAGCAATAGAATGGTGGAATACAAAACGCCGCATGCATCATGCGGCGTTTTATTTTGCAGCCATGCAACCTTGTCAATTTTGCGGACATCCCGCTTCGCTGGTACATGTACACGGGCACTATCAGTGTAGTGTATGCGGCATCAATGCCTTACCCTGCTGCGATGGCGACAACTGTCATACAAATGCACAACTGCAGCATACGTTAGCTCCAGATGAAACCGGAGAATCCACACAATCGCCGGCTTGATTTTTTATGCATAAAAAAAGGCCGCCTCGATTTGAACGAGACAGCCTGTGTACTAAAATCTGATTGACTACTAGAAGCAATACTTGTTTTCGCTGATGAGCTTGTCAGCAATGCGACGGCGGGCGTCTTTGCTGTTGAACGGTCCGTATTTGGTGAAGCGTTTCAAACCCAGCAACATCATGCGTTGTTCATCGCCATCGGCAAAAGCATTGATGGCTTCCTTGCCATGCTTGTTTACCAAATCAACGGCATCGTTCAGGTAGCAACGCATCATGTCGGTATCCAATGCTACGGCGGCTTCGCCACGTAGGTTGGCCAGCTTTTGCACCCGCAGCAAGCAGCTTTCAGCTACATAAGTGGCAATGCTCATATCGGCAATGTGCATCAGCACTTCTTGTTCGTGTTCCAGCTGCATCATCAGTTTTTGCACCGCACCGCCCGATACCATCAAAATAGCCTTCTTCATGTTTTGGATGGCTTTTACTTCGGCAGCAAACATGCCTTCGTCTTCAGCGCCAAAATCAGGAATGCTCATGAGTTCTTTCATCACATTCATGGCTGGTGTCATCAGGTCTATCTTGCCTTTGAGGGCACGTTTCAATACCATGTCTACACTCAGCAGGCGGTTGATTTCGTTGGTGCCTTCGTAAATGCGGTTGATGCGACTGTCGCGGTAAGCACGGCTAATCGGATATTCATCACTAAAGCCATTGCCACCATGCACCTGTACGCCTTCGTCTACCACAAAGTCGAGGGTTTCGCTACCATGCACTTTCATCACCGCACATTCCACGGCATATTCTTCTGCGGCACCCAGCAAGGCTTCGGCAAAGCTCTTGCCAGCGGCCTGCAGTTCATGTTCTTTATCCTGTATGAGTTTGCTGGTGCGGTACAACGCACTTTCATCGGCCCAGCAGCGAATGGCCATTTCGGCCAGCTTGTGCTTGATGGCGCCAAAGTTGCTAATGGGTTGTTTGAACTGCTCCCGGGTATTGGCGTATTGAATGGTAATGTCGAGGCTGCGCTTACTGCCGCCCAGTGCAGCAGCATCCAGTTTCAGTCGGCCAATGTTCAAAATGTTGAAGGCAATCACGTGGCCGCGACCAATTTCGCCCAGCACATTTTCTACCGGCACTTTACAATCCTGAAAATACAGCTGCACGGTAGATGAACCTTTGATACCCATCTTGTGTTCTTCGCTGCCTTGGGTAAAACCTTCCATGCCCCGCTCCACTATAAAAGCGGTGAATTTGTCGCCATCAATTTTGGCAAACACGGTGTACACATCGGCAAAGCCGCCGTTGGTAATCCAGCATTTTTGGCCGTTCAAAATGTAATGCTGGCCATCATCACTCAGCTTGGCTACGGTTTTTGCACTCAGGGCATCGCTGCCGCTGTTGGGTTCGGTCAGGCCATAAGCACCTTTCCACTCGCCACTGGCCAGCTTGGGTATGTATTTGGCTTTCTGCGCATCGGTACCAAAGTACAAAATAGGCAGGGTGCCAATGCCGGTATGCGCCGCCATGGCCACGCTAAAGCTGTAGCCGCCACCCAGACCTTCGGCTACAATCATGCTTTCAATAAAGGGCTTGCCCAAGCCGCCCAGCTCCTCGGGAATGCTTACGCCCAGCAGGCCCTGCTCGCCGGCCTTGTCCATCAGGCTCGGCATCAGGCCGGGTTCCATTTTATCAATGCGGTCGATGTGTGGCAGTACTTCTGTATCCAGAAACTGCTGGCACATATCCATAATCATTTGCTGTTCTTCCGAAAAATCTTCCGGAATAAACACGTCGGCGGGATTGGTTTCTTTCACCAGCCATTCTGCACCCTTCAGGGCAGCGGCAGTGGGCTTCAGTTCGGTACTCATGGCAAAGCGGTTTTTATGATTTGATCGTTGTTTATTTCCGTTGTTGGGAGTGGTTCGGCAATGTTCTTTCCACTTCCTTATTCTTTATTGCTTATTCCTTATTGACTAGTTTCCCGCCACCACCAAATTCAGGTTTTCATACACTTTCGTGAGCACCCGGCGGGTTACTTCAATGTCTTCTGGCGGCACACCTTCCAGGCCTTCCAGCAAGGTGAGGTTGGCCAGTGCCATGGTGCGGTCACGCAGGTCACGGGCCAAATCGGTGAGGCAAATGCGGTTGATGCGGCGGTCGTCGGGCGTTCCCTTGCGTTCTACCAAACCCATTTTTTCAAGGTTGTCTAACAGTCGGGTAATGCTCGGCTTGTCGCGGTAAGTTTTGTGGCAGAGCTCCTGCTGGCTCACATTGTCCTGCTTCCACAGGTGTACCAGCACACTCCATTGCTCTACGGTTAGCTCAATGCCATTGTCTCTGAAATGGCGCTGCAGCCGGCGGGCAAGGGCGGTGTTGGCCACACCCGTAATCACAAAGTAGAGTTCGCCTCTTCTGAATTGGTTGTTTGACATATAGTTGTTTATGCAACTATTCAAAGATAGGCGGTTCATTCAAAAATCCAAATCGCTAAAAAGTGAATGTTTTTTGGGGCTGTCGGCCAGGTGCATGCCCCGGCTAGGGTAGGCGCTGCACCGGGGTGCCGTGCTCCGCCTGTGGCTACGCACCCCCGCCTGCTGCGGGGCCCTCCGCATCGCCCAGCCCTTCAGCAACTGGCAATACAATCAGCCAGTGACTGCACCAGTCCTGCATTTGTTTTAGCGATTGAAGTGAGGCCTTATTTCAAAAAGAGTAGGTCAGCTTTACCGAATGAAACATTAGTCCGCCATTATTGGGCCAAAAGCTATAGTTCATAAAGTCTGTGGTGCTATAGGCTGTTCCGCCAGCCTGCATCCAGTGGCTCCAAATCACCAGCGAATTAGACAACCCATCTGTTGGTGTAAATAGGTTGCCTGCTGTTTTAGTGGTGCCTGATACTGCTGCGCCACCTCCGCTCACCGTCCAGGTACTGGTAGATATGGAGTAATCGCTATCAGTAATGAGTTTTGCCTTTACGCTGATACCGCCAAAGGTTGGATCTACACCTTGGCTGTATACCATGGCCCCCATTTTGTATGCCAGGTTCGATACATCAAGGTTGTTTTCGGGCTTCTTGCTTCTGTAGTATACGGTTATTTCTGTGATTCGGGCACCCTTGGGTAAATTAAGCGGAGTGGTAAAATACCCACTCCCGGCGGTTGCGCCACCGGTAGTATTTCTGAAGTAATATAACTCGCTGCCAGGCGTGGATCTGTCTACAGTAAGGTAGCTGTTGCTATTGGTACTCACCGGCATGAAATCTGCCGCATTTAGCATCAGCGTATAGCTGGCTGCTGAGTCGGTCAGGTTGCCTTGCGCATCGGCATATATGGGGCGGTTACCCGTTCCTACAAGATCTGTAATTCGGATATTGCCACGTACATGAAGGTTTGTTTCGGGGCTACTGGTGTTAATGCCAACATATCCGTTGTTGGCAATGCTAAGTCGTTCCTGCATCAAATGAAGACCACCAGAAAAACTATACCCTGTAAAAAAGCCCAGCCGGGCAGTGTTGCTACTGGTGCCTATCGATTGTATTTGTGCCGCAGTATAATTGGATCCGCCAAAATTGAGTGTTGTGGCAACGTTAGTGCCCATGGCGGTACTGTTTTCCAGTGACAGCAGGTTACTGTTATTAGAACGAAGTACCAGCCTGAAGCTGCCAGGTGCTGTACCAATACCTACATTATTGCCAAACTGCGCACCACCTGTAAATATGGTGCCGCCGTCAGCCCACATTTTTATCCGTCGATCAATGCCGTTAGCATCGGTGCCGCCACCTACAATGCTGAGCGTATTGGCTTCGCCAAAAACATTCAAACCCAGTTTGCCATTGTCTGTTTGTTTGGTAAGACCGCTTCCCAGTTCAAGAACATTTTGACCGGCAATTTTAATGCCGGTGCTTTTTACAACGCCGGCTATATCCAGTTTTTCAGTAGGAGTAGCCACACCTATACCAACGTTTTGTGCTTCAAGACTTTGATGGCATATAAGAGTGCAGAAGAAGCTAATCGCTAGCAGGGAAAGCTGTTTCATGAGTTTGTGTTATGGTGTGCATAATGAAGACCAACCAAAAAAAGTAAAAAATTCATAAAGCTGCAAAAGAGAACCAGTAAAGACTGTGGATTTGCCTGCGCAAAATGCCTGAAAGCATGCGAGTGGTTGAAGTAGAGAAAGAACGTGGTCACAAAACATTAACAGCCATTCTAATCTGATACACTTACCTTCGCCCGGTCAATTTGAGTTATTTGCATTTTTTCAGGTCAGTCTTATCTGCTCAGCCGTTCTGGTTAGTTAGTATCGCCTCCCTCGTTATTTGCCTTTGCCTCAAGTATTTTTTTCATTTTTTATCTGCTAATCAGATGAACATTTATGTTTCGAACCTGAGCTTCGCTGTACAAGACGAAGACCTGAGAGAATTTTTTACTCCTTACGGAGAAGTTTCAAGTGCACGTGTTGTAATTGACCGTGACACCAACCGCAGCCGCGGTTTTGGTTTTGTTGAAATGCCCGACACAGCTTGCTGCTAACAAAGCAATTGCTGAGTTGAATGGTGCTATGGCCGATGGTCGTGCTATCCGTGTAAACGAAGCCCGTCCTCGTGAAGAGCGTCCTGCACGCCCTGCCTACAACAAGAGCCGTTGGTAAGCCAAGCTTCAAAAAAATCTCAGCCTCCTTCGGGAGGCTTTTTTTATGCCCATACAATAGCGCAGCGCCTCCCGTATCTTGCAGCCATGTGGTGGTGGTATGCAATCATTTTATTAGCCGTAGCGTATGCAGCATTGGTGCTGTGGTACAAGTCTGCGTGGCAGTCGTTGCCCTTGTATCCGCAAGTGCCGGCAGATTATCAACCCAACACTACAGTAACTGTGTTGGTGCCGGCCCGCAATGAAGCCGCCAATATTGCTGCCTGCCTCAAAAGCCTTGTGGCGCAACGTTTTCCTGCCAACTTTTTACAAATCATTGTACTTGATGATGCATCGGAAGATGATACTGCTGCCATTGCAACAACCTTTGCTCACCAGCATGCATTTGTGCAAGTGGTTTCGGTGCCGCCAGCTGCACAATCGCACAAAAAAGAGCCATCGAGTATGGCATTTCTAAAGCTACAGGCCAACTCATTGTATGCACCGATGCCGATTGTGCTGTGGGACCCAACTGGCTCATGACTTTGGTGCATGCTCACGAAACAAAAGGCTGGCAATTCATAGCAGCGCCGGTTCAATACATTGCCAAACAGCAGCAGGTATTGCAGGTGTTTCAGGTACTCGATTTTTTAACCTTGCAGGGTATTACGGCAGCCAGCGTTAGTAAAAAGTTTCATGCCATGTGCAATGGCGCCAATATTGCGTACAGTAAAAAAGCGTTTGAAGAAGTAAATGGTTTTGCAGGTATAGACGCATTGCCTACCGGCGATGATATGCTGTTGATGCATAAAATATGGCAACGCTATCCTGATGCTGTAGGCTGGCTCAAAAGCACGGATGCCATTGTGTACACGCAGCCTTGCCCTACGTGGAAAGCCTTTTTTCAGCAGCGCATCCGCTGGGCCAGTAAGGCTGCATACTATCAGGACAAACGCATCATTGCTGTGTTGCTGCTGGTGTATGTGCTGAATGTAAGCTTACTATTGGCTTTGATTGTTGGCCTGGTGGCGGCTATGCCCAAACTGTTGTTGGCCTTTGGCTTGGCACTGGTGCTTAAAACCATGGTGGAGTTTTTGTTTCTGGCACCGGTAGCGCAGTTTTTTCAGCAGCAGCAATGGCTCAACTGGTTTCATGTGTTGCAACTGCACCATATTGTGTACACTATCATTGCCGGCTGGCTGGGCCGCTTTGGCAGCTACCAATGGAAGGGGAGAAGAGTTGAGAAACCTTCAACCTTGGTACAGAAATGAGATGACAGATGACAGATGTTGGATGTTAGTGGAGCGGCTAAGTAGGGGAAAACATGCACTTACAACCTCGTCACCATGTTAACCTTCCAACCT